>JAHCBB010000002.1 GCA_019634635.1 Verrucomicrobiia bacterium
CTGGCGTGCCGTTCGCGGCGTTGCGCCGCGAACAGAGCCACACGCACGATTCCGTCCGGCGGGACGCGTGCGCTCTGCAGTCCCGCCTCGCCGCCGCCTGCGAGCTGAAGCGTCTGGCCCGGCTGGACCGCAGCGCCCTGCCAGACGCGGAATTCCTCCCCGGGTGGCACGCCCTGCTGTTCCTCTTTCCGGGTCTGCACCCTGACAACGCCCTCGACCACGGCCACGGCATCGAGCAGGTGCCCACGGAGCAACTGGGACTGCCCGGTTTCGCCGAACTCCTGTCCCGCCGCCACACTCGCAGCGGCTCGTTCAAACCTCGCAGAGTCCGCAGGTTCGGAGGTGATCGGCAATTCTGTCAAACCGTGGCGCGTCGCGAGTGCGGTCGTCGGCGTCGCCGTGGGGAATCCAAACGATGCTCCCTTCACGTGCTCGCGTGAGGAGGACGCGGTAGGTGTTGAGCAGATACGCGCGGTCAACCGGCGAAACCACATCCTGCCACTTTGAGCCTGCAAAATGTCGGAACTCCCAGCCGGACACGGCTGGATCGAGAGACAGATCTCCGCCCCAACAAACTCCCACCCAATCCAGTTCGAGGCCCTGGCACTCGAATTCGGACGCCGCCACTTCGAGTTGGTTCGACGAACGAACATCCGGCGGATGGTTCAGGAACCAATGCACATACAGATCACGGTTCCCTTGGCGAAATCCCGACGAAAGCTCCAAGCCGTGAGCGCGAAGTCGGATGGCACCTGAACTCGCAACCAAGCCGCATCGCCGTAAACCTCGCGTCCGCTCGCGAAGCCAATTGCGCGCGACCGCCAGTTCCCTGGTCATTGTTAACGGGAAGTCTTCCAGTTGCCCCATCAAGGACTTCGCTCGCCCGGTGTCTGCTGCCAGCACAGCGTTCACCCACTCCGTCAGTTTCTGGACACGAAAAGCGCGAAGGTTCACGTCCAGATGCAGCGACGGTTCTTCGCGCACCGCAACGCTCCCGCGCTGGTTGTCTGCAAACAACTGGTGGCCGGCCACGCTGGCATCTCCAACGAGCGCGCCGGGAGAGACAGCCACCTGCCAGTGTGGGAAATGGTCCCGGATCGTTCGCCCCCATTCGGAAAGGCCGGCCTCGCCAACATTGATTTCCTGTCCACCGCCAACGAGGGCAACCACCGCCGCCCAGTCCTCGTGGCGGTCCATGATGCCCAAAACCGTCGCGGGCTCTGACTCGCTCCTCCCGGTATTCTTTTCGTTCTGCTTCGCGTTCCACGCCCGCTGCGCCTCATCAAACACAACCATGTTCTCGGCCGGGGGTTCTCCCGGTTTGGCAAGGCCATCGCGCACGAACTCATGCACGTTTTGGATGAAGGTGCCGCTTGTTCTGTCTTCTCCCCCTTGCTTTGAGCGGCGCTTGAAGTCCCGCTCAATGGCCGCCCGCACAATCTTGACGAGAGGACCGTTGCCGGAGAGGAACACGCCCGGCGTACGTCCACCTGCCCGCAGGGCTGGGTTGTGAACCACATTGAGACCAGCGAGTGTCTTGCCTGCCCCTGGGATGCCGGTAACAAAGCAAACGAGCTTTTGCCGGTGAGCTTGCGCGTCCCGGATGATTTCGAGAAGCCGCGCCGACGTTGCGGTGAGATTCGTTGCTCCCGCGTGCGAGTGGGCTATCTCCCGAACATCGTGACCGGCAAAGAGCGCCTCGGCGGCTTCGATGATCGTCGGGACTGGCCGGTAAGCGGAGCTATCCCAGCGGGCAACATCAAGCTGCGACCCGCCGGAAGTTTCCGCTGCGAGCCCCACCTCGATCACATGAGCCAGTTGGCTCTCATTCGCAGAAACGACTGGCCGCACGACTTCCGTGCTTGCCGCACTCCTGCCTACTGGCGCCGCGCCAGCGCGCAGTGCGATGGCCACGGGGATGATACGCCGGTTCCGGCTTTCCTCGTGAAAGTCCCGAAGGTCCAGCGCGTAGTCTTCTGCCTGCTGGCGAGCGTCGGCCTTGTGTTCCCGCTCCTCCGTCTTGAACTCCAGGCAAAAGATCACGTCAGCCGCGAGGATTACCGCGTCAATCCGCTTCTGCCGCCTTGGGATCGGATACTCCAAGAGCACGCCCCACCGGGCGCTGGTTGGGACGCTGACCGCGAGTGCCGCCGTTGTCGCGCGGAGGGCCGCAATTTGCTTTTCCCAAGCACGCGTTTGCCGCTGCTTCAAATTGGTGAAGCCCTGCTGGGCACTTCTTGACGCCAGCACGCCCAAGACTCGCGAAGGCTCATCCGCGAGAAATTCGGCAAAGGTCGCGCGGTAGAATGCCGGCATACCTCACTTCTCCATGCCCAGCAGCCACGCCGGAGAAACCCCGAGAACCTTGGAGAACGCACGGACCTCGAAGTCGGACACGTAGCGGCTGCCACCTTCGATTTTTGAAATGGCGACGCGGTCAAGCTGGATTCCGTACGCGGCGAGTTGGCCCGAAAGCTCGTCTTGAGTAAGCGGTGGATTCCGGCGGCGACGTGCTAGTTTAACACGTTCACCGACTAAATTGACTAGCTGCATTCGAGGCATCTTTCAGCCACTTTGCGTGACTGCGCCCTGAAAAGTGTTCTAGATTGGAACATCGCCTGTGACCCAGGAAACATGGCAAAACGTTGGCTTCGTTCTTTGGAGCCAAGACTTCCGGTTCGGCTTCAACACGGATGGATTCAAGTCCCGTGTCGGCGACTTGGTGGCGGTGCAGATGGAAGTGCCGGATGAGGCACGGACGGGGACGCAAGGGATTTATGTCTGGGGCCGGGTGGTCAGCATCAGCCGCTACAACCCGTTTTCCCCTACGAAGCGGCGCAAGAGTTGTCGAACGAAGGTCTTTCCCTGCAGGACACGATCCTCTCCAACAGCCGGGACCAGTTGGAGGCGGGGGTGCTGATTCTCGGCAGCACGCCGGCGGACGGCGGGTTCAAGAACCTCTTCCCGCTGACGTATCCGGTGCAGCCGACGGCGGAGGTGCTGCATCCGCCAGCGGCGGCGATCAAGGAGTTGCTGGCGGGCGGGATTCCCGGCCACACGCCGCTGCATATCGGCACGCTGATCGCGCGGCGGGACGTGGCCTCGCCTTTTCCGCCGACCGCGTCGTGGCCCGAAAATTCGCCATCCTCGCCATGACTGATGGCGGCAAGACGGTGGCAGCCCGGCGGATTCTGCGGGAGTTGATTGACCGGGGTTACCCGCTGCTGATCCTGGACCCGCACGGCGACTATCTCGGGCTTTGGCAGAAGCGTGAGGTCTTCCAAGGCACGACGGTACGACTGCTTTATCCGCATATCGCGATGACGGAGCAGAACCGGCACATCGTGGAGATTCTGATCAACAAGATGACGGAGGGACTGACGGAGCCGCAACGGGAGGTGCTGGGGGAGTCGCTGTCGGAGGTGGCCAGAGCGCCTTGGCCTGGATGAGAAATTTCCAGATTGGCAACGGCGGGCAAACCACGGCCAGCGTCTATCATGCGAAGAAGAAGGAGCGGTTGGACATCGCGCAAGTGGTGGTCCAGGTGAAGCTGACCGTGTTGAATGAGCCGCAGCGGATTGGCGAACTGGTCCCGCAGATCGCCCGCTACGCCAACCGCCAGAACAAGGTCAACGCGGCAGACTTGGCGGCCAACGGGCCGTTTCACCACAACTTGGAGAAGCTGTCCCGCAGTGTCTGGGCGCCGGCCATCGGTGGCCTAGCCAGCGGAACACACTGGCATTACGAGCGGGCGCGCGGCTCGTATCTGGACGACAAGGCGCGCCAGGGCACCCCGGCGCGGCGTCGGGACTGGGAGAAGCAGAACCCGAACCACCAGAAGTTCACCAAGACGGACCTCGCCAAATATGAACACTCTTGGCTGGGACTGCCGCATTTGGTGTGTCTGGGCGCGGAAAAGAATTTCAACCGGATGGCCGAACGGATGGAGGAGGATGGCGAGCCGGTGGTGGACCAGAACTATTTCAAACATGCCGTGGCCAAGGCCATCCTCTGGCGGGCGGCGGAGAAGTTGTTCGACACGCTGGAACTCGAGGGTTACCGCGCCAACAGTGTGGCCTACGCGGTGGCATTGCTGGCGGAACGTTCCGGGCGGCGCATCAATCTGGATCAAATCTGGAATGAACAACGGTGCTCGACCGCCTTGTGCGAGACGCTGAAGGAAGCGGCCAAGGCGACCCATGAACATATCACGCGTCAGGAAGGCAACCCCGGGGAGGCGTCCAAACGTGAAGCCTGCTGGCGGGAGCTCAGTTCGCGGGAGATCGAGCTGCCGACGGAATGGGAGGCGGAACTGGCGGAGGCCGCGTTTGTGCCCGCGAATTCCGAGGAGGAAGCCCTGGCCGCCGAGTGGGAGCGGGTGCGCCACGATTTCGTCAACGACGCGCGGACCTTGGGGGAGTTGGAGGCCGTCACCGGGAAGGCGTGGGTGGTCACGCGCCGCGGTGATCCGGTCTATTTCTACGCCGAGAAGCCGTGGGAGCAGTTGCGCAACTCGCGCGGCATGGGGCTGAAGAAGTTGCGCGGGCTGGTGGAGATTTATGCCGCCGCCGCCCGGCGGTGAGTTCCAATGCCTCTGCGTTCAGTGCGTTCTTTTGCGGCCAGTGGATTTCGTCTGGTTCGCGGTCAACCCACCCCTGACCCCTCCCGGGAGGGGAACTTCGGCTTTCGTGTGGTTCGTGGTTAAATTGTTCCCATGCCTGACCTGTTCAGCAAAGCCGGGCAAACACAGAACGGGGCCGCGGTGCGAGATCAGATACCAAAGTCCTTCGGCGTGAGGCCGGATTGCCGGATGATGGAACGGGTGGTGCCGATGGGCAGTTCCTTCTTCGGGTGGGGAACGATGGTGATGCGCCCGGTGGCGTTGCGGTATTTGGCGTGGCTGCCTTTCTGGGCGACAAAGGCGAAGCCGTGCTGTTGCAGCACGCGGATGACGTCCGTTGAGCCCAGCCGTCTAGGCATTCACCGGCTCCTGGCCGACGTTGAGATCGGTGACGGGCGTGTAGGCGGATTCGGGTTCGCCCTCGAAGTAAAGTTCGACGGCTTCCTTGAGGTTGGCCACGGCCTCCTCACGAGTGGCCCCGAAGCTGGAAACGTCCACATTGAGGCACTGGCTGACGAAGAACTCGTCCTCGCGGTAAACGACATAGGCCATTTGTTTCATGCGACGAATCTACCAGCGGCAAGGTGGAGTGGCAACCGGGTGGATGTGGCGTTCGCGGGGTGGAAACAATCCAGGCAAACGGGCAACGACTGATGGACGCTTATCAGCGCGGATGAGCGGAGATGAGCGGTCCAGATCCTCTGCGTTCTTTGTGTTCTCTTGCGGCCATCAAATCCGTGTTCATCGGTGTGCATGCGTGGTTGAAATGCAGCCTTCCCCAACCCACCCCCGGCCCCTCCCAGGAGGGGAACTTCAGCTTTCGTGTGGTTCGCTAGGGTTTCGTGGTTAAGCTGCTCCCATGCCTGATGTCTTCACCCAAGCCAGGCGGTCCGAGGTCATGGCGCGCATCCGGTCGCACGGGAATGCGGACACGGAGCTGGCGCTGGCGAAGCTGCTGCTGGCGAATGGAATCAGCGGGTGGAGGAGGCAGCTTCAAGTGCGGATTGTGGAACGCGGAACGCGGAGTAGCAGCCGAGGCAATGAAGCCCAAACTGCGAACCGGAAATCAGTCAGAGCCTCTTCACGTCGGCTGCTGCGAGTGAGGCCGGATTTCGTCTTTCGGCAGGTGCGGCTGGCGGTGTTCGTGGACGGCTGTTTCTGGCACGGATGTCCCAAGCACGCGACGCAGCCGAAGGGCAACGCGGCGTTCTGGCGGAGGAAGCTGGCGGCGAACCGGGCGCGGGATCGCCGGGTGAACCGCGTCCTCCGCGCCGCCGGCTGGTGCGTGCTGCGGATTTGGGAACACGAGTTGAGGCAAAGCGAAATCCTCCTTCGCGCAAGGCTTCGGAGGACCGGGCGGAAAGCGGGAATGCGCGGACGGGGAAACTTTCAACCTTCAACTCTCAACCTTCAACCTCGAACGAAATCGGAACGCGGAACCTCGCCTGTCATCCGGCGGATTCAGCGGGCGATTGCAGAAAACCAGCAGGGACAGGACAGCTATCCGTAGATCTGGCGATGGCGGGTGGCTGATGGATCCGGGGATGCTGTCTTCATGCGCCAGCGTCGTCTGAAGGCTCCCGCCTCATTTCCGGTCGCCCATTGTCACTGCATGTCGCGGGTGGTGAAGCGGCGTACATTGACCTCAATCCGGTGCGGGCCGGATTGGTGGAGGATCCCAAGGACTGTCGCTGGTGCGGGTACAGGGCGGCGGCCGCCGGGGATGCCACGGCCCGTGCGGCCCTGGCCGCGGTGGTGGCGATGGCCCAACGACGGCCGGAGGTCGCTCAAGAACCCGGGCAGGCGTTGGCGACGTATCGGATGTGGCTCTTCGGACAGGGGGAGGGGAGCAAGGAAGAGCTCCGGACGGTGGATCGGCGGGGAAGGGATTCTCGCGGGAGGCGGTGCTGGCGGTGTTGGCGGCGCGGGGGAAGGTCTCTTTGCCGGAGTACCTGCAACTGCGGGTGCGGTACTTCGCCGACGGGGCGGTGTTGGGAACGCGGGAGTATGTGGACGGGATGTTCCACGCCCTGCGGTAGCGCTGGGGCACTCACCGCCGCAACGGCGCCCGGCCGATGCAGGGCCTGGCCGGCGACCTGTGCGTGCTGCGGGATCTGCGAAAGCAGGTCTTTGGCTGAGGGGCGATCGGATGCGGACTCAAAAGCCCCATCAAGTCGCAAGGTGAGCTGACTCTGGAAATGCCTCAAGCACTCCAGCCTGTCCCTTGCCCGTCCCCGGGGAACCTTCCTCCGACACCACCTCCAAGGGCGCCATCCAGATTCCGTGGGACCGCCCCCTGCCCTCGGCCCTGATCACGACAAGGGTTCGGTTTCGCGTGGCGGCGTCCCGATTGGTCGCGGAACGGAAACCATCCGCAAGGCGGTGCTCCGCGGCTCCGAAGATCCGACGTGCTGGTCCCATCAAGTCGTCCCCGGGGCTCGCCAACAACTGCCCTGTCCCTTGGCCCTGAATTCTGGTCTTCGCCGGGAGCGGGTGAAGCCCGTGGAGCTGCGGGGAATTCGCTGGCTTGGTTTCAGGACCCGTTGTCGATGCGCCAGCGTCGGCGGTGATCCGGAGCCGTGCCGTAGAATTCGTTGGTTCGAACCGTCTCAACGTGCTGGTCCACGAACAGCATGTTGAACCGGGCGCGAGGGTGGGAAAGTGGAAGGAGGGGGCCGTAAATGGCAGCGATGGTCCTGCTGCCACCGCTGAATGCAAACACCCCGGCGGTCCTCCCGCTTCCCTGCCACCTTTGCAGCTCCGCATCGCCCAGGGCATACATGTCTGCTGGCGCGACCACATCGGTGTCCTTCACCCACCGGCTCGGACTTTCGGGAACATGGGCGTCTCCAAGGCCTCCCCTCCCGTGGTTCCCCGGGTTCGCACGCGTGTAGGCGTAACTTCCACCGGCGACCACGATGCTCGGTCCGACGCTTGGAAAGGGGTGGGAGCCATCGAAGTAAACTCCCTTGTAGCTTGGACACCGGAAGATCATTTCACCCCATCCGGCGTTTCCGGCATTTGGCGCCAACGCATCGAACCAATAGAGGCAGTTCTTCGCATTGCCGGCCGGTTTCACTGCCATCGCCGGGAAATAGCCGAAGTCGTTCACGTAAAGCTGAAGGGCCAACCCCTGCTGCCGGAGGTTGTTCCAGCATTGGGCCGAATGTGCCCTGGCTTTGGCCCAAAGCAGGGCCGGCAGTAGCATCGCTGCCAAGATGGCGATGATGGCGATGACCACGAGCAATTCGACGAGCGTGAAAGCGTGTACCCGGGAACCTCGTATAGCCGGGAAGCTCGGAGTCCTCCGGTCCAGGACAAAATGTGAGTGCATCACGAGAAGGGAAGAGTTCACATTGGGAGTCGAATGACGCCTGGGCTCTGTCAAGCGCATTCCGGATTTCGTCGCGACTTGTTGAATTGTTCCACGACGCCTCGCGCATGCCAGCGCGGGGCGGCTCCCTCAGCGTTGGCTGTTGCCTGTGGTGTGCAGGCAGGGATCTTGCTGGTCATTCGCGGTGATTTTGGCGTCGTGGGACGTGCGGCGACCTCCAGCGTCTGGAGGGACCGTCCGGAGCCTTTGCCCCCGAGGGGCATTGTGTTCGCGGCGGGGTCGCATCCCCTCCCGCGTTACGTGTTCACGCAGGCGGCGCAGGCTTTGAGTTAACCGAGCCCCCCGTGACCGGTCCCTCGGTCACCCTCCCCGGCGGCACGCCTTCAATTCCGTGACAGGCGGATGCTGCCGTTCCATGGGTCGCGTTATCGGAATTGGGCCACTTCCTCGAACATCCGCACAAAGCACGCGGACTCCGTCCTGCCGGCACCAGAGCCGGGCGAGGCCGGCGCATGGGTGCGGCTGTTGAACTGGTTGAGGAATCCTCCGGATCCCGACCAGATGGTCTGCGCCACTCCCCGGAGATGAGACCGCATCTCCGGCGTGGACACCTCCCGGAACCGCACCATGTCCCGAACCTGGGCGGCGGCGGCATCCGGATTCCTCCAGGAACAGCTCACCACATCGAGCCCCTTCATGGCGAAATACACCGGCGTCGGGTCGGCGCGCTCGTAATGCCAGTCGCAGATGACCACGTCCTTGGGAATCAGATCCACCGCGGCATGGGTGTCGTTGAGGCTCGCCTCCCATTCACCCAGCCCGGTGAGCTGGCCATCCAGCAACCGGTCGCCCCACAGCCAGAGCTGCCGCCTAGACCCCCGGAGGTGGTCGCGAATGGCCCGGACTTCGTCGGCAAAGAGTTCCGCCTTGTTGCGTCCCCGGCAGCGCGGGCATTGGTCCTCGCCGATGTAGAACACCTCGTCGAGCCCGGCGTGGAAGGCGTCGCTCCCGAAGGCATCGCAAACCTCGTCCACCAGCGGAAACACCACCTCGTGCACCTGCGGATGCCGCGGGCAGTAGCTCTTGCAGTAGAGCCGGTCGGGATTGGGCCACACGTACGTTTCGGGAAGCTTCACCAGCGGCGTCTCGTCCAACTCGGGATGCACCCGCAGCAGCGTTCCGCAGCGCGACTGCCAGGACTGGTGTCCCAGCAGGTTGACCAGGGGAATGATGCGGATCCCGTGCGTGCGGCAGGCGGCGGCGATCTGTTGCGCCTGCTCCCTGGAAAGCCCGTCGGGATCCGCCATCTCCGGGCGGCTGGTGAACTGGAATCCGTAGTCCACCCGCAGGATCAGCGTGTTGACCGAGCGCGGTGCCAGTTCCTCCTCGATGAACCGGTTGAAGTCGCCGATGCGAGTGCCCGAAGGCGCGGCGATGCAGAAGCCGCGGACCGGCAGTTTGGCATCCAGGGCCGATTCCTCCGCAGCCATTCCGGAAAACACCGTGGAAAGCACCGCCATCCACAGCACCCAGCCCGGCCTCATCGCCCATGACGTGTTCTTCATGCGGAGAGCCTCGCCAAGGAGTCCCCGGTTCGTCCACGGTCCCGTTGCTTTCCCGTCCGGCCTGGGATGGGATGGGATGGGATGATGGCGATGAGGGACGGGGAATTGTTGCGGGCCTGTGCGCTCTCGCCCAACTCCAGCCCGAAGCGACTCCCTCAAAATGAGAACTGTACTTGAGGCAACCCCGTTCTTGACCGGGGTTCCCGGGCGTTCCTAGAGTCCAAGTTCTTTGCTGTCGGCGGTCCAAAGGATCCCCGCGGTCGTCCATGTCTGTCGAAAAAATCAAATCCGTGAACGTTTCCGTTGAGAATCTGGGTTCCTGCAAAAAGTTGCTCCGTGTCGAGGTGCCCGTCGAGAAGGTCATGCAGGTGTTCGAGGACATCACCCGGCAGGTCTCCCGCATGGCCCAGCTGCCGGGATTTCGCCCGGGCAAGGCGCCGGCCCACCTGGTGGCCAGGAATTTTGAGTCGCGGATTCGCGAGGACACCCGCCGCCGGCTCTTCGACGAGAGCTTCAAGGAAGCGACCAAGGAGCAGAACCTGCGCGTGGTCACCACCCTCAACGTCGAGGAACAGTCGTTCGGACGCGGGCAACCCTTCGGCTACACGGTCACGCTGGAGCACGCGCCGGAGTTTGAACTGCCGGAGTACAAGGGCCTGTCCGTCCGCCGCGAGGTGGCCGCCGTCACCGACGCCGACGTGGAACGCGCCCTGGAGACGTTGCGCGAGCAGCAGGTGCGGTACAATGAGGTGGCCCGCCCCGCACAGTCGGGGGATGTCGTCGTGGTGAATTACGCCGGCACCTGCGATGGCAAGCCGCTCACCGAGTTCAATTCGACGGCCAGGGGTCTCACCGAGAAGAAGGACACCTGGATGCTGATTTCAGACTCGTTCTTCATTCCCGGGTTTACGGTCCAGCTGATCGGCACCGTTGCCGGTGACCGGCGCGAGGTCCGGGTGACCTTTCCGCCGGATTTCGTCATCGCCGAGCTGGTGGGCCGGGAGGGCGTTTACGACGTCACGGTCAACAGCGTCCGGGAAAAGGAACTGCCGGCGCTGGACGACGAGTTTGCCAGGGCCCTCGGGGCTCCGGACTTCGCGCAATTGCGGCACGGCGTGCAGCGGGACCTTGAGAACGAGGCGCGGTTCCGGGCGAAGCAGGCGGTCCGTGACGAAGTTCTCACGCAGTTGGTGGAACCGCTGACCTTTGAACTGCCCGAGAGCCTCGTGTCCACACAAACGCGTCAGCTGGTCTACAACATCGTCAACGAGAACCAGCGGCGGGGCGTACCGAAGGAGGCCATCGAGGAGAAGAAGAACGAGATCTTCCGGAACGCGCAGATCTCCGCCCAGGGCAGGGTCAAGGCGGCATTCGTGCTGGGCCGCATCGCCGAACTTGAAAAGATCAAGGTTTCCCGTGAGGAACTCGGGCAGCGGATTGCCCGGCTGGCGGAGCAGAATGAGACGACCCCGGAGAAGATGGTGAAGATCCTCGAGGAACGTAACGGGCTGCCGGATCTTCATCAGGAGATCCTCACCGGCAAGGTGCTCGACTTCCTGGAGTTGAACGCCCGGGCGGTTGAACCGGCCCCGCCGGCCTCCTGACCGGGACCATCGCTCCACGGGTTCGAAGACCCGGCGCCGTTGAGACGTCCCATCCGCGCCGGGGCCGCGGTCATCCAGTTGACGTGGCAACCGGTGTTTGAGAGTTGGCTGTGACCGGGGTATTCTTCCCGGGCAGGCACGCTCCGCCATCACGTCGTCATGATCCGCTCACTCCCCCTCCGGATGGCCTTCGTCGCCGCGATTGGAACGGCCGGGCTCTTCGGAGTCCCCGCGAATGCGGCCGGCGGGTCTGACCCCGTGGAGTTCAACCGGGACATCCGGCGAATCCTCTCCGAAAATTGTTTCCAGTGTCACGGACCCGACGCCGCGCAGACGGGCGGACGCCGGGCGCTACGCCTGGACCTGCCGGAAGCCGCCCTGGCCCGCAAGGGGGATCGGGCTGCCATTGTCCCGGGCAATCCTGGAGCCAGCGAAATGCTCCGCCGGATCCGGTCCGCAGATCCGGACGACCGGATGCCGCCGCCCGAGTCCGGAAAAATTCTGGAGCCTGCCGAGGTGGCCCTGATCGAACAGTGGATCCGGGAGGGCGCGGTCTATTCCGCCCACTGGTCGTACGTTCCCCCAAGGCGCCCGGTTCCCCCGCCGGTCGGGGCGGCCGGATGGGTGCGAAATCCCGTGGACCGCTTCATTCTTGCCAGAATGGAGCGGGAAGGGTTTGCCCCTGCGCCCGAGGCGGATGCCCTCACGTTGGTGCGTCGCGCCGCGCTCGATCTGACCGGGCTGCCGCCGACGCTGGATGAGGTGGACCTGGTGGTCGCGGACCACGAACCGGAGGCCTACGAACGCTGGGTGGACCGGTTGTTGAAGAAGGAGGCCTATGGGGAGCACTGGGCGCGCCTCTGGCTGGACCTGGCGCGGTACGCGGATTCCAGCGGGTATGCCGATGATCCCCCGAGGACCATCTGGGCGTTCCGGGACTACGTGATCCGCTCGTTCAACGCCAACAAGCCCTTCGACCAGTTCACCCTGGAGCAACTCGCCGGCGATCTGTTGCCGGATGCCGGAGACGAGGAGTTCATCGCGACCGCCTTCCACCGCAACACGCTGACCAACAACGAAGGCGGCACCAACGACGAGGAGTATCGCAACGTCGCCGTTGTGGACCGGGTCAACACCACCATGGCCGTGTGGATGGGCACCACCATGGCCTGCGCCCAATGCCACAACCACAAGTACGATCCCGTGACTCAGGAGGAGTACTTCCGGCTGTTCGCCATTCTGAACAACACCGAGGATGCCGACCGCGGCGACGAGAGCCCGGTGCACCCCCTGTTCACGCCGGAGCAGCAACAGCAGCGCCAGGCCTGGGAGGCGGAGATCGCGTCCATCGAGCGCGAGTTGACCACCCGGACCCCTGAACTGGACCGCGACCAGGCTGCCTGGGAGGGGCAGTTCGAGTCTCCGATTTCCTGGGAGCCGTTGCGGCCGGAGCGCGTCGTGAGCGAGGCCGGAGCCCTCGTCACGCTGGAGGAGGAGGGCACAGCCAGGTTCGCCCGCGGGGGAACGAAGGACACGTACACCCTGGAGTTCCCGTCATCCGAGGGCGGGCCGATCACCGGGATTCGTCTGCATGTCCTGCCTGACCCCGGACCTCCCGGCCAGGGTGTCGGCCATGCGGGCGGCAACTTCGTGTTGAGCCGCGTTCAGGCCGCGGTGGCGTCCGCGATCTCCAACCCGGCCAGCGGCCGCTTCCTGCGCATTGAGCTGCCCGGCCGCGACCGCATTCTTTCCCTTGCCGAGGTGCAGGTATTTTCCGGAACCGACAACGTGGCGCCCGGCGGCCAGGCCCGGCAGAGCAGCACCGCCTTCGATGGCCCGGCCCGCCTGGCCATTGACGGCAACACCGACGGCAATTTCGGCGGCGCGCGATCCACGACGCATACCGAGACGAGCGCGGATCCCTGGTGGGAGGTGGACCTGACCACCGGGCGCATGGTGGACCGTGTGGTGGTCTGGAACCGGTCCGACGGGTTTTCCGACCGGCTGGCGGGGTTTCGGGTGCTGCTGCTTGATGAACACCGGCAGACGGTCTGGGAGTCCACCGAAACGGCTGCGCCGGAACCGCAGGTGGTGCTGCATCCCAACGAGACCGTGCGTCAGATCCTGTTTCAGGCGGCGGCGGCCGACTACTCCGAAGACGGGTTTGATGCCGGGTTGGTGGTCAACAATCCGGATCCTGCGGTGCGCGGCTGGGCCGTGGCTCCGCGGTTGGGGGAGCCTCACTGGCTGCACCTGGTCCCGGCGGCACCGGTGATCGTCGGTCCCGGATCCAAATGGGTGCTACGGCTGGAGCACCAGTCCCGCGTGGATCACGCGACGCTGGCCGGGATCCGGCTGGAGCGCACCTCGGACGACCGGTCCCTGGCATTTGCCCGGACGCCGCCGGCGGTCTTTGCGGCCTTGAAGGTTCCTTCAGAATCCCGGACCGCGGAACAACGCGAGGCCATCGGACGCCATTTCCTCTCGATCGCCCCCGCACTCGAGGACCGGCGGTTGCAATTGGCGGAACGACGGCGGCAGTTGGCGGCACTCAAGCCGTATACGACCGTCCCGATCTTTCGCGAGCTCCGGGGTGAACAGCGACGAAGCACCCGGTTGCAGCGGCGCGGCAACTTTCTCGACCTTGGTCCCGAGGTCGTTGCCGCGTTGCCGTCTGCTTGGGCCCCTGAAACAGGCACGAACGCGGTGGACCGTCTCACGCTGGCCCGCTGGCTTGTGGACGCCGGCAATCCCCTGACGGCCCGTGTCGTCGCCAACCGCCTCTGGGAGGCGGTGTTCGGGCTCGGGCTGGTCCGGACCAGCGAGGAGTTTGGATCGCAGGGCGAACCGCCCTCGCATCCGGAGCTGCTGGACTGGCTGGCCGTGGAACTGATGGAGACCGGCTGGGATCTCAAGCAGATGCTGCGATTGCTCGTGACCTCGGCGACCTACCGGCAGTCTTCACGGGTGACGCCGGAGCTCGAAGCGCGGGATCCCGACAACCGGCTGCTGGCCCGCGGGCCGCGGAACCGGCTCTCCGCTGAAATGATCCGGGACCAGGCCCTGGCGGTGGGTGGTCTGCTCAGCCCCCGGATGTACGGGCCGCCCGTCAAACCGCCGCAACCCCGGCTGGGGCTGAGCGCAGCGTTTGGCAGCGGCACCGACTGGGAGCCCAGCATGGGCGAGGACCGGTATCGTCGGGCACTCTACACCACCTGGCGGCGGTCGAATCCGTACCCGTCCATGGCCACCTTTGACGCCCCGAACCGGGAGGTCTGCCTCGTGCGCCGCGAACGGTCGAACACCCCGCTGCAGGCCCTCGTGACGCTCAATGACCCGGTGTACCTGGAGGCGGCCCAGGCATTGGCCCGGCGGATGGCCTCGGCCGGCGGGTCGGCAGCGGACAAGGCCCGGCATGGGTTCCAGCTTTGTCTGGCCCGGCCACCGGGCGACGGGGAGCTTGCCGGCCTGCTCGCGCTTCATGAGCGCACTCGGGAGCGGTTCGAATCGGCTCCGGACCAGGCGAAGACTCTGGCCACCCGCCCGCTCGGTGACGCCCCGGAGGGCGCGGACCTTGCCGACCTCGCGGCGTGGACCGTCGTGGGCAATGTGCTGTTGAACCTCGACGAAACGCTGATGCCCCGCTGACTTCGGCCGTGCGGGGTCCAACGATCATGAATCCGAAACTCGAACGACTCCAAGCCCTCACCCGGCGCCACTTCCTCGGCCGTTCAGCCCACGGACTCGGGGCCCTGGCCCTGGGGTCGCTGCTCCGTCAACATCTCCCCGCAGCGCCAGCCGCCGGTGCCATCCCCGCCGACCTCCTGACCTCGCGGGCACCCCAGCATGCCGCCCGTGCCCGCCGGGTGATCTACCTGCACCTCACCGGCTCCCCGCCGCACCTGGACCTGTTTGACTACAAGCCGGAGCTGGTGAAGCGCGACGGACAGGATTGTCCGGACGCCTTCCTCAAGGGCCGGCGGTTCGCCTTCACCTCGGGCACACCCAAATTGCTGGGAACCCCGCGAACCTTCACACGGCACGGTCACGGGGGCGTGTGGCTTTCGGACGCCATCCCGCATCTGCACCGGGTTGCGGACGATCTGTGCGTCATCAACTCCATGAACACCGACCAGTTCAACCACGCCCCGGCGGAACTGCTCGTGTACACCGGGTCTCCGCGGCCCGGCCGCCCGTCCATTGGCGCGTGGGTGACCTACGGCCTCGGGACCGAAAACCAGAATCTTCCCGGCTTCGTGGTGCTGATCTCCAGCGGGGTCCAGCCCAACGGGGGCAGGAATTCCTTCGGCAGCGGCTTCCTGCCCTCGGTGTATCAGGGCGTGCAGTGCCGTTCGAAGGGGGAGCCCGTGCTGTTTGCTTCCGATCCCGAAGGCATGGACCGCGATCTGCGCCGGGACAGTCTCGACACCCTCCGCGATCTCAACGAGATCCAGTCACGGGAGCTGGGGCATCCGGAAACGCGCACGCGGATCGCCCAGTATGAACTGGCGTTTCGCATGCAGATGTCGGTGCCGGAGGTGATGGACATCGCCCGTGAAAGTCCGGCGACGCTTGAGGCCTACGGGGCCCGGCCCGGGGAGGCCACCTTCGCGAACAACTGTCTGCTCGCCCGACGGCTCGTCGAGCAGGGCGTCCGTTACGTCCAGCTTTTTGACTGGGGCTGGGACTTCCACGGCACAGGACCGGGGGAGGACATCCGGGATGGCCTTACCGCCAAGTGTGCCACGATGGACCGCCCGGTGGCCGCCCTGTTGACCGACCTCCGCCAGCGCGGGCTGCTCGACGAGACGCTGGTGGTGTTGGGCGGCGAGTTTGGCCGCACGCCCTTCCGTGAGGGGCGCACGGCCAAGGGCAGCATTCTTGGCCGCGACCATTACCCGGACTGCTATACCATGGTGCTGGCGGGTGGCGGCGTGCGGGGGGGGATGACGTACGGGGAATCCGACGAGCTCGGGTTCAGCGTCGCGCGTGACAAGGTCAGTGTGCATGATCTCCAGGCCACCATGCTGCACCTGCTCGGCTTCAACCACGAGCGGCTCACCTTTCGGTTCCAGGGACGCGATTACCGCCTCACCGACGTCGAGGGAGAGGTCGTGCAGGGAATCCTCTCCTGAGGTGCCGATGGTCCATTTCTCCATGGAACCCCTCGGAAAATGGCCGATGCTTTCCGGCGCGTCGCTGGTGGTTCTCGGCGCCCTCTTCTGGTGGCTGGGACCTCGGTTGGGCCATGCGATCGGCTGGCTCCCGGGAGATCTCAGCTGGCGACGGGGCAACGTGTCCATCCACGTCCCCATCGTCACCAGCCTTGTCCTCAGTGTGGTGCTCACCCTGTTGCTCCGCCTGTTCCAGCGATGAGCGACGATTCCGCACTTCGGATTCGGTGCCCCCAATGCCGCCGGCAGGGGACCTGGTTTGCGGGACGCTGGGGCCCGTTTTGCAGTGAACGGTGCCGGTTGCTGGATTTGGGCCGCTGGTTCGACGAGGAGCAACGGATCTCGCGTGAATTGAGGCCCGGAGATTTTGAGGGATTCGACGAACTGCCCCCCGGACCGGATCTGGACCGCAGGGAAGAGTAGCCCGACGGCCCGTTTCCTGACGCCCCCGCCGCAACGACCACCGGAATGGACCGCGAACCGGAAGCGGCGTCAGAATGGGCTGGCGCGATCGTCGGGAGTGCCGGGGCTCCCGGGGTCGGACAGATTCCTCGATGACGATTCCGTATTTTCATGTGGATGCGTTTGCTCGTCGGGCCTTCTCCGGTAACGCGGCGGGAGTGTGCTGGCTTGCGGAATGGCTTCCGGACGCATTGATGCAGTCCATCGCCGCCGAGAATTCACTTTCGGAGACCGCCTTCATGGTGCCCCGCGGTCCGGTGTTTGACCTGCGCTGGTTCACGCCGGCGGTCGAGGTGGATCTTTGCGGACACGCAACCCTTGCGGCGGCGCATGTGCTGTTCGAGCACCTCGGCTGGCGCGATCCGTGGGTCCGGTTTCAGACCCGGTCGGGGGTGCTGGGCGTTTCGCGGGAGAACGACCGGCTCACACTCGATTTTCCCGCGCGGCCTGCGACGCCCTGCGAGGCGCCGGAAATGCTGGTCGCAGGACTGGGAGTGCGCCCAATGGTCACCGCCAGGGCGCGCGACTATCTGGCCGTGCTCACGTCGGAGCAGGCCGTGCGCGCGCTCCGGCCGGACCTGGCGAAACTGGGGCATCTGGACTGCCTGGGGATTATCGCGACCGCACCGGGGGAGGATTGCGACTTCGTCTCAAGATTCTTCGCCCCGGGCGCCGGGATTTCCGAGGATCCCGTCACCGGCTCGGCCCACTGCACGCTGATCCCGTATTGGTCCCGGCAGTTGGGACGTCCCAAGCTCCGGGCGCTTCAGGTCTCTTCCCGGGGCGGGGAACTGTTCTGCGAGGATCGTGGAGAACGGGTCGGCATCGGCGGCCACGCGGTCACCTACGCCCACGGTCTGATTCAAGTGCCGGACCCCGGTCGCTCGGCTGCCTGAAGGGAGCGCCACGGTTCCGTCGGGACCGGAGGCGCACGCCGTCATTCCGCAAGCAGGCGCCGGGCTGCCGGGGGGAACCGGTCCATGTCCACAAGGGTCAGGAAGTCAATCGTTCCGAATTCCCGGTCAATTGCGGGTGGGCCGCAGATCTTGGATCCGAAGGAAAGATAGGCGCGGAGCAGCTTCGGAATCTTGGGCGGACTGGGCGCGACCACGTCGAGGGGGCAGCGGAAACGCTCCGTGGGGAGGGTTCGGAACCCGGGTTCCACCAGATGCTCTTGCCGCAGATTTTCGTAGGCCGCCGCGCCGACGGCCGGGTCAAGAGACGTCAGCGAACTGCAACCCACGAAGTAGCGCGTCCCGTGCCGGCGTCCGTACCGCGCAATCCCCTGCCACAGCAGTCCGAGGACCGGCAGGTTTCGATGCTCGCTGTGCACGCAGGCGCGCCCCAGTTCGACGATCCGGTCCCGATGAGGCAGGAACGGCGTGAAATCAAATTCCTGCTCCGAGTAGAATCCCAGGTTGCGCGCCGCGCTCGCCCCGCTCTGGAGCCGGTAGGTGCCGACGACTTCGCCGGTGGCCTTGTTCTCCACCAGCAGGTGGTCGCAGACGGCGTCGAAGGGATCCTCGTCCCGGAGGGTGGTGTAGGAGTGTTCGAGCCCTTCGTTCAGCTCGAGGTTGAAAACGATGAAGCGGAGCGTCTGGGCCGCGCGAATGTCTTCGGCGGACTCGGCCATGCGCATCCGGTACGGAGTCTCGGCGGCCGAGCGCGCCAGCATCCGGGAGCCCAATTCACCCCGCTCTGGGGGGAACGGCGAAGTCTCCGGAGACGGCGTCATCCTGCGCATGGATGCAGGTTGCCGGTCCGATTGGCAAGCCTGCACGTGAAATCTGGGAAACGATCCCGGGAAGGCCGGCTCACGGGCTCCCCGGGGGGATCTCCGGAGTCAGGATGCCAGGGCGCCTTCCGCCGCCCCCTCGGTGGTCGGTTTCTCCTGGGTGAACAGGAGCTTTTCCTTGTCGGCCGACACATACACCGGCTCCCCCTCGGTCAGGGTGCCCCGGAGGATCTCCTCGGCGAGCGGGTCCTCGAGATACTTCTCCACCGCGCGTCGCATCGGCCGGGCGCCATACTGCGGGTCGAAGCCCTTCTCGATCAGGAATTCGCGGGCCTTGTCGTCGAGTCGCACCGGCACGTTCCGGCGGGCGATGCGCTCGAGGATCTTCTTCACCTCGAGCTCGAGGATTTGGATCAGTTCCGGCTTGCCGAGGGTCCGGAACACGATGATGTCGTCGAGGCGGTTGAGGAACTCCGGACGGAAGAACTTCTTGGCCTCATCGAGGATCCGTCCCCGCATGACGTCGTAATCGTGGCCCTCGCTTTGCTTCACGAAGCCCATCGTCGCCGTTTTGCGGAGCACGTCGGATCCCACGTTCGAGGTGAGCAGAATGATCGTGTTCCGGAAATCCACCTGACGGCCCAGGGAGTCGGTGAGTTTGCCCTCCTCGAGGATCTGGAGGAGCATGTTCATCACGTCGGGGTGGGCCTTTTCAATTTCGTCGAAGAGCACCACGGAGTACGGCTGCCGCCGCACCTTCTCGGTCAGCTGGCCGCCCTCCTCGTAGCCGACATATCCGGGCGGCGAGCCGATGAGGCGGCTGACGCTGTACTTCTCCATGTACTCGCTCATGTCGAGCTGGATGAAGCTCTGGGCCGATCCGAACATCTGTTCAGCCAGCGTCCGGGCCAGCAGGGTCTTGCCCACACCGGTCGGCCCCAGCAGGGCGAAGCAGCCAATCGGGCGCTTGGGATCCTTGAGGTCGGCCCGGGCGCGCCGGAGGGATCGTGCCAGCGCGTTGACCGCGTCCTTCTGGCCGATGACCGCCTTTTCCAGCTCCAGTTCCACGGTGAGCAGCTTCTGGGTCTCCGACTGGCCCATGCGCTGGAGCGGGATGCCCGTCCACTTGGCGACGACCTGGAGGATGTCGTCCTCGCTGACCTTGACCCGCCGCTCCTCCTTCTGGGTCTTCCAGTCGCCGAGGATCCGGTCGAGCTGTTCCTTGGTGGCCTTTTCGCGGTCGCGGAGCTGGGCGGCGCCCTCGAAATCCTGGTCCTTGATGGCCTGTTCCTTCTGCTGCTTCAGGGCCTCGATTTCCGCCTCGATGTCCTTGACGTTGGGCGGCCGTTGCATTGCGCCGATGCGGGCCCGAGCCCCGGCCTCATCCATCACGTCAATCGCCTTGTCCGGCAGGTAGCGCGCGGTGATGTAGCGGTCGGACAACCGCACGCAGGCGGTGATGGCGTCCACAGAGAACTCCGCCTTGTGATGGTCCTCATACTTCGTCTTGAGGCCGTTGAGGATCGTGATGGCGTCGTCCACGCTGGGCGGCTCGACCTTCACGGTCTGGAAGCGCCGCTCAAGGGCGGAGTCCTTTTCAATGTACTTGCGGTACTCGTTGAGCGTCGTGGCCCCGACGATCTGGAGCTCACCGCGGCTCAGCGCGGGCTTGAAGATGTTGGAGGCATCCATCGTGCCCTCCGCCGAACCGGCGCCGACGATGGTGTGGAGCTCGTCAATGAAGAGGATGATGTTCCGGGCCTTGCGGATCTCGTCCATGACCGCCTTGATGCGTTCCTCGAACTGGCCCCGGTATTTGGTGCCGGCGACCATGAGGGCGAGGTCCAGCGTGATGACCCGGCGGTCGGCCAGCAACTCCGGCACGTTGCCGCGGGCGATCTCCTGGGCGAGCCCTTCGACGATCGCCGTCTTGCCCACCCCGGCCTCGCCAAGGAGGACCGGATTATTCTTGGTCCGGCGGCAAAGGATCTGGATCACCCGCTCGATCTCGGGCTGCCGACCGATCACCGGATCCATCTCACCTTTGCGCGCCAGTTCGGTGAGGTCGCGTCCAAAAGCCTTCAAGGCCGGCGTTTTCACCGCCTTGCGGCCCTCCTCCGACTTCCCCGCCTTGACCGGTTCCGACGGCGCCTCGCCGCCCTCGTCGCCCTCGCCGGGCTGGAAGCCGGGGTCGAGCTCCTTCAGGATTTCCTGCCGGCATGCCTCGATGTCCACGTCGAGGTTCTTCAGCACGCGCGCGGCGACGCCATCCCCTTCCCTCAGGAGGCCCAGCAAAATGTGTTCGGTGCCGACGTACGTGTGGTTGAGCGCCTTGGCTTCCTTGGCGGCGAGGGCGAGCACCTTTTTGACCCGGGGCGTGTAGGGGATGTTGCCCGAGGACTTCGTCTGTTCGCCGCTGGTGCGGACCTCCTTCTCCACCTCCTGGCGCACGTTTTCGAGGTCGAGCCCCATGCGCTGCAGCACGTTGACCGCCACACCCTGGCCCAGCTTGATCAGCCCGAGCAGCAGGTGTTCCGTGCCCACGAAATTGTGGCTGAACCTGTCGGCCTCCTTGCGGGCCAGTGCGAGCACCTGCTGGGCGCGGGGCGTGAAATTATTCAAGTTCTCATCACTCATGGCATCGAGGGGACCGGCCGCCGGATGGGCCGGCGTCCATTGTGGGGGGCAAGTTGGGGATTTGCGGGCGGAAGGTCAAAAGTTCTTCGGAATCCATCGGCAGATGCCAGGGGTCCGGCTTCACCTGGTCACTCGGGTTTGGCCCCGATCACGGGCGGCCCGGGGAGCGGCACGGACTCCATCCGCTCCCGGAGCATCGTGGCGCGGACGGTGTCGCGCTGTTCGGCGTCGAGCTTGGACGGATGAGCGGTCTGGAGATGGGCCGGCTGGCTCATCAGGAAGAGCTCGTCCACAAACGCCCGCTCGACCGCGCCGAACATGCCGAGGTCGGCGCCCAGGCGGAGCAGGCTGAGCAGATTCATGGTCTCCTTGGAGGAAATGCTGTGGGCATGCCGCAGATTGCCGTACGCGCGGCCGATGTGGTTCAACAGCACGGTGGGCTTCTTCTCGAGCTGCGCCAGGCGCGCATTGCCCTCGTGTTCGATGATCTGGAGCACCACCTTGTTGAGGCGTTCGACGATTTCGGCCTCCGATTCACCCAGCGTCTGCTGGTTGGAGACCTGGAAGATGTTGCCCAGGGCTTCGGTGCCCTCGCCGTAGAGCCCGCGGACCGCAAGGCCCAGCTTGTTGACCGCCTGGATGATCTGATTGATCTGCTCCGCAAGCACCAGGCCGGGCAGATGGAGCATCGCGCTCACCCGGATGCCTGTGCCGAGGTTGGTGGGGCAGGCGGTCAGGTAGCCGTAGGTGGGTGAGAACGCGAATTCGAGCTGTTCCTGAAGGGCGTCATCCACGGCGTCGAGCGCCACCCAGGCCTGCCGAAGCTGCAACCCGGGACGCAGCGCCTGCATGCGCATGTGATCCTCTTCATTGACCATCACCGAGAGGCTCTCCTCGCGGTTGAGCACCAGGCCGCTGCCCCCGCTCTTGAGCGCGTGTTCGCGGCTGATGATGTGTCGTTCCACCAGGAGTTGCTTGTCAGAAGCGGTCAGCTTGTCCATGCCCTCGGCAAAGGGCGCCGGGTCCATCTGGGGAAGCGCGGCCACCACGGGCATCAGCAGTTCGAGGGCCTTCATCCGCTCGGCCTTCCGGGCGTGGCCCGGGAATGGGACCTGGGTGAGATTGCGGGCGAGCCGGACCCGGGACGACAGCACGATTTTGTCGTGCGGACCCCTACGCCGGCAGGCGTCGGCTGCGGGGGTGAGGAAGTCCTGAATTTTCATGGCTGGCCGGCGGATTCGCTGGAGCGCGCCTCCTGCGCCTCCCGGTACTGCTTGATCTGGTCGCGAAGCGTCGCCGCCGACTCGAAGTCCTCGCGGCGGATCGCCGCCTGGAGGTTGGTTTCGAGGTGGGTGAGTTCGGCCTGTCGGACCGCCGCGCGCTTCAGCGAGGGAGGCACCTTGCCCCGGTGTTCGGTGCCCTTGTGCATGCCCTTGAGCAGCGCCCCAAGCCCCTCGGCGAACACCTCATAACAGTGCGCACAACCCAGCCGCCCGGTCTTTTTGAAATCAGCTTGTGCGAACCCGCAGGCGCTGCAGACCACCTCCGCGCCGGCCGCGGCAGAGGCTTCCTCCATCTTTTGGGTGGCTCCCAAGCCCAGCAAAAGGTCGGCAATCGAAAACGTCGTGGGGTCGTTGACCCCCCGCTCCTTTGCGCACGGCTCACAGAGATCCACCTTCTTCACCTCGTTCTCGACGATCTGGGTGAGATGGACGGAGGCCGGATTTTTCTTGCAGAACTGGCATTGCATACCGTTGTGCACGAACACTCCGGGCGAAGGCCGGTGAAGTCAAGGTGACCGCCCGGCGGCCGCATGCCGCGCGGCTTGAATCGGGGGCGGCGTCTGCGGGAGGCTGTGCCCGTGGACGGACGTCTGGAGGGCAGGGTCGTGGTGGTGGTGGGCGGCACCGGCGGCCTGGGCCGCTCCGCGGTCCTCGCCTGCCTTCGCGAGGGCGCCAGGGTTCTGGCCGTCGGACGCAACCCCGACCGAAGTGCGTCGCTGGCTGCATCGGGTCCGGCGGTGCGGATCCTGGTCGGTGACGCCACGGATCCCTCGGTCGCGACGGAGGCCGTGAGGCTTGCCCGGGAGTCCTGGGGCCGGCTGGATGCGCTGTACCACGTGGCCGGAGGCAGCGGGCGCCGCTACGGGGACGGCCCGCTGCATGAGATCAGCGATGGTGGCTGGGACGACACCCTGCGCCTCAACCTGACCTCGGTGTTCTACTCCAACCGGGCCGCAGTGCTGGCCTTTCGTGAGCAGGGCTCCGGAGGCAGTGTGGTCAACTGCAGTTCCGTGCTGGGATTCTCCCCGTCGCCCCGCTTCTTCGCGACCCACGCCTACGCCGCAGCCAAGGCCGCCATCATCGGGTTGACCCGTGCGGCGGCGGCACAGTATGCGGCGGAGGACATTCGCTTCAATGTGGTCGCACCCGCCCTGGTCGCGACCTTGATGTCGCAACGCGCCCAGGCCGACGAAGGCATCCTGCGCTTCATCCGTCACAAGCAACCCCTCGACGGCGGTCGCATCGGAGAGGCATCCGACCTGGACGGCGCGGTGATCTGGCTGCTTTCGGATGAGAGCCGGTTTGTCACCGGACAGGTCCTTGCGGTGGATGGCGGCTGGGGTGTTTCCGACGGCAGCGGCATGGATGCTGCCGCGCCAAATCCTTCGTTGGTAGGACCGGATTAAACCCGGCCGCGAACCTCCTCCGATGACTCCCGCGTACCTCCTCGGGCTCGATCTGGGTGGCACCAGTGTGAAGGCCGTCGCGGTGACCCCGGCCGGGCAGACGCTGGATCAGTGGCAGGAGACCTTCGATCTGGCGTCGCCGATGGCCTTCGCGACCGCCGTTCGCACGGCACAAGCGCGCGCGACGGGCACGCTGGGATCTGCTGCAGCGGTCGGGGTGTCCGCCCCCGGGATTGCCGCCACGAACCGCCGGTGCATCGCGGTGATGCCCGGGCGTTTTGATGGCTTGGAAGGGTTGGTGTGGGGGGAGTATCTTGGGCGGTCTGACGCGGTTCCCGTGGTGAACGATGCCCAGGCTGCCCTGCTGGGCGAGGTCTGGTGCGGCGCGGCGCGCGGTGCCCGCGATGTCGTGCTGATCACCCTGGGGACCGGAGTGGGCGGCGCGGCTTTGGTGGACGGACGGATCCTGAGGGGCCATTCCGGCAAGGCGGGACACCTCGGGCACATGTCGCTTGACCCCGACGGCTCGCCCGATATCTGCGGCACCCCGGGCAGTCTCGAAGACGCCATCGGCAACCACAATATCGCGAAGCGTTCCGGCGGCCGCTTTGGAACCACGCATGAACTCGTGCGGGCGGTTCAGGCCGGGGATCCGCTTGCCATTGAGGTCTGGGACCGATCCGTCCGGGCTCTGGCGGCTGCGGTGGTGTCCATCGGCAATGTGCTGGATCCCGAGGTGGTCCTCATCGGAGGCGGCGTGGCGCGCAGCCGGCATCACCTCATGGAACCGCTGGCAGCATGGCTTCGGGAGTGGGAGTGGCGTCCGGGGGGACGCGGGATGCGCCTGGCGGTGGCCACTCTGGGCGAGTGGGCGGGCGCTTATGGGGCCGCCTGGGCGGCGGGCCCGGGTTCCGAGCGTGCCTGAAGCCGTAGTCGCACCCCCTCCTGCACCCGGTGCAGGCTGGCACCGATCCCGGCGCCGAACCCGATTCCGTACAGGGCGCCCCATGCCAGTTTCCCGGCAGTCCCTCCCAGGGAATCGTACGCGGCGCTTCCGGTGAAATAGCCAACGGTGTTGCCGATAAAGAGGTGGAGGGCGACGTCCGGCCACGCCCGTGCCGTCCCGAATGTCCGACAAAGCACCAGCGCGAACGCCGCAGTTCCTCCCACGGCGCCGGCCACTTCTCCGGTCCGGTTGCGCAGCGCAAACCAACCGGCCATCCACACCGCCGCATAGGCGGAAAAGGCGATCGCAAACGCCGCCAGGAACCGCATCCGGTTGCCGTGGCCCACCACGAGTCCGGACAGCCCGGCGCCGGACAGCAGGATGAAGGCGGCTGCCCAAACCAGATAGGCCCCGGCCTCACCGCCCATCCGGTACAGTGCCGGCCCGGCGACCGCCCAACTCCCAAACACCAAAAGGCTCGCGACACCGAATCCCAAGGCGCCAAGCAGTGTGGACCTGGCGGCCGACGCCTGTGTTGCGTTGACCGTTGCCCCGGCGCTGCGCGCCACCACCGCATCCGGCTCGAGCCCGAGGAATCTCATGGCTCCGGAGTCAAAGCGACCAGCCTGACCGATAATGATGGTAGATGTACTGTTCAGCGGCGGGCACGCCCCGGGCTCGCATGCTGGCGGCATCCCACTGGATGCGGCGTCCGGTGCGGAACGCGACATTGCCAAGGGATCCAATTTCCGTCAGGAGCGCCCCGTACGTCAGCGGAGAACCGGTGGTCCCCACCCCCTTGCAGGCCTCGATCCACTCTTCGTGGTGGCCGATGGAATCGGGAATGGTTTGCGGCGGTGCTGGAAAGTCCTTGAAGCGGTCCTCCGGCAGCAGGATCCGCCGCCCGTAATCCGCGAGGAGCATGCCGTCGCGTCCCACGAAGAGCGTCCCGCCGCCCCACGCGGTCAGGTCGGGCGTGCCCGGGACCTGCGGTCGGGCCGCGCCGCTGTACCAATGCATCACAACGGGCGGTTGCTTGCCGCGTGCGGCAAACTCGTAGCGCACCCGGAGCATCGGTGGCGCGCAGTGCGCATCCGGAGGCGGCCCCGACGCCTCAACCACCAGCGGCAGCCCGAGGTCGAGCGCCCAAACGCTCAAATCCATGTGATGGCAGCAAAAGTCGGTCAGCGTGCCACCCCCCCAGTGCCACCAGCGGCGCCAGTTGAAGGGGACCCATTCCGGGCTGTACGGCACCCAGGTGACCGGTCCGACCCAGAGGTCGTAGTCCAGCCCGGCCGGCACCGGTTCCGGGGGAGGCCAGGGCTTGGTCTCCCAAACGGTACCGGCCCAGTGATGCACTTCATGCACCGGGCCAATGGCGCCGGACCGGATCAGTTCGACGACGCGCCGATAGTTCCCGCTCGAGTGGATCTGGTTGCCCGTCTGGGTGACGAGACCCGTCCGCCGAACTTTGGCCGCCAGCGTCCGGAGCTCCGAAATGGTGTGGGTCACCGGCTTCTCGAGGTAGAGCGGACGCCCGCTGTCGAGTGTGGCCATTGCGATCACCGCGTGCGTGTGGTCCGGCGTGCTCACGACCACGGCGTCCACATCGGCCTGCTCCAGCAGGCGGCGCCAATCGGCATGTCTCCGGGCCTGCGGAAACTTGGCGCCTGCCGCGGCGAGGCTGGCTTCGCTCACGTCCGCGAGGGCGACAATGTTCTGGCCCGACACGCCCGCCAGGTTCTCACCACCCCGGCCCGCCACTCCAATGACGCCCACATTCAGCTTCTCGTTCGGCGAAACCCGGCGGCGCGCGGCGCGGGAATCGGATGCACAGCCTCCGAGCAACGCGAAACCGGATCCTGCGGCGGCCTGCTGGAGGAACTGACGGCGGGAGGAGGTGCGCACGCCCGAGTCTGGCCGCGCCGGAAGGTTTGCTGCAAGAGCGCGGGATGGGCCCCGGACGCCGAACCGGGGCCCATCGCTTGCCGGCCCGCCTCCTGGAACCGCAGATGGCGTGGGTGCCGCTCCTCCGGGGCCGGCTGAACGAGGACACCGCCGACCCGAAATCGGCAACCCCTGGGGCCACAACCCGCGGACCCGCCGCGGACCGAAGGCTTGCACACGGAATCAATCCGGGTAAATCCGCAGGTCATGCAGTCCCATGAGCTGTTGCGCGAGGTGTTGAAAAGCACCAGCGCCAAGCAAGTCGCCCACGATCTGGGGATCTCGCTCTCCCTGGTGTACAAGTGGACCGAACGTCCGGAATCCGAGGCGTCCGGTGCGGGGAATCCCATCGAGCGGGTGGATCAGCTCATGCAGTCGTCGCGCGACCCACGGATCATCCACTGGCTCTGCCAGCGTTTTGGGGGGTTCTTCATCAAGAATCCCAAGGCGCAACGATCGCATCCCGACTTTCTCGTCCCGGCCACCAACGAGATTGTGCAGGAGTTTGCCGATCTCCTGGCGGTCATTGCCGCCGCGGCGGGTGACAACCGCGTGGATGCCTCCGAGGCCCTCAAGATCCGGGGGCGATGGGAGGAGCTGAAGTCCGTCACCGAAACGTTTGTGGCCTGCTGTGAGCATGGGAATTTTTCCGGACTCAAGGAACCGGGCGCCGGCGCCGCGGGGTCGAAGTCGGAATCCCGCTGATCTCCCCGACGGACCCGATGCCTGCGCCCTTCTGCCGTTGCGTTGAGGTCGTGGACTCGCACACCTGCGGGGAACCCACCCGGGTGATCCTTACCGGGGGGCCCGACCTGGGGGGAGGCACCCTGGAGGCCCGGCGGGAGGTGTTTCGCACCCGCCATGACCAGTTCCGAAATGCGGTGATCGGGGAGCCGCGGGGTTCGGACGTCCTGGTTGGCGCCCTGTTGGTGCCACCGTCAGACGCGTCCTGCATCGCGGGGGTCGTGTTCTTCAACAATGTCGGTGTGCTTGGAATGTGCGGCCACGGTTTGATCGGGCTGGTCGCCACGCTCCGGCACCTCGGCCGGCTGCCCCCGGGACTTCATCGCTTCGAGACCGCCGTCGGGACGGTCACGGCCACCGGACACGACGACGGCTCCGTATCCATCAGCAGTGTTCCCTCGCAGCGCAAGGCCCGCGCTGTCGCCGTGAGCGTGCCGGGCATCGGGACCGTGACCGGTGACGTGGCCTGGGGCGGCAACTGGTTCTTCCTGGTCCACGAACCGGTGGAACCCCTCGAGCGGGGCAACGTCGCGGCGCTCACCGATCGCGCCCGGCGCATCCGGCACGCCGTGAATGCGGAAGGGTTTCCCGAGGTGGACCATGTTGAGCTGTTCGGCGCCCCGCGGACCCCCGGGGGGTGCTCCAGGAATTTTGTGTTGTGTCCGGGCGGCGCCTACGACCGATCACCATGCGGCACCGGCACCAGCGCCAAGATGGCCTGTCTGGCGGCGGAGGGCCGGCTTGCCGAGGGCGATGTGTGGGTCCAGGAGGGGATCCTGGGCACCACGTTCACTGGACGCTTCGAATGGCTTGACCGCGGGGCGGGCCTCATCCGGCCCACGCTCACCGGCAGCGCACACGTCACCGCCGAAGCCACCCTCCTGCTCCACGAGTCCGATCCCTTTTGCTGGGGCATTCCCTGAGGCACATGGCGCCCATCGGTTGATGCCGTTCACGAGCAGCAACCGCTCCACCTCGTCTTCAACGCTGAACGCCACGTTGATGGCGCCACCATGCACGAATTCTTGCAGGGCCGGCGGTCCCAATTGCGCCCGGACTTCACGCGCCCCAGCGTGATGTTTGTCGTCGGCGATCAGCAATGCGATGCCAACCATCCCAAATCCGAACTCGGTGTGCAGGAATCGGGGTCCATCCCGCGCACCGAAGAACCCGGTGCGACGGGACATCCATCCGCTGGGCGGATCAGCCAGATCCGGCGTTCGGGCCACCGGCGAAGCCCGAAGCCGGTGGCCCAGGACGGTGGTGTCCCAGCCCCCGGCCGGAAGCCGCGGCCGGCCGGCCTCAGACCGGCGGCAGTCCGCCATTGTTCGGGTGCGACCCCATTGCCTCCTCCTCTGGCGATATCGGCGTACCCATCTCTCTCGTTCCACAGCACTCCTCCGCCCCCGCCCAGTCGTTGCTCCTGCTCTGCGTACAAGGCACAGGAATGGCGCGGCGCCGCTCAGCTCGGAAGCCGCTTTGGCGCTGTGCGGAGGGAAGCGGGGCCGGAGGCAGGCGATGGAGAGGCGGGAGATCTCAAGGACCGTCTGCCGCCTCGTCTGAGGAGCTGCGGCCCCCGGCCGAATGACGCAGGTATCGCAAATCATCCAAGTCCTTCGCGCGCGCGGTTGCAGCCTTGTTCTTGAGAAGGAGTCCGAGGCCGAGAAAGAAGACCGGCACAGGCTTCGCTCCGGGTTCGACCGCCATCTCCGCGCTCACCCGCTCGCCCCATGCCTCATGAAATCCGACGCCGTCAATGGAACCGAGGAGATCAATCCGGTTGGGGGGGCGGCCGAATTGGACCGCGATCGCATTGTCGAGCAGTTCGTCGGGAGCGTTGATTCCCGGAATGTCACCGTCCCAAAACTCGGTGAGGGCGGCGTAGAGCGCCTTCACGTTGGGCTCGGAGCGGTCGTAAAGGAAGTCCACGTCGCCAGTGTAACGCGCATACCCATGGAAGATGACGGCTTCGCCGCCCACGATAACGTACCGGACTTCGTGACGGTGAAGCAGGGCGATGAACAACCGGGTGTCCGCCGAAAAGTGGTCCGGGTCTATTTTCTGCGGTGGCATGCTCGCACGTCCGGTTTGGAAGGGCCATGGACCCTCGCCTTGAGTTCACGGGCGGCGCGTTGGCGCTCCTGGGATGAGAGTGCCACGTGCTGGCGGATATCCCATGCGTCCGCAGCAGCAAATCCCCGGGCTTTGTTCACGATCCGTTCCACGCCACAAGGCTAGCAAGTCGCTGCATGCCAACCATCCAAAAAGCAAAAACGGCCGTCCCGAAGCTCGACAAAGCCGACCGGTTTGGGCGAAGGGACTGTGGGTGGACTCCACTGAACTCAGCGAAGCGGGTCGTTCGGGAGCGGCGGGAAGCTCTGCCGGCGGCTGCCGCATCCACTGTCGGGGCTTTCGGAGAGCTCAATCCCGGCGTGCGGGCCATCGGCGAAACCCGATGCCGGCGGGCCCGGACGGCGGCGGCATCCCAGACGCCGGCCGGAAGCTGCGGTCGGCCGGCCGGCCGCGGACCGGCGTCAGTCTGCCAGTGATTGCTTCAGGGCCCGCAGGTCCGTCGGGAAGGACGACGTGGGCGTTGTCATCGCCGCTCAGGCTGCCCGACCCTGCGGGACCCCGTTCCGCACGTTTGCCGAAAGGACACGAAACAATGCTCTCGTCAGGTGCCGCGGGCCGGCACAAGAGACCACCCGGCGGCCACAACAGCCCGCGGCGCCATGGCCATGAGCCAACTGGGCCAGTCTGGCGTAAAGATATCAAAAGTTTAGGTGCGACCCCATGGGTTCCGGCAGGAAACGGTCCTGTCCTGTCGGAACCCACCTTCGTTAGAATTCGGCCCATGATCCGCCGCTCCGGTGCCTCCGCCTGGTTCGCCTCCCGCGTCCTCAACCTGCTGGCCCGCTGGCTCCTGATTCCCGTGGCGGTTGGCGCAGCGACGGCGGCGGAGATGGAACTGACGCTCCAGACCCGGGACCCCGAAACCGGGGAACTCCGGCACACCCCCGAGCGGGTGGATCCACGACGCGTGGGAATCATCGCGGTGGATGTCTGGAATTTTCACTGGTGCAAGACCGCCACCATGCGTGTGGACGCCTTCGTCCCGCGGATGAACCGGGCTCTGGATGCCGCGCGCGATCTCGGAATGACCGTGATGCTCTGTCCGAGCGACGTGGTGGACAACTATGCAGGCTTTCCCCAGCGCGAGGCCGTTCTGGCTCTGCCGCTGGTGGAGGTGCCGGTCGTCCAGGAGGTCACCTGTCCACCCGTGCCGGATGCCGGGGGCTGCGCCTGCGACCGCGAACGCTGCGGCGGCAACTATGGCTGGGACGCCATGCACCCCGACCTCCGCGTGGGAGACGACGATTGGATGCCGGACACCCAGGCCGAGGTCTTCGCCATCTGCCGGATGCGGGGCCTGACGCATTTGATCTATGTCGGGTTCCACACGCAGGTCTGCCTCCTCGGAAAGCCGATGGGGTTGCGGGCGATGAAGTCCGCCGGACTGCAGTGCGTCCTGGCCCGCGACATGACGGATGCGCACCCGGGTTACGATCCTGCCCGTGGGTTCACACCCGACCTGAACACCGACCAGGTCGTGCAGCACTTCGAGCGGCACCTGGCGCCGACGATCAGCCTCCAGGACGAACTGGTGCGGCTGGGACGGTGGGACGGCGGGTGGGTCGTGGACCCGGTGCGCATCGCGCCATGGGGCACCCGGATGCGGCCACATGTTTTCGAACATCCCGTGACTGTCACGCTGACTGCGCCGCTGCAGCCGGACCCGGTGATTCGCTACACCCTGGATGGCACGTCTCCGGGCCCGACGTCCCCCGTTTACCAGGGGCCATTCACCCTGACCCGCACCACTCGGATTCGAGCGACCGCGTTTCAAGGACATCGCGCCGCTGGTCTGGAGTCGGAGGCCTTTTTCGCCAGGCTGGGACCGTTACCGCCCCTGCCGGATGTCCACCTGGCGGACCTCGAACCGGTCCGCAGTACCGGATTTGGCCACACGTACGGTGGCGAGGTTCGTTACTCCGGCACCACCCGGCCGCCGCAGAAGGACCGGTCCAACGTGGGGCAGGAGCTCAGGATCAATCGCCAGGTTTACGATCGCGGCTTGGGTGTCCACGCTCCATGTGCCCTGACCTACGCGGTCCGGCCGGAGTACCGCCGGTTCGTCGCGCTCGCCGGTGTGGATGAGTACCTGATCGGTTTGGGGAATGGCTCAAACCTCGCCCGTTTTCCCAGCGTGGTCTTCAAAGTGTTCCTCGATGGGCGCGAAGTGGCCGCAAGCCCCGTGATGCGCATCCAGTCCCCGGCGTGGCGCTTTGACGTCGCGATTCCGGAGGGCACGCAAACCCTTCGCCTCGTGGCCACGGATGCCGGCGATGGCAACCGCGAGGATTTTGCCGACTGGGTTCACGCCGGCTTCGTGGGGTCACCGGGTCCGCGATGAACGCCGGCAACCCTTCGTCCCGTTGCGGCACTCCGGGCGTGGACCACTCTGCGGACGTCTGGAGCCGGCGGCGGTTTCTGGTGATGGGTCCCGTCATCGCTGCGGGCGCCGGGCTGTCGGCATGCCGTGTTCCCGAGCTGCAACGCGCCTCCGCGAAGCCTCCCGGGCGCCTGATGTTCACCTCGCGGGGTCGCACCGTCGTAATTCAGGCTGACGGCACCGGGGAGCGTGTCCTCAGTTTCCAGGCACCTGACCAGGTCACCTGGCAACCGGGGCCGTTCCTGTCGGATGGCCGGCGTCTCCTGGTGTTGAGCATGGAGGCCCGGCGCGACGGTCCGGGCCGGCCGTTTTCCGAGTACTACCACCAGACTCCGACGCACATCTGGCTGTACGATCCGGACCGGGAGACGCTGATGGAGATCGTCACGATGGACCGGCTGGCCGTGTTTTACACCCCGGCCCTGCTGCTCTCCGACCAGCGCCTGCTGGTGCAGGTGGTCCAGGATGCAGGCGGGCAGATCCTCAGCATGAACCTGGACGGCAGCGACGCCCGGGAGTTTACGCGGCTGGGCGAAGGGCTGCCGTACGGCTTGAGCCTGAGTCCGGATGGACGGCGCGTGGCGTATCACCTTGCCAGTCCGACCGGCTACCAGATCTGGACGAGCAACACGGCGGGTTCCGACCGCACGCTGGTGGCGGCGCATCCGGATCATTTGTACTTCGGCCCGGCGTGGTCGCCGAACGGGGAATGGCTGGCGTTTTCCGACTGCCACTTCCGGGGCGATCCGGGACATGACTGGTGCGATGTGGTCCTCGCGCGCCCGGACGGCGCGGAACAGCGCGTCCTGACCCCGGGTCAGGCGATGTGGTTTGCAGCCACCTACGGGAATCCGCAGGAACGTGGGGGTGGATCGAATCTTGTGGGCTGGACCCGGGACGGGCAGATCCTCTTTCCGCGAAGGCTTCCCGGCTCGCGTGTCGCCTGGGAGTACCAGGCCGGGCGTCCCGACACCGATCATTTCAACCGCGACTACAAGCCGGAACTCGCCTGCGGTGGCGTCGAGATTTGCCGGTTGGATCCAACCAACGGTCGCGGGACCCGGTTGACGCAGGGCGGGTCCCTGGCTTGGGACTTTCGCGCGGTGGAATCGCCCGACGGGAGCATGATTGCCTTCTGTCGTGCCGGCACGGGCGGCCTTCCGGCCCTCTGGGTGATGGACTCCAACGGTGGGAACGAGCGTCTGTTGACTCGCGGCCTTGAGGGCGGGGGGGCCGAGCATCCCCGTTGGATGCCGGAGCCATCGTGAAGCTGCCGATTCCCCCGGAAGGGCGCTCAGCGGTCGCTGCAGCGGGAACGATCCGGCGGTGCGTCAGCCCTGCCGCGGAATACGGTGGTGGACTTCCCAACAGGAATGGTCACCGGCCCGGATACCGGTGGGCCGCGCGACTGGAGGCCAACATTTCCGTGCTGAATCCTGGAACCGCCGGCGCCTGGTAGCGACCGCCCTGGATCCGGCAGGGATCCACGAAGTGCTCGTGCAGGTGATCCACGTATTCGCACAGGCGGCCGTCCCAAGAGGCGCCCACGGCGACGTAGTCCGCCATGGCGAGGTGTTGCACGAATTCGCACAGGCCGACCCCACCAGCGTGCGGGCAAACTGGAACTCCAAAATGAGCCGCCAGCAGGAGGATCGCCAGGTTTTCATTCACGCCCCCGACGCGGCAGGCATCCAACTGGCAGTACCGGATGGCCCGCGACTGCATCAGCTGCTTGAACAACACCCGGTTCATCCCGTGTTCGCCGGTGGCCACCCCGATGCCGAGCGGTTCGAGGGCCCGGGCAATGGCGGCATGGCCAAGGACGTCGTCGGGGGAGGTGGGTTCTTCGATCCACAGCGGACGAAACGGCGCGAGCTCACGCATCCAGGCGATGGCCTGCGGGACCTCCCAAACCTGGTTCGCATCCACCATCAACTGCCGCTCCCATCCGATTTCCTCGCGGATGATGGTCAACCGACGCCGGTCGTCCTCCAGATCCCGGCCCACCTTCACCTTCAAGTGATTCCAGCCATCGGCGATGGCCTCCCGGCAGAGCCGGCGGATCTTGTCATCGGGATATCCAAGCCATCCGGCGCTGGTGGTGTATGCCGGGTGCCCCTCGGCAATGAGCCGGGCGACGCGGTCCGCCTTGCCGGGCGCCGCCCGGGCGAGCAGGTCCACGGCGGCTTCCGGGGTCAGGACGTCGGTGAGATAACGGAAGTCCACACACCGGACGAACGCTTCCGGGGTGAGATCCGCCAGCAACCGCCACAGGGGCTTGGCGGCCGACTTTGCCCACAGGTCCCAGAGCGCATTCACGACCGCGGCCAGCCCCAGGTGGATCGCGCCCTTGTCGGGGCCGATCCATCGGAGCTGCGAGTCGCCGTTCAGGTGCCGCCAAAAACTCCCGGGGTTCTCAATGAACTCGTCGAGCGTCCGCCCCACCACCAGGGGTTCATGGGCACGAATCGCCGCGCACACGATCTCGTTGCCCCGGCCGATGGTAAACGCGGATCCGTGGCCTTCGAGCGGCCCGTCGGTGTGCAGGACCACGTAGGCCGACGAGTAGTCCGGATCCGGGTTCATGGCATCCGAACCATCCCGCTCCCGCGAAGTGGGGAAGCGGATGTCCTCGATGGTCAACCCGGTGATGCGAAGCGGCACCCCCGGATCGTGGGATCAACCGGGTCCGCAGTTCCAGCCTTCCCCGGAGATTCCGGAGGCTGGGGGGTCGTGCGAAACGCCTTGCCCGGGCGGAATCCCGGGTCTCGAAGCCGGACTCAGGAGCATCCCAGGCTCTCGCCGCAGTTCAGGCACTTGAAGCAGGCGCCATTGCGGACGGCGATGTGGCCGCAGACCGGACAGGAAGGAGCATCGCCCTGATTCTGGAACGTGCTGGTCATGGTGCGGGCGGTGAGTAATGGCGACACCGGTCGGACCGTCCCGGGGAGCACCGGGGTGACCGGAGTGACTGGAGCGGGAGTTGGAGCGGCTTTGAGCAGGATTTCGGTGCCGTTGTCATCGGCAATCGGCAGCTCAGGCACCGGCCGGTTCACTTTTTTTTTAAGCTCCTCAATCAGGTCCGGCATGGGGAGCTCGGCCTGCGCCGCCGCGGCCGGGGAGGTCGCCTCACGATATCCCGGGATGAACTGACACCCCATCCAGCGGAAAACGTAGTCAATGATGGAGGAGGCGTTCCGGATGTCGGGATTGACCGTAAACCCGCTGGGTTCGAACCGCTGGTGTGCAAACTTCTTCACCAGGGACTCCAGGGGCACCCCGTACTGCAGGGCCATGGACGTCAGCGCGCCGATGGTGTCCATGAGGCCGCCAATGGTGCTGCCCTCCTTGGCCATGGTGACGAACAGTTCACCCGGCTGACGGTCGTCAAAGAGCCCGACGGTGAGGTAGCCCTCGTGGCCCGCGATGGAGAACTTGTGGTTCACGGCCATCCGGGTGTCGGGCAGGCGGCGGCGCGCGGGCTGGACGGCCTGCTGGTTCAACCGGGAGAGCTCGGCCTCAAGCTCGGCCACGCGGGACTCCACCGGCTGCGTCGTCACACCCGCCGTTGTCGCCACCGCGGACTTGTCCCCGCCCTCGCTGGTCTTCTTCGTGTTCAGCGGCTGGCTGCGCTTGGAGCCGTCGCGATAGATGGCCACGCACTTGAGGCCCAGCTTCCAGGCATCCACATAGGCATTGCGGATGTCCGCAACGGTCGCGTCGGCCGGCATGTTGACCGTCTTCGAGATCGCGCCCGAGATGAACGGCTGCGCCGCGGCCATCATGCTGAGGTGCGCGCGGTAATGGATGCTGCGGTGTCCCTTGTGGGGCTTGAAGGCGCAGTCAAAGATGGTGAGATGCTCCGGCTTGAGGCCGCTGGCGATCACGGCACCGTCGTCCCCGACGACATCCTCGATGGTGTCATGGCTGGCGATGTGCTGCTCGATCGCCGCGATCGCGGACTCCGTGTATCCGAGCCGGCGCAGGGCCTCGGGCACGGTGCGGTTGACGATCTTCAGCATGCCGCCACCTGCCAGCAGCTTGTACTTCACCAGGGCGATGTCGGGCTCCACTCCGGTGGTGTCGCAATCCATGAGGAACGCGATCGTGCCCGTCGGCGCCAGCACCGTGACCTGGGCGTTGCGATACCCGTGCGCGCGGCCCTTCGCGAGGGCGGTATCCCATACCCGCCGTGCCTCGTCCTTGAGGAACGCGAAATCGCGGCTGGGCTGGATCTCTTCCACGGCGTCGCGGTGCTGCCGGATGACCCCGAGGGTGCTGGCCACGTTGTCGGGCTGGACGGGACGGCTCACGCCGGAGCACCGGGAGTCGCGATAGCCTGCAAACGGCCCGAGGATCCTGGCGATCTCGGCACTCTGCTCGTAGGCGTGCCCGGTCATGATCGCCGTGATCGCCCCGGCGAGGGCCCGGCCCTCATCGGAGTCGTAGGCGAGGCCGTAGCTCATGCACAGGGAACCGAGATTGGCGTAGCCCAGGCCGAGGGTGCGGAAGATGTGGGAGTTTTCGGCAATCTGGCGGGTCGGGTAGCTGGCGTTGTCCACCAGGATCTCTTGGGCGGTGATGAAGATCCGGACCGCGGCCTTGAACCGCTCGACATCAAAGGTGCCGTCCGCCGCCTTGAACTTCATGAGGTTCAGCGAGGCGAGGTTGCAGGCGGTGTTGTTGAGGAACACGTACTCGGAGCACGGATTGGTGGAGTGGATCGGCTCCGTGCCCTTGCAGGTGTGCCACTTCTGGATGGCGCCGTCGTACTGGAGCCCGGGGTCGCCGCAGACCCAGGTGCCCTCGGCCACGAGGTCCAGAAGTTGGCTGGCATCCTTCTTTTCCAGCGGCTCGCCGGTGGTGGTCGAGCGGGTCCACCATTCGCGGCCGTCGAGGGCCGCCTGCATGAACTCGTCGGAGACCCGGACCGAGAGGTTCTCGTTCTGGTACATCACCGAGCCATAGGCCTCGCCGTTGAAGGAGCCGTCGTACCCCTGCTCGATGAGCGCCCACGCCTTCTTCTCCTCCCGGGCCTTGGCGGTGATGAACTCCTCCACGTCGCCATGGAGGTCGCGGATCGTGTTCATCTTGGCGGCCCGCCGGGTCTTGCCCCCGGATTTCACGACATTGGCCACCTGGTCGTAGACCTTGAGGAAGCTCATGGGACCGCTCGGACGCCCGCCGCCGCTGAGCTTTTCCTTGCTGGAGCGGATGGGCGTGAGGTCGGTGCCGGTGCCGGATCCGTACTTGAACAGCATGGCCTCGGAATAGGCGAGCTCCATGATGCTCTCCATGTTGTCCTGGACGGACTGGATGAAGCAGGCGCTCCCCTGAGGGTACTCATACTGGGTGTCGGCCCGCCGGGCCTCGCGGGCCCTGGGATCCCAGTACCAGTTGCCGCGATCGCTGTGCTTGCCGACGCCGTACTGATGGTACAGCCCGACGTTGAACCACACCGGCGAATTGAAGGCGCCATGCTGGTTCAGGCAGAGCCAGGTGAGTTCGTCGTAAAAGACCTCGCCGTCGGCCTTGGAGAAATAGCCCCCCTGGATCCCCCAGTCGGCGATCGTGCGGGTGACCCGGTGGATGAGTTGGCGGACGGACTGTTCGCGTTCGGATTTGGCGGGGTCGCCGTAAAAGTATTTCGAGCAGACCACCTTGGTCGCGAGCAGTGACCAGGATTTTGGCACCTCGACACCCTCCTGCTTGAACACCGCCTTGCCCGAATCATCGGTGATCTCGGCTGTCCGGCGCTCCCACTCGACCTGGTCAAACGGATTCACCTTGGAGTCACTGAAGACCCGGGTGAGTTTCAACCGCGCTGCGGACCGCGTCGCGGCCCGGCGGGGCGGAGTCAGTGGAGGGGTTCCGCGACGGGCACGCTTCATGGGAGCAGGCGACACGACGGCATCTTGGGCGTCAATCATGGCAGGGTCGGAGTTTTGGGTGGTCGGCGTTCGATTCAGCACGTCCGGGAGGCGGCGGACCTTCTGGTGGTCGTGCCGCACCCCGACGGGCCGGAATTCTCTAAAAACTGGGCAAAAAACGGAGGACCGACAAGGCGATCACCACCCAATCTGTTGTGGGTGGCGAGCGAGACTGACCCCACAGATTGCGGTTGCAAGGCGATTCTTACGGATTTTCAAGCTCGAAAGGCAACCCCTTGGAAATTGAGGAGTTCCAGCGGATGGATGGACGATCATGAGTTCGGCACTGTGGAGGTTTTGTGGGGCGGGCCGAGGCAAAGTTGTCACCGGTTGTTCACATCCCGTCGGGCCCCATGGACCAGGGAATTTTCGGCCAACGGGTCAACAAAAAAGCCGGGGAGGGCCCCGGCGGATCAAGCGAACCGTTTTTGGTGCGATGGCACCGGTCAGTCCGGACGCTCAGACTCCTCGATCAGCTCCTTGACGAGGTACATGTACACGCCCCAGAGGACGCAGCAGAACAGGAAGATGAGGATTGCGGTCAGCATGGTGTCAGCCTACGGAATTGCTGCGCGGGTCGTCAAACCCGTTGGGGACGCCGTGGGATCCTTCCGGGCCGGTCAGGCGAGGTAGGGGATGGTCAGGGGGCCTTGGGGCAGCACGGCGACCCGGCTGTCGGGGCCGCGGCGGTCGAGTTCGTGGCGCACTGTGGCTCCGATGTCCGGACACGGTTCAAGATGGGCTGCCCGCAGGATGTCGTCGGGAATTCGTGAGTGGACCTGCACTCGGGCGCGCCGCTGGATGAGCGCCTGGATCTGGGCCTGCCATTGCTCGGGTCGGACGAACCCGGGAGTCGCCAGCAGGGTCAGGATCTCTTCGGGCGAGCGCGCTTCGCGGAGGAAGCGGTCGAGCGGGCTTTTCGCCGGAACGCCTTCGCGGCATTCGGCGGCCAGCACGATGGTACCCCCTTCGGCGACGATCCGGGCCGCGGCGCTCATGCCCTTCACCCCCTGGTAAAGATTCATGTCGAGCGGGTAGCCGGAATTGGTGGTGACCACGACGTCGAAGGGTTCCTTGACCTTTTGCATCGCGGAGGCGCGGACGAACTCCCGGCCCGCCCGGTGCGCCTCGATCAGGTCCCCGGCAAACACACCGGTGATCGCCCGTTGTTCGTTCAGGGTGACATTGAGCAGGAAGCTGGGTCCCGCCCTCAGGGCGATGTCGCGCAGTTCCTCCCACAGCGGGTTGCCCTCGCAGACGCCGAAGGTGGCCCGCGGGTCGCCGATGTGATGCGCCCCGTGGTTGCTCATCACGGTCTCGACGTGCGCGACCCCGGGCATCAGCCCTTTCGGCCCGCCGCTGAAGCCGGCAAAGAAATGCGGTTCAATGAAGCCCGTGACGATGCGCAGGTCCGCCGAGACCGCCTCGCGGTTCAACCAGGCGGGCGTTCCGGTTCGGGTCCTGCCCAATTCCACGCAGGCGGCGTGGTTCTCAGGCTCATGGTTGATCACGCGGTAGCCGTCCACCACAGCCGGGGTGAGCATACGTTCCAGCTCCTCGCGGGTGTTTGGCCGGTGCGTCCCCAACTGGTTCAGCAGGGTGATCTGTTCCCGCTGCACCCCCGCAGCCTCGAGGCTGGCGAGCAGCCACGGAATCAACCGGTCATTGGGGGTGGCCCGGGTAATGTCTGTGAACAGGATGCAGATCCGGGCCCCGGGATGCAGCCACTCGCGCAGCGCCGGCGCTCCGATTGGGCGCTCCAGGGCCTCGCGGACGGCGGCGCGTTCATCGGGCAGGCCCGCGCGAAAGGAGGGCTCGATGACCGTGGTCCGGTCCTCGGGGAACTCAACCGTCAGGTGGCCCTGACCGTAGGCGAGCGGGATGTTCATGGGAGGGGACCGGGCTGCCGGCCGTCCGGTGGGCGCAGGCCGGTCAGCGGCCAGCGGTCAGCGGGACCACGCCCGATAGCCTTGGGTGAGTGTCCGGACCCGCAGCAGGTACATGTCGGCGGTGATGTACAGGGTGCCCCCGTCGTCGCCCCAGGCGCAGTTTCCGGTGGCCTCACCGGTCTGCAGGGTGCCGAGATGCCTGCCCTCCGGACTGAGAATCAACACGCCCCCCGGTCCGGTGGCCCACAGATTGCCGCGGACGTCCACCTTGAGCCCGTCCGGCAGACCCTTGCCCCCTGCCGCGGCAAGCGGGGCCGTGTCGAAGAACACGCGCCCGTTGGTGACGGTGCCGTCGTTCTGCACCTCATACGCCATGACCACCGGTCGGGCGGGATCCGAAACATTGACGTAGAGCGTCTTCTCGTCCGGCGAGAGGGCGATGCCATTGGGAAAGGTCAGGTCCCGGGTGATCAGCACGATTTCACCCGAGGGACGGCGCAGATACACACCATTGAACGCCAGCTCCTTCAGCGGACTGGCGTTCAAGCCCTCAAGCCCGTAGGGCGGATCCGTGAAATACAGGGCTCCGGAACGATTGAACACGAGGTCGTTCGGCGAGTTGAACCGGCGGGGGCCGAACCGGTCTGCCAGCGGTTCGAACGTGCCAATGACCCCCTCCTTCTTCACCAGGGTGGCCACCTGACGGTCACCGTGCTGGCACAGGACGAGACGCCCCTTGTGATCGGTCGCGAGCCCGTTGGATCCCTGTTCCCGGAACCGGATCAGACTGCCGGTGTAGCCGCTCGGCTCGAGGTACACGCTCAATCCGTCGCGCTCGGACCACCGGTAGACCCGGTTCTCCGGGACGTCGGAGAAGACGACCGCCTTTTCGTTGCGCAACCAGACGGGGCCTTCGGACCAGTTGAAGCCGTCGGCGAGCCGTTCCATGTGCGCCCCGGGGGCCAGCAATGCGTCGAGGGCGGGGTCCAGCCGCTCGATCGCACCGTGTGCAGGGTAGACGATCGGTGCCGGCTTCGACGCCTTGCCTTTGCCGGGATCAGCGGGGGCCTCCGTGGCCTCTGATGCCGCGTCGAGGTGCGGGACGAGAGCGGCGGCGATCACGAGCAGCAACAGAGCCTTGGGAGTGCTGGAGCGTTTCATGGAACTTTGGAGACCGTACCCGGGGCGCTTCCCGGGGGTCAACGATCGGCATGCCGGGATCGGGCCTGGGCGTGAGAGGGCCGGTCGCCGGGGTCCATCAGCTCGCTTGAGCTGCCGGGACGCCGCCCCGATTCGGGGAAGGTCTGGAAGGCCGCAGGGGACGGTGGCATGGTCACCGGGTGAACCGGTCCTGGAGCCTTCGCGGCCTCGCCCTGCTCGGGCTGATCTCCGGCATATTTGCCGGGCATCGGTTGCGGGCGGTGGTCAGTGAGGATGCCCTCCCGACGGCCGCGGAGTGGATTTCGGCGGGGACCCAGCGCACCGGGGCCGTGGCGTACTTTCGGCGCGCCTTCACCGCGGAGCCGGGACTCGTCAAGGCGGTCCTGATCGCCGGCGCGGATCAGGCGGCGGCCATCTACTTGAATGGCTCGCCGGTCGGCACGGCATCCGGAATCACCCAGGCCGTCACCCTGGACGTGACCCGGCTCCTGCAGCCGGGGCCGAACCTGCTTGCGGTCGCGGTCACCAACTCCCAGACCGCCGGCCTTCCCGTGCTGCGCCTGATGCTCGAACTCGCGCGGTCCGATGGACGCCAGCAATGGGTGGTGACGGACGGTTCCTGGCAGGCGTCCACGGCGTCCACGCCGGAATGGTCGGCCCCCGGGAGCGCCGGCGCCGGCTGGAGGGCGGCCCATGCGCATGGGCCTGCCGGATTCGAGCGCTGGGGCAACCGCTTTGCGGCCACGGTCACCGCCGATGCCTACAACAGTTGGATGCTGGCCCGGGGCACCGATCAGGCGACCGCCCCGGCCTCGCTGTCCGTGCCGCCGGGATTCTCGGTCGCGCTTCTCCGCACGGCCCAGACGGGTGAGGATTCGTGGATCGCCCTGGCCTTTGATCCGCAGGGCCGTCTCACCGTGGCCCGGGAGCAGCAGGGCCTGCTGCGCTTCACCCTGGACGGCGACACGGTTCGCCGGGTCGAGGTCATCGAGAATTCGCTCAAGGAATGCCGCGGGCTGCTCTACGCCCATGACGCGCTGTATGTGAATGCCAACAACAGCAAGGGATTTTACCGGTTGCGGGATACCAACGGGGACGGGCAGTTCGACGAGCAGCGCTTGTTGCTGACGACCGAGGGGGGAATTGGCCACGGGCGCAACCAGCTCCGGCTGGGACCCGACGGACTGATTTACCTGGTCCATGGCGACGATGTCGCGTTGGCGAAGACCCTGTCGGCGGATTCGCCGGTGCAGCAGGCGGCGAACGACACCCTTCTGCCGGCGCTGGATCCCAAACAACCGCAGAAGTTGTCGCGCTTCGTGCAGGTGGGCCATGTGCTCCAGACCGACAAGGACGGCTCGTTCTTCCGCCTGTTCGCGACCGGACTGCGCAATCCGGTGGCGGTTGCCTTCAACGAGGACGGCGAGCTGTTCACCTATGAGGCGGACATGGAACGGGACATCGGAGCCCCATGGTACCGGCCGACGCGCATCCTGCATGTCGTGCCCGGGGGGGACTATGGGTGGCGGCGCGGCACGGCGAACATCCCGACCTGGGCGCCGGATACCCTGCCCGGCACCTTGGACATCGGGGTGGGGTCGCCGACGGGAGTCGCGTTTGGCACCGGGAGCCGGTTTCCCGAGCCGTATCAGAGTGCCCTGTTTGTTGGCGACTGGGCCTACGGACGCATCCTGGCGGTGTTCCTCAAGGCGGCTGGTGCCACCTACGAGGGGCGGTGGGAGGAGTTCCTGGGTGGACGCCCGCTGAACGTGACCGACCTGACCTTCGGGCCCGATGGCGCCCTTTACTTCGTCACGGGAGGACGCGGCACGCGCTCCGGACTTTACCGCGTTGCCTGGACGGGTCCGCTGCCTGCAGGGGGACCACCGGCAGGGGCGGCGGATGGCGCTGCAGTGGAAGCGCGGCGCGTGCGCCGGGAACTCGAATCGTGGACGCCCGGGCCGGGTCCGGACCTGGCGACAATCTGGAACCGCCTGGGCGATCCGGATCCATGGATTCGGAATGCGGCCCGTCGCGCGCTGGAGCGGCGTCCGTTCGACGAATGGTCGCAGCGAGCGCTGACCGAGACCAATGCCACGGTGGCGGTGCAGGCGCTCATTGCGGTGACCCGGCTCGCGGATCGCGCGGCGCAGGCGCTGATCCTGGCGCGACTCGAGCGTCTGCCGCTGGCGACGATGTCGCGCGAGGACCGGTTGGCGGCGTACCGGGTGTACGCTGCCACGCTGGCGCGGCACGGATGGCCGGGCGATGAGGCTGCGACGGCCGCGGCGCGCCATCTGGCACCCCAGTATCCGGCGGGGGACCGCGAATCGGACCAGGATCTCAGCCGTCTGCTTTCCCATTTGCGGGCCCGCGAGACTCTGGAGCGAACCCTGCCCCTGCTGACGTCGGCCGGGGACTCCGACGACCGCCTGCATTATTTGATGTGGTTGTGGGGGTTTCGTGATGGCTGGAACCTCGACCGCCGCCGTGCCTACTTCGGCGCCCTTCGGGCTGCGGAACAGGAGCACGGCGCCCGGGATTACTACAACACCCTGGCCTTCCTGAGGCGCACCCTCACGAACTCGCTCAGTTCGGCGGAGCGATTGGCGCTTGGAGAACTTGTGACCGCCGCGCGGCGCCCACCCGCCACCCTGGTCGCCGCCGCTCCGGTGGTGCAGGCATGGCAGCTTGAAGACTTCGATTTCAACGCGGTGCGCAGGCCCTCGTCGGCGGCGGAGGGACGGAAGGCGTTCGAGTTGGCGGGCTGCATCCAGTGCCATCAAATGAACGGGGAGGGCGGGGTCACCGGGCCCGACCTCACCTCGGTCGCGTCACGGTTTGGCCCACGGGACCTTTTGGATCACATCCTCAATCCGGCCAAGGCCGTGGACGAGAAATACCGGCAGGTGATCGTGACCCTGGAGGACGGCTCCACGGTGACCGGGATTGTGGATCAGGACGGCGATCCGCTGGTCCTTCTGCCTCCGGAGGCGGGGGCGGCCCCGGTCGAGTTGGCGCGTGCCCGGATCCGGGACCGGAAGGACGATCCCGGGTCGCCCATGCCGTCCGGCCTGCTCGACACCCTGACACGCGACCAGGTCCTCGATCTCATTGCCTACCTGTCCGGGGCGAAATGACCGGCGACGTTTTTCACAGTCGAGGAGTTTCCTGATGCAGCACCTGCTGATCACCGGCGGCGCCGGATTCATCGGCAGCCATCTGGCATCCGCAGCCTGCCACGCCGGCTGCAGGGTGCGGGTCCTGGATGACCTGTCCTCCGGCCGCGCCGCCAACCTGTCGGGCCTCCCTGTGGAGGTGTGCGAGGGCAGTGTTCTCAATCCCGAACGGGTCCGCCGCGCGATGGACGGCGTGACCGTCGTGGTTCACCTCGCCGCTTTCGTCAGTGTCGCCGCCTCGATGGAATCTCCGGAGGCCTGCGTCGGCACCAACGTGCTGGGCACCCTCCACGTGCTCCACGCAGCGGCATCGGCCGGTGTGGGGCGCCTCGTCTTTGCCAGTTCGGCCGCGGTGTATGGGGACCACCCGGCGCCGCGGAAGCAGGAAAGCCTGCCCCCGGACCCGAGGAGTCCGTACGCCCTGACCAAGCTCGATGGCGAATTCTACTGCGGTCTGTATCACGGACGGAACGGGCTCCGTACGGTGGTGGCGCGATTCTTCAACGTGTATGGACCAAGACAGGATCCGGCGAGTCCGTACGCCGCGGCGGTGCCCACCTTCATCAACCGGGCACTGGCGGGTGAGGATCTGGTCATATACGGGGACGGCGCGCAAACCCGCGACCTGATCGCCGCACCCGACATTGCGGCGGGCCTGAGGCACCTGGTGGACCATCCCGGCCTGGAGGGTGTGTACAACCTCGGGCATGGACGCGGCATCTCCATCATGGAACTGGCGGAGACCATCGTCCGCAAGACCGGCAGCCGTTCACGAATCCGTCATGAGGCGGCGCGTCCCGGGGAGGTGCGCCACTCGATCGCCGACGTGGACCGCATCCGGGCCACGGGTTGGTCCCCGGAGGTGGAACTCCATGAGGGTCTGGAATCCACGATTGGCTGGCTTCGCTCGGAACGCCGTGGGGTCTGAATTCCGCGGGCCACCGGCGCCCCGCGATGGACTAACGGGCAGTGTCCGGGACCGGGTGTCGCCGCAGTCCGTGTTCCAGCCAGAGTGTCCAGACCCTCCAGAGGGCCTCCCAGACAATCTCCCGCGAGATCTTCGAGGTCCCTTGGAACCGGTCGGTGAAAACGATGGGCACCTCGGCGATCCGCATCCCGCGGCGCCAGACGCGGTGGGTCAGTTCAATCTGAAAACTGTAGCCGTTGGAACGGACCGTTTCCGGCGCGATCACTTCCAGCGTGCGACGTCGGAAACACTTGAAGCCACCCGTCGGGTCGGTGACCTGCATGCCGGTGATGACCCGGACGTACTGCGCCGCCAGCAGGCTCAGGAGGAGCCGGTTCAGCGGCCAGTTGATCACGCGGATGCCGTCGCGATATCGCGAGCCCAGAACGAGGTCCGCATGCTCCCGGACGGCCGCATCGAGAAATCGGGGGACATCCGCGGGGTCATGGGAGCAGTCGGCGTCCATCTCGAAGACGAACTCGTACCCCCGGGCCAGTGCCCACGCGAAGCCGGCAAGATAGGCTCGTCCGAGGCCGTCCTTTTCGCCCCGGTGCAGCACGTGTACCTGGGGGTGATCTGCCGCAAGTTTGTCAGCGACCGACCCGGTGCCGTCGGGGGAGTTGTCGTCCACCACGAGAAGGTCCAGGGGCACGGGTTGCGCGAGGAGCCGGCGGACGAGTTGGGGCAAATTCTCCCGTTCGTTGTACGTGGGGACGACGATGAGGGTGTCTGCCGCCATGCCTCGGGAAACCGTGGCGGGGCGCCCGGCCGGGAACAAGGGCTTTCGGAAGGGGCGCTGCGGGCCTTTTGAGGCGGACCAGGCCCAAAACAATGTCCCGAATGCCGGCACCTGAATTCTGGTTTTCGGCCCCGCTCAATCGGCCCCGAAATGGGTCAGACCTCTCGCAGGCCCGGGAGGGTCAACCGTGCGGATGGCGGCCCAATTCCGTTCTCGGGCGACCCGTTCAACGGCGGGTGTCCGATTCAGGCATTCGGCCGGAACCGCTCGGCGTTCCGCGCACGGCTGACGGCGGTGTCGTAGCTGATGAGGCAGCGCGTGTAGAGGTCGTGGAGGCAGTTGTCCATGAGCACCATGCCCTCCCGTGCGCTGGTCTGCATGATGTTCTGAAGCTGGTGCAGCTGGTTCTCGCGGACGATGGTCCGGATGGCGTTGTTGGCCAGGAGCAGTTCGTAGGCGAGGATGCGGCGGGTGCGGTCCATGCCGGGCAGCAGTTCCTGCGCGATGATGCCCTGCAGCGAGCTGGAAAGCTGAAGAATGACCTGCTGCTGCATGTTTCCCTCGAAGGCGCCGACAATGCGCTCAAGCGCGTGACCTGCGCTTGGAGCGTGCAGCGTGCCGATCACGAGATGGCCGGTTTCCGCCGCGGTGAGTGCCGTGGCGATGGACTCGTGGTCCCGCATCTCACCGACGCAGATGACGTCAGGATCCTGCCGCAGGGCGTGGATCAGCGCGCGGTTGAACGAACGCACGTCGGTGAGTACTTCCTGTTGCACCACGATCGCCCGGTTGCTGCTGTGCACGAATTCGATGGGATCCTCGATGGTGAGGATCTTGCACCGCCGCTCGCGGTTGATCAGGTCAATGATGTAGTTGAGCGTGGTGGTCTTTCCGGCGCCGGTCGGACCGGTGACCAGGATCAGGCCGTTCGGCTTGCGGGCCAGTTCGTCAATGCGGGCTGGCAACATCAGTTCCTCGCGCGTTGGGATGCGTTCGCCGCAAAACCGGCAGCTCAGTTCGGTGGCGCCGTTGCGCTGGTAGAAGCTGACGCGGATCCGGCCCGCCACCGGATGCCGCACGGAGATGCACAGCTCCCAATCCCGTTCCTGCCTGCGCCGCTGCAGCTCGTTCATCATTGAGAACGCCATCGCGGTGCACTCCTCGCCCGTGAGGGCGTCGGCGTTGGCGAGGATGATCTCGCCGTTGACCCGAAAGGCCGGAGGCACATCCCCGATCACGTGAAGGTCCGATGCCCCCGACTCGTGTGCCTCGATCAGCAACCGGTCGAGATACGGGTGCATCGCGGCGCGGCCCGAGTCCGGCAGCACCCCCGGAGCAAGAGCGTTCACCACCAGGCCGTAACGATCGGCGGGCGGCAGCGAATCATCGGAAGACATGGAGGAAACCGTTGGAATCAGCCCCGGAACAATTCCCGCCACCGGCCGGCGAGCCTGCTGAAGGCGCCGCGGTTCTGCAGGGCCGCCAACTGGCTGCTGGCGGTACGGCAGTTCGGATCCAGATCGAGCGCCTGCCGGAAGGACCGTTGCGCGCTGCCGGTCAAGCCCAGGGCGATCTGGCAGTCACCGCAGAGCAGCCACACAACGACGTTGCCGGGTTCCAGGGCCACCGCCTGCAGCGCGAGCTTCAACGCTGCCGCAAACTGGCGGTAGTACCGGCGGATGCGGGCCGCAAGCCACGCAATCAACCACTGGCCGCCAGCCAGCGAAATCGCCCGCTCGAAACAGTAGTCTGCGCGCTTTTCGCGCCGGGCCAGGAGCACGTCGCCGCGCGCCAGCCACACGTACGGCGTGTCGCCTTGTTCCTCAAGGCTGGCGTCGGAGAAGGCGATCGCCGTGTCGAGGTCGCCCAGTCGGCCGAGCGCGACGCCCTTCGCCGCGAGCAGTTCGGGCGCGGTGGGAAAGCGCTCCAGGGCCTTGTCGGCCCAGAGCTTTGCCTCCCGGAATTCGCCCAGCTCGATCAGGGCCCGCACCTGGCCGGTCCAGGCGGAGACGTTGTCGGGATTGTGCTCGAGCACCCGGGCATACAGCCGGAGTGCGGTATCAAACTCCGCTGTGGCGAAGGCGGCGTCCGCCGCCTCGAACCAGTGGGCTTCGCCGCGCCCGACCTGCAGCTCGGACCGGCCGGACTCCTCGTGGGCATCGAACTCGAGATTGCCAAAACGGCTCATGGTTGGACCTGCCGGTGAAAGAACCAGCGTTGGTACGGCCGGCCAATGAAATTTGCCCGCGTGACCTTCGCCGAATCGAGGTAGATCTGTTCCGCGATTCCGGACTGGCCGATGGCGCGCACGTCGAACTGCGGCCAGACGAACACCGCGTCGGCCCAAACTGTGAGCGCGGCACCCACGGGCATCCACGGTTGCAGGGGACCCCGCCGCAGTCCGACCCGCACCCCATCGGGGAGGAATTCGACGCGTTCCCCGGCCAGGGCAATCACCGGCCCGAGTCCGAGGCCGTCGCGAAACACGAACTCGCCGGAGCGCCAACCCGTCAGGCGATAGGCGATGACCGAGCCGGGCTTCAACAAATCCCAGCCGGCACGCGGCTTCACGATCACCAGCCGGCCCTGCACCCACAGCGGGCGGGCAAACTGATTCTGAAACGCTGTGAGCCCTGGCAGGTACACAATCCACAACGCCAGGAACCACAGCGCCAGCGGCAGGCCGATCCGCCACGTCAGCGTCAGCGCCGGCACGTCGGGATTGCCTGCGCGCTCCCGCAGCATCACGTAGCCCAGGCCGCTGGTGTGCGCCGAGGCCATCGCACCCAGTGCGAATCCGGTCATCCACGCGCGCCCGAGGAAGATCAGCACCACCAGCGCGGACGCCAGCCAGACGCCGAAGTGGATGCCGGCCAGGCGCCGGCGCCCCAGCGCGGCGTAGCCGTAGCCCGGCAGCAGCACGGCGAGCAGGAACTGCAATACCGTAAGTCCCCCCGCATTTGTTGCGAGCGGCAGCCGATCATAAAGCCGGCACAATTGAATGCCCGCCCAACCCAGTGGACCGGCGAACCCCTGCGGAAGCCAACGGTCCCGGGCGCGCGGTGGATAGTAGCTGGAGGGGTCGAGGCCCATGTCCGGCAGCTTAATGGTGCTGCCCGGTGCGCAGCCGCACATCTTCGTCAGGCTCGAAATAGCTGTCGGTGGGCCGGATCGCGCCGACCTCCCCGATCAGCTGCTCAAAGAGCTTCACCGCGTCCAGGCAGCCCTTGCCCTTGAAGCCGCTGATGTGGACCTCAACTTCGCCCCCCGGGCGGATCGTGATTTCGTATTCGCGGATGTTCATGGGACCATTGGGTTCGTGGTTCTGTTTCTGGCGGCTGGAATCCAACGGGCGATGGCCACCACGGGATCCACCCATCCCTGGCGGAGGGCATTTGATCGGAGGCGGCCTTTCAATTCTGCCAGTGCCGGACGGTCAACCGGACCGCATCCCCGGCTTCGACGTTTTCATCTACGATGTTCATGCCGCGAAGGGCCAGCTCGTCGCGGAGTTTCTGCAGCACGAATTGCTGCACCATCCGGCCGCCCAACGCTTCGCCGATCGTGCGCAGTTCCTCGTCGGTGTGTCCCGGGCCGGCAACACAGATCGAGGCGCGCCCGCGGGCGTCGCGTCCAAACGTTGCGATCACCCCGTCGCGAATGACGCGCAGACGCTGGTCGCGACCCAGCGAGCTGGTGATCACCTCGCTGCCGGGGACTTCGATCTCAACGCGGCCGGTGTCGGGGACCGCGTCCGGAATCGCGTGGCGGGCCTCGTCCATGAGCGTGAAACCCATGGAGGTTGCAGCGGCGAGCGCGGCGGCGCTGATGGCCGGCCAGGCGGCGATGACGATGGGGGTGAGGATGACGGTGGCGCTCATTTGCGGCTGAGATGACGGGACTGGGGCTTTGACCGGTCTGCGGTCAATTCGTCACGGCTGAGCCTTGGCAGCCTGGGAATCCACAGATCCCCGCAGGTTGAAGATTCCGCCGCGGACGGTGGCCGGTCTGGAACGACGCCGGTCCATGTTGCGGCAGGCAGAAGCCCATCCCGCCTGCCACGCCCACGACGGGGCGTGCCGCACGCGATCGCGCGGACCCGCGGTCAGGGACGCACTCGGCGCGACGTTGAGCGGTTGAGGTCAGCGGATTCCGCGGGTGCTGCCTACAGCTCGACCTTGCGGCGCGGTTCATCCTCCTGCGGCGCGCGGGGCACGCTGGCATTGCGGGCACGGCCCTCCGCCCAGATGCGCAAGCGGCTGATCTGCTCGTCCATCGTGCGGGCCAGCGGCACCGTCTGCCGCAGCGCGGCCAGGACGTGGCGGGTGGCGAGTGGTTCCTTTTCGGAGAAGGCCTCGTAGAGCGCGCTGTTGATCGCTTCCTCAACCTCCGCACCGCTGAAGTCATGCGCCGCCGCGTTGAGCGCGGGCAGGTCAAAGTCGTCGGGGTTGCGTCCACGCTTGACCAGATGCACGCGGAGGATTTCGGCGCGTTCGGGCCCGGCTGGCAGGTCCACGAAGAAGATTTCGTCGAGCCGGCCCTTGCGGAGCAATTCGGGTGGAAGGTGCGAAATGTCGTTGGCCGTCGCCACGACAAAGACGGGCGCTGTCTTCTCACTGAGCCACGTGAGGAACGTTCCGAAGACGCGCGCGGTCGTGCCACCGTCGGTGGAACCGCTGCCCGACGAGCCGGCGAACGCCTTGTCAATCTCGTCCACCCAGAGGATGGCCGGTGCGACCGACTCGGCGACCGCGATGGCGCGGCGGATGTTCTCCTCCGACGAACCGACAAGACTGCCGAACATCCGCCCCATGTCGAAGCGCAGCAGGGGCAGCTGCCACAGGCTCGCGACGGCCTTCGCGCACAGGCTTTTGCCGCAGCCCTGCACGCCGAGCAGGAGCACGCCCCTGGGCGCAGGCAGGCCGAATTCGCGCGCTCCCGTGGTGAAGGCGGCAGACCGCTTGTCCAGCCAGTCCTTGAGGATTGCAAGCCCACCGACCTGGGCGAAGGTCTCCTGCGCCGGATAGTACTCGAGCAGGCCGCTCTTGCGGATGATCTGCTGCTTCTCCGCGAACACGGCGTTCACGTCCCCGCCGGTGAGCCGGCCGTCCTGCACGATGATCTTGGCGAAGACGTTCTCCGCCTCCGACAACGTGAGGCCGAGCGCGGCCTGGACCAACCGTTCACGGCCAACATCGTCGAGCGCGATCTCGACCTGCTTGAGCGCGCGCAGGTCGGCGATGATCTTGTCCAGCAGCGCGGACAGGTCGTCCCTGGTGGGCAGCGGATAATCGAGGACGGTGATTTCCTTCTCGAGTTCGACGGGGATCTCAAGCGTCGGTGAGATGAGGATGATCGTCTTGAAGCTGTTCTTCAGGTGCAGCGCCACATCCCGCAGCTTGCGGATGGGCGCGGCGTTGGCGGACTTGTTGCACTTGGCGAGGAATGGATGGAAATCCTTGAAGATAAAGATCGCCGGCTCGACCTGCTCGATGACCTGGTCCAGGGCTGTGATCGGATCCTTGGTGGCGGCATTGCGGGATTTCTGGCTCTGCAGGCTGGTGCCTGCCGGTACGAGCCCGGTCGAGAACGACCATTCAAACGCCTTTTTGTTGCGGCGCGCGGCGATGCCCATGATCAGCGGTACAACGCGGCCTTCCTCGCTGGTATTGAGGTAGATGACCGGATAGCGGGCACGGATCAGGACCTCGAGGTTGGTGGCAAAGGACATTCGGGAAGCATGGAAGGGTTCAGTGCCTGGTTTCCAGCGGGGTCATCGCGGCCGGGCCAGGGATTGGCGGGGGGGCGTGGAGTCCGGCCGCTGCGGCACGCGCGGCGAGCGGGGCATCCTGCGGGTTGAGCCCAGCCAGCACAGCGGCGAGCGCCGGCGTGAGGTTGTTCGCCAGCACGCGGCCATCGGGGAGGAGGAGGAATTCGGATTCCGTCATGGCACGAGGTTGAGACGCATCGCCCGGGCCAGGTCAACGGCGCGCCGATGCTCGGCGACCGGAGGGGGGCGGCGCAGCTCCGGATGCCGTGCGGCAAACCAGGCCGGCCAGAAGCCGTCGCGCAGGCTCACCTTCACCCCGGGAAGTTCGGCGGCGAGCCATTCGGCCACGGGACGCCAGCAGCAGTCCACGTGCCCGGGCATGATCAGGTGGCGGACGATGAGGTCGGCATGGAGGTGCGCCCAGCGGACATTCTCGCGAACCACGGCGGTGTAGTCGCGGACCCTCGCGAGTCGTTGGGCGCAGCGGTCACTGCCGAACTTGTAGTCGGCGACCCAGACGTCGAACACGCCATCGAGCAGAGCACGGGCCTCGGCGGTTGCGTGGGCATTGGTCTTCCACACGAGCGTGACGTCCTCGGGAAGCAGGGACACGAACTCCAGGGCCGTGGGCAGGTGAATCGTCGGTTCGCCCCCGAGCAGCATGACGCTGCGGGCACCGGCGGCGAGCGCCGCGCGGGCGAGGGCGGCGAGTTCCTCAAGGTGGGAACCGGCGTGCGGAATCTCATTCCCGGGTCCGGGGAAGCCCGCGGAAGCCTCCTCACGCCGTCGGCCACCCACGGGAATCCCGGCGCGCGGATCCCAGCTCTGACGGCCGGAGATGCAGAAGTCGCAACGCAGGTCGCAGCCGCTGAACGTGACGGCGAAGACGGGGATGAGCGCCAGTTCATCGGCCACCTCGGTCTGCGCGAGAAAGACGCGCGCCTCGTTGCCGGCGTGGCAGGGACCGGTCCCGCCGGCGAGCCGGTTTGCACCACAACGGTGCGCGCAGAGGTGACAGTGCGCGAGGGCAGCATGGGCTTGTCGGGCGCGCTGGGCGGCCAGCGCCTGGCGCGAAATGACCGACGAACGGCGGCGCCCGGGGGAGGGCACGGCCGTTGGCGGGGATGGTGCAACGGACGCGGAAAACGCGATCATGGGGAATGACGTCCTCCGACGGTTCCGGCTCCGTGCCGGGCATTTTTCATTCGTTCAGCGGCGTTTCAGAAGCCGCTTCCACCACGATGGTGCGGCGGGTGCGGGCCGGCCCGCCAGCGAGGCTTCGAGCCGGGTGGCGAGCGCGGCGGGCGGCGGCGTCTGTTGCCGGTCGTAGCGCAGCAGTTCTTCGGGCGCCTCGAAGGTGACGGTGAACTGCCGGTTTGCGGCGGACGCCTGCTGGGCGGCGAGTTCAGCCCCAGTTTCGTTGCGCAAGCGCGAGCTCGGGTTCATGGATCAGGCGGATTGGGCGAAGGCGACGGTGAAGGCCTTGCGGGCGCGGTGCAGCTTGCCGCGAACAGCGTCCGTGGTCTGATCGGTGAGTTCGCCAACCTGCGCATAACTGAGTTCATCGTCGGCCACCAGGAGCAGCAGCAGCCGGTATTCCCCGGGGAGGGCGTCCAGGGCACGCTGGATGCGTTCGCCGAGCTCCCTGGTTTCAAGCACCCGCAGCGGATTCCCGGCCGGACTGGCGACCCGTTCGAAGATGGAGTCGTCAGGCGCCGTGCGGATGTTCCGGGCGGCCCAAGTCTGGCGCAGGTTGCAACAGTGATTGATCGCGATGCGATAGAGCCATGTGCGAATCTCTGCCCTGCCCTGGAATTCGCCCATCTTGCGGAAGGCTTTGATGAAGATGTCGTGGGCCGCATCCTCGGCCTGCGTCGGATCACCGAGCAGCCGCAGGGCGAGATAGTAGACCGGGCGGGAATGGGCTTCGTAGAGGTCTGCAAATCCTGCCGGCAGGGTCGCAGGGGGCGGCGACGACGCGGCCGTGGACGCGGAAACGTCCGCCCCCGTCAGCGTGTCAGGAACGGGTTCCGACATCGTCGTCACGCGCATTGGACCGGGCAGGCGGCGCGATGTCACGCGCGGGTGACTTCAGGAAGCGGTCCAGACACCGGTTGGGGCGTTGTCGGCCTGGCCTCGTCCGGCGAGGTGGACGCGCGGCGGATGTGGTTTTTGGCGGACGGAGGTGGCGGCGGCCATCGTCAAAAATACAGGGCTGCCCATTGGCTTTGCTTCAGCACCCTCTCCTACGTTCGCAGCAGGGGATTCTCCCACTGCAATCCCGGAAACCGCGCAAAGTCCGCGTCGTTGGTGAACAAGGTCGCGCGGTGCTCGATTGCGTGGGCCGCCAGGATGGCGTCGGACAGAACCGGCCCTGCCGCCATGGCCGCTGTCATCAACTCCATGACCCGGGTGAAGTGCGGCGGCCCGGGGGTCAGCACGCGCGCTTGCGGGAGATCCAGCCAGCTTTCCACCACCCGACGGGCATCGCTCAAGGCAACTTTTGCCGGTCCCAACCGTGGATTCGTTGCCACACGGATGAATCCAAACGCGACCTCGAGAGGGATTCCGATCAGTTCGTCGCCGTTCATCATCCGTTCCCACCAACCCCGGGCTGCACCGTGTTGCGCCATGTGGGGGTTATAGGCGTAGAGGAGCAGATTGAGATCGGGAAGAATCACGAGGAAAGCTCCTCCACCGTGTCCTCGTCCTCCCATTCGGTGGCGAGCCGGTTGAAGCTCTCTCGGGCGAGTTCTGCCGGAAAAGGTGCCGGAAAGAGCGGCAAAACTTGGACCTCACTCGAACGGCGCCCCAGAGCTCTCTTCACCGCCTGATTCAGCACCGACTTGAATGACTGGCCGGTTCGAGCTGCTTCTTCCCTTAATAAGGCCTCGGTATCGGCATCGATCGTAACCGTCGTTCTCACATGGCCACCGTATCACCACAATCTATGCTGTCAAGACAGCAATATTCCATCTCTGGGGTTCGGGCTGTGGGGGGAAAGCCGATGGGTTGGCGTCGCCCTGGGGAATTCCAGGTCACCTTTTTGATTCTCAGAACCACCCATGGGCGATGAGCATGACTCTCCAGTCCGCAGCGGTGACTTCCGACGAACAGCTTTGGCAGCAATCCCGGTCGGGCGATCGTGAGGCTTTCGGCCGGATCGTCGAACGGTACCAGTCGCTCGTCTGTTCGGTGGCCTACAGCGCCTGCGGCAACCTGTCGCGATCCGAGGATCTCGCGCAGGAGACGTTTGTGACTGCCTGGCGTCAGTTGGGGGCGCTGCGGGAACCCGCCCGGCTGGGTCCCTGGCTGTGCGGCATCGCCCGCAACCACGCGGCCAACGCCACACGTCGTGAGCATCGCCGGGGTGGCCCGACCGAATCCATTGACGCTGCCGCGGAAACGGAGGCACCCGATGCCGACCCCTCCGAGCAGGCGGCCTCTCAGGAGGAAGCCGCGATGCTGTGGCGCTCGCTCGCTGAGCTGCCAGCCACCTATCGCGAACCCCTGGTGCTGTTCTACCGCCAGGGACAGTCCGTGGCGGAGGTGGCCGGCCTGCTTGATCTTTCCGAGGAAGCGGTGAAGCAGCGGCTGTCACGCGGCAGGGTGATGCTGCGCGAGGAATTGACCACGCTGGTGGCGTCTGTTCTCACGCGCACCCGGCCGGGTCCCGCTTTCACCGCGGGCGTCCTCGCAGTCCTTCCGTTGGTTACGGCGACGACTGCGACCTCGACGCTGGCCGCGGGAGCCGTGGTCGGCGGCACCGGCAAGGCGGGTGCCGCTGGCATGGGCCTGCTGGCCGCACCCGGGTACGGCGCATGGCTGGGCCCGATCCTCGGACTGGGTATTGGCTGGATGTGTGCCCGCCTGGCCGCTTCGACTGCGCGATCACTCCGGGAGCGTGAAGTGATTCTCAGGTACGCCCGGCAGATGGTCATTTTCTGTTTCGTGATGAGCGTCGGCCTGGCCGGCGTCCTGAGTCAGGCGGGGAAACGGTATCCGGCCTCGCCTCTTTGGGTGTTCCTTGGGATTACGGCGTGGCTGGCGTTGCTGCTGGGGACGATCCTTTGGACGAGTTCCCGCGTGGACCGGGTCGTACACCGCATCCGTGAGGAAACGGGCACCGCCGACGATGCCTTTTGTGCATTGTTGGCAGCGAAGGGGGAGAAATTCCTCGGGTCCGTGCGCCGCGAATCGAGGGCCCGGTTCCTGGGGTTGCCTTTGTGGTGTCTGGCCATCCACTCCTTGGAGGCGGGCGGTCAACGTTCGCGGTCGGCGCGCGGTTGGGTCGCCGTGGGGGATCTGGCGATCAGTCCGTTGTTTGCCTTCGGCGGCGTGGCCATCGCGCCGATTGCGTTGGGCGGTGTGACGTTCGGGTTGCTGAGTCTGAGCCTGTGGGGGGTGGCCGTTGGCGTCCTGGCTTTCGGCAGCCTCTCCTTGGGATGGTCCGCGTTCGGGATCGCATCGGGCGGGTGGCGGGCCGCCTGGGGCGGCGGGGTGGCCCTGGCGCGGGACTACGCGGTGGGCGGATGGGCGTATGCGACAGAGGCCAACAGCGTCGCCGCCAAGCAGTGGTTCGCCGATCAATGGTTCTCGCCGTTCATGAAGTTCTTCGCCAGCCATGCCCAATGGCTGATCGTGGGGGTCGTGGTGGTTTCCCTGGTCGGGGTGTCGCGTCGCGTCGCGCAACGGCGCCGGATCTCCCGCTGAGAGTTGGACCGTCGCATTGGCCGTCTCATCGTGGTTTCGCCGGTGGATCCCGGCACGCGGGGCCGCGGTGGCCGGGCTTGATGCGGATCCGGCATGGGGGAAGGGTGGGCGTCGCGCATGTGGGCATCGCTTTCTCGTTGGGCAGGGTTCGTGAAGTTGAGCCATACCGTGTTTGCCCTTCCGTTTGCCCTCGCCTCGATGATGGTGGCGGCGCGGGAGACGCGCGGCTGGCCGGGGACCCGCGTGTTCCTGCTGGTGCTGGGCGCGATGGTGTCCGCACGCACGTGCGCCATGGCCTTCAACCGCATCGTGGACCGGCGGTTCGACGCCCTCAATCCGCGCACCGCCCGGCGTCATCTGCCGGCCGGCGAGGTCGGCCTTGCGGGCGCGGCGATGCTTTGCGCCGCGAGTGCCGCCGCCTTCGTGGCCTGTGCGTGGGGATTGAATCCGCTCTGCCTTGCCCTGTCTCCCGTCGCACTGTTCTTCATCCTGTTTTACTCGCTGACCAAGCGATTCACCGACTTCACACACGTCTGGCTTGGAGCCGCCCTCGCCATCGCCCCGGTCGGGGCGTGGCTGGCCGTCGAGGGCCGGATCGCCTGGGCACCCGCGGACGACGGCGTGACCGGACTCGCTGCCCTGCGTCAGGGGATGCTGGTACCGGGGGTGCTGGCGGGCGCGGTCGTGCTGTGGCTGGTGGGATTTGACATCATCTATGCCACGCAGGATTTCGAGTTCGACCGGGCTCATGGCCTCCACTCGCTGGTGGTCCGCTGGGGCCCCGCCAACGCTCTGGGCGTCGCGTTCCTTTCCCACCTGGGCATGTGGGGGTTGCTGGCACTTTTCGGGCTGCTTTGCGGGTTCCGCTTCGCCTACTGGATCGGGCTTGTCCTGATCCTCGCCCTGCTGCTGCTGGAGCACCTGCTGGCCCGCAGAAAGGATCCGGCGTCCGTGAATGCCGCGTTCTTCAAGCTGAACGCCTCCATCAGCCTGATCTTTGTGGTCGTTGTCGCGGTGGAGGTCCTGTTCCCGTGGTTCCGGTTGCGCTGGTACTGAACCGCCGGCGGTGTCCGACGCGGTGTCAGACGTTTTCCGGCGTCGGGTGCTGCCACGGCGCCCGGTAGGGACGGGCCAGCAGGCGGTTCGCCTCGTCATCGCCGACGACGCGGTGCGCGACGGGGTCCCAGACGATCTCGCGTCCGAGTTTCAGGGCCAGGTTTCCCAGGATGCAGGAAGCCGATGAGATGTGCCCCTCCTCGATGTCGGCCACTGGACGCCCCCGCGACTCGCGGCAATCCAGCAGGTTCCTCATGTGCCCGCGGATGGCCGGTGCACAGTGCTTCTCGAGGTCCTTCTCGGTTTTGTCCTCGGGATATTCCTCCAGTTCCATGCCGACTTCCTGATGCACCGGGGTCCCATCACCCAGCGGGATGTAGTCATAGCTGAACACGCTTGCCTTCAGGGTGCCCTTGTCGCCGTAGAACGTGGCGCTCCACGGGTATTTGGGATCCGGATCGGCGCCCCACGTGCGATGGGTCCAGACCACCTGGAGATCGCCATAATCGAAGGTGACCTCCTGCGTGTCGGTGATGTTGGCCCGGGCGGCCTTGTCCACGAGGATGCCCCCCGAGGAACTGATCCGCCTCGGCCATCCCAGGTTCATCATCCACCGCGTCATGTCGAGCATGTGGACGCACATGTCGCCGACGATGCCGTTGCCGTATTCCATGAACGCCCGCCAGCCCCGTGGATGGACGATGCGGTTGTAGGGGCGCATGGGTGCGGGCCCGGTCCAGAGTTCATAGTCGAGGGAATCCGGCGGGGTGGTGTCGGGGGCCTGGGCGAGGGTGTCACGGTTCCGCATGTGCCAGTAACAGCAGATGTTGACCCGGCCGATGCGACCGAGCTTGCCGGACTGGATGTACCGTTCCCGGGCCTCGATCAGGTGGGGAGTGCTGCGCCGCTGGGTTCCGATCTGAACCACCCGCCCATGCTTGCGGGCGGCGGCCAGCATGGCCTGGCTTTCGACAACGTCCACACCGGTCGGCTTCTGGCAATAGATGTCGGCTCCGGCACGGCAGGCCTCGATCATCGGCAGCGCATGCCAGTGGTCGGGCGTGCCGATCAGCACGATGTCGAGATCCTTCTCCGCCAGCATCTTGCGGTAGTCGCCATAGGTGCGGGGCGTCTGGCCCGACTTCTGGCGTCCGGCCACCAGTTCAGCCGCCTCGGCGAGCATGCGCCTGTCCACATCGCAGAGCGACACGACCTCCACCGGTGCCACCTGAATGAGTCGAAGGAGGTCGCACTTGCCGTACCAGCCGGTCCCAATGAGCCCCACCCGCAGGGCCGTCTCGGCGGCGAAGGTGGTGGGGATGTAGGTGGCGGCGGAAGCCAGGGCGAGGGCGGATGTCCCCCGGCGGAGGAAGGTGCGGCGGTTCATGAGGTAGGGCTAATCCGAGTCGCGTGCGGAAACAAGTCTTCACTGCCTGCCGGGGTCCCTCAAGTCCGAGAGTCTCCAGCCGGGCCGGGTGGGAACCTGCAGGCGCGCGCCCGGTTCCACCCGGCACGAACGGGTTCAATTCCCGGCGTCGAGCAGCGCTGACAGTCCCTCGACATCCACCCCCGGCGGTGCGATGTCCACCACCTTTCGGAGATCGTCCCGCGCACCGGCGACATCCCCCGCCTGGCTGCGCAACCGGGCGCGCAGCATGCGCTGACCGGCCTCGGACCACGGAGAATCGGCGATCCCCACGAGCAGGTCGGCGTACCGCAACGAGGCGGCGGCGCCTTCGTCTCGCTCGGTGAAGGACTGGAGGTTGGTGAGCAGGCGCACCACGATGGCCCGCTTGGTCGCCGCGGCCATGAGATCGCTGCGCACGGGGGCACCGGCATGCAGCGCCCCGAGCGCGTCGGCCTCGGTGTGGGCCAGTCGCCGTCCGCCCTCAAACACGTCAATCAAACAGGCTTCGCCCCCCGGCGGTGCGTGCCGCACCACGAAATGTCCGGGCAACGGCACCCCGGATATGTCCCGGATCCCCGCACGCTCGGCCAACGCCATGAAAACGATGCTCAGGGTGATGGGGAGCCCCTCCCGGTCCTCGATCACCTCGTTGAGATGGCTGTTGGCGCGGTTGTAGTAGTCGTGACGGCTGCCGTGAAATCCGTTGTCCTCAAACAGGAACCGTCGCAATTCGTCGAGCTGTTCCGCCGGGGACATCGAATCGCGGATTCGCTCCCGCAATTCCGCGCCCAAGGCGTCGAGTTGTCGTCGGGACTCCGCCACGTCCAGGTCCGGATTGTCCAGCCATGCCACCAGCAGGGCGGCCCGCGGGAGGTCTGCCCTGTCCTCACCCAGGTCCAGCTCCGCGACGAGTTCCTCAAGAACCCGCTCCTGGTGCAGGCGCCCGGCCAACGCTCGGAGACGGGACGCCTCCCCGTCCAGGAGTCGTGCGCGGTCCGAAAGAAATGCCCGTGCCGCGGCGAGGTTGGTGCGCAGGGCGGGAAGCAGTGTCTCCGGCACGGGTGCCGGCCGGGGTGCCGTCGCGTCCAGCGCCGATACCAGTGTGGGATCCAGCGCCGGTGGCCCCGCCAGGGTGGTTTCGCAGGCAAACCCCCGGAACTCGGCCACCGTATCCCGGAACTTCGCCAGGCCCACCACACGGCCTGCGAGCGCGTCGTCGGCCACCGAAAACACCTCCGTCCCGTTGACCTGGCACTTGATCCGGCCCTCCCCGAACCGCACCCGCAGCGTGTTCCAATCCCCGGGGCGGTAGGCCGGACTCGGCACCGTGCGAAGGATGCGCCAGGACCCAATGTCCGCCCCTTCAAAGGCCGTCAGCCGCAACTGTCCGCCAGTCGGATAGAAGCCGTAGTGGCGTCCATCGTCGGTGCCACCAAAAATCAGTCCGGCAGCCCCCGATTCATTCTCCAGGCGTACCGTGACCGTCAGCTCGTGGGCGCCTTCCGGGGCCGGTTCCAGATGGAGCAGGTAGGAGCGGCCGCCGAATCCGGTTCCCAGCCCTTCGACGCGGATGCGTCCGGATCGTTGGCGCCAGCGGGACCCGAGGTGGGGCTCCCATCGCGCGGGATCGAGGGCTCCGCTCCGGACCCACCGGTGCATTGGGATCGGATTCGGCCGATCCAGCAGAGGTTGGAGCAGGCTCACCGGGATGGCGAAGCCGAGGTTGCGGGTCACGAGGGATTTGGCGCTGACGACCCCCTGGACGCGCCCACTGCGGTCGAGCAGGGGTCCGCCCGAGTTTCCAGGCTCGATCGGCAGGGCGATCTGGAGCAGTTCCACCTCACCGAAGGTCCGGCGCCCGGACAATACGCCGGCCACCACGGAATGCTCGAGGCCCATGGGATTTCCCATCGCAACCAACTCGGCCCCGGGGGCCAGTCGGTCGCTGTCGCCGAGGGGGAGGGCGGTCAGATTCGTCGGCGCAACCCGCAGAATAGCGAGGTCCACATGGCGGTCAAACGCATGGATCCCGGTCACCTCCAGTTCGACGCCTGATGCCAGGCGGATGCTGATGGGACGCGCCTCACCGACCACGTGAAGGCAGGTGGCCACCAGACCCGAAGAATCCACCACAAATCCGGTTCCGATGCCGTTGCCCGAGCCGTCCCGTCCGCGCGCAGCCACCACCACCAGGCTGTCGCGGGCGCGGCGGGCGAGCTGCTCTGTGGACCAGAGGGGAGCGGGTTCCTCCCGGGGATCGGCGCGGGCCGCAGTTTCCGCGCCCAAACCGACGATTCCTGAAATGGCGATCGTCGCGATCCGCAGGGGGACACCTCGATGGGAAGGCAACCGGAAGAGCATTCCTGGCTGGTGGGACCCCGGGTGGGTGGTGTCCGGTTATTCGGCGCGTGCAGAGAGGCGCCGGGCCGGGACCGACAATTCGATCAGATCGAGCACAATGCGCTCGGCCTCGCGCAGGTGCGGGTCATTGCGGGTCCCCTTGGTCGGCTCGTCCTCGTTGTCATCATCCTCGGAGAGCCCGACGTGCGCGGTCGCCGTGAGTTCTCCGGCGGCCTCGGCCTCCGCGACCTGATCCTTGGACAGGTCCTCCACCACCTTGTTGACGGCAACGACCACCTGGTTGGTGACGGGAGCCGGCAGGCCGGGAAGGTCCACATTCTTCAGGGTGATCTCCCACTGGGTGGGCAGGATGTCCTGGCGCTCGGCCAGTTCCTTCTTTCGGGCCTCGAGGCGGGCCTTGTTTTCCGAGATTTCGCGGCGGCGTGCCGCTTCGTTCAGCGAGACGGCCTTTTCGGCTTTGGCCTTCTGGAATCGCTCGATGTCCTCGCGGACATAGGCGAAATCCGGGTCTGCGGACACGCGGGTCTCGGAACGTCGGGACAGCTCCGTGAGGATCGGCGATATGCGGCCAAGCCGGCGAAACGCTGCGGGGGAAATGGTGTCCCAGGGCAGCGCATTGGCCAGGGATGATTCCCCGACATCCATCTGGTTGACGACGCTGGGCAGCACGATGTCGGGGACGACCCCTTTGAGCTGGGTGCTGGCGCCGCTCGGACGGTAGAACTTGCGGATGGTCACCTTGGCCGCGCCCGGGTTCTCCACCGTCTTGTTGAGATACATCCCCAGTTCCTGGATGGTCTGGACGGTGCCTTTTCCGTGGGAGGATCCATCCCCCACGATCACCGCCCGGTCATAGTCCTGCAGGGCGCCGGTGAGAATTTCGCTGGCGCTGGCGCTGAAGCGGCTGGTGAGCACCACGAGGGGTCCGTCGTAGAGGGGAGTTTCCTGTTGGGACGAATCCACCTGCTTGCTGCCGTCCATGTTGCGCACCTGGACCACGGGGCCGGCCTTGATGAACAGTCCCGTCAGGTTGATGGCCTCTTCAAGGGAGCCGCCTCCGTTTCGTCGGAGGTCCAGCACGAGGCCTTCCGCCCCCTCGTCGAGCAGCTTGCGGATCAGTCGTGCGACGTCCCCGGTGGTGGTCTTCCCGGAGCCCCGGCGACCGGCCACGGGGAAATTGGCGTAGAAGGAGGGCAGATCAATCACCCCGACGCGGTTGGTGCGGCCCTCGAATGCAAGCTCCACCAGTTTCGCCTTCGCCTCCGAGTTCTCGAGTTTTACCTCGTCGCGCACCAGCGAGACGACCTTGCGGACCGACGGGTCGGCGCCCGCCGGGATGACCAGCAACCGGACCCGGGTGCCCTTGGGCCCCCGGATCTGCTCGACCACCTTGTTGAGTTTTTCACCGAGCACGTCCACAAACTCGTCCTCTCCCTGGGCCACGCCCACGATGCGGTCGTTGACCTTGATCTGCTTGCTCATCTCGGCGGGCGCTCCCGCGACCAGGGAGCGGATGACCGTGTATCCGTCCTCGCTGGTCAGCGTCGCGCCGATGCCGAACAGCGCCAGATTCATGCTGATGGAGAATTGGTCGAGTTCCCGTTTCCCGAAGTAATCGGTGTGGGGGTCATACGCGTGCCCGAGGGCGCTCAGCCAGAATTGCAGCACCTCGTCGGACTCGATTTGCTTCAGGTTCCGCAAGGATGACTGGTAACGACGGGTGAGCTTCTTGACGATTTCCTCGTGGGTGTCCGCGGCCAGCCGTTCCAGCAACCGCTCGCGAACCCTCTCAATCGGCGTCGGGGGTGCCACCTCGGGCGCCGCGGTGCCGGCGGCCAGGCGTGCAGCGGCCGCTGCCTCCTGTGCCGCTTCGTACTCGCGGCGGACCAGGTCGGTCAGGTCGGCGGACTTCTCGATGCTGAACCGGTTGGTGAGCTGCCGACCGAGGTCCTCCCAGGTCCCCGCGGCCGCATGCTGTTCCACCCAGGCGACCACATCGGCGTAATCCCCAAAGCTCAGCTTTTCGGAGAGGTACTCCGACCGCAGCCGCTCGCGCCAGAGGATCTGGGCCGATTCCAGGTCTGCCGGGCGGGGGGCCGATTTCCGGTCCACGACATAGGCGGCGTCGTCGGTAAACTCGAACCGGTTGGTCTGCAGCAATGCAGTGACGAGCTGGTACGACTGGTCGAACCGGCTGAGGAACCGGTTGAAGATGCGGTAGGCCGGCGAGGAGTCGCGGTGCCGCATGATCAAATCGTCGAGTTGAGCCCTCAGGGGCGCGAACTCCTCGACATCCGATTCGAGCAGGTACAGTCGCTGTGGGTCGAGGACCTCCAGGTAACGGTCGAAGAACCGGGTTGAGATCTCATCGTCGAATTTGTGCCGGGAATAATGGTTGCGCTCCAGAAGTTTGGCAAAGGTCTGGGCGATGTCGCCGTCGGCTGGCAGCGGGGCCAGTGTCAGGGAATTGGTGTAGCGCGACGAGATCAGCAGCGGCTCGGAGGGTGCGGCAAGGGTCGCGGTATCGGATTGCGCGCCCCGGAGCGTCAGCACCAGGGCAGCCATCATCCAAGGAAGCAGCCATCGGCGTCTCATGCGCCGCGAATATGGCCGGGAAGTGACACGACGCCAGCCGGGAAGTGGCCCAGGCGAAAATCATTGTCCGAACGCTCCTGGAGGCTCCGGATGCGGGAGGACCGATCCACCCGGGCGCACCTCGGAATTGCCGCGGGAACCTTCGCGCTGCATGGTCCTCGATGATGAAGGCTGTCTGGATCCTCGCGCTGCTGGCCGGTTGGGGATGCCTCGCTGCGGCTCGGGATGGCGACGGCGCCTCCGGCGTGATGCGGGCCTTCCTGGCGCAGCACTGCGGGGAATGCCACGACGCGGACACCCGGCACGGCGGACTGGATCTCTCCGCGCTGCCCTTCGACCCGGCATCGCCGGAGAATGCCGGCCACTGGGTGCGCCTGCTCGACCGTGTGACCCTTGGAGAAATGCCCCCGCTGAAGAAGCCGCGGCCGCCGGCCGCGGCCACCCTGGAGTTCTTCAGCACCGTCTCCAACGCGCTGGTCCGGGCGGAGCAGCCCCTGCTGGCGGCGGAGGGGCGTTCCGTCCGGCGCCGGATGAACCGTCTGGAATACGAGAACGCGCTCCGTGACCTCCTTCATGCGCCATGGCTGGCCGTGCGCGACGCCCTGCCCGAGGACGGCACCGCGCACCGCTTCAACAAGGTGGGCGAGGCCCTCGATGTGTCCCACGTCCAGATGTCCCGTTACCTGGCGGTGGCCGAGGCGGCACTTCGGGAGGTCGCGGCGTGGCGACCGGACCGCCGCAAGATCCGCTACTACGCCAGGGATCAGGCGAATTATACCAACCTGATCAAGTTCACGGTCCTCAACACCTACGCCGAGCGCGCCGCCTTCCCGGTGCTGGGCTTCGAGGGGCAACCCGGGGTGCGCTCCGGTGTCGAGCCGGTCACCGTTGGCACCAACGACCCGGTGCGCCGCGAACTGGAGGGCATGGGCGTCGTGGCGGGCAGTTACGAGCCGGTGGAGCCGAAGTTCAATCAATTCCGGGCGCCGGTCTCGGGTCAGTACCGCCTGCGCTTCTTTGGGCACACGGCCTGGGTCGCCGCCGCCCGGAGCAACCGCTGGTACGTCCCCGATCTTGACGTCGTGTCGCCGGGACGCCGCTCGGAGCCCATCACGGTGTATTCCCATGCGCAGCCGCGGCAGTTGCGCCGTCTGGGTGCCTTCGACCTGACGCCGGAACCGGAGGCCCATGAGCTCACCGCCTGGATCCTCGCTGGCGAGACGGTTCGCGTGGATCCCGCGCGGCTGTTCCGTTCCCGCCCCGGCAAGGGGCGCTTTCGCAACCCGCTGGCCACGCCGGAGGGGCAGCCTGGCGTGGTCCTCCGCTGGCTGGAGGTGGAGGGCCCGCTGGATGATGGACGCCCCACGGCGGGATTTCGGGTGCTGTTTGACGACCTGGCGGCGAAGCCACCGCCGCGGGGGAAGTCCGGGGTCGAGGTTGTTTCCCAGGATCCGGCGAGGGATGCCGCCCGCCTGATGCGGCGGTTTGTCGCGGCGGCCTACCGGCGAACCGACGTCGCGGAGGAGTCCCGTCGCTTCCTCGCCGTCGCCGAGGGAGCCCGGTCCCGCGGCAGCAGCTTCGCGGACGCCATGATCGCGGGCTACACGGCGGTCTTGTGTTCCCCGGAGTTCGTGATGGTGGACGCGCCGTCGGGTGGGCTTGACGGCATGGCGCTGGCGACCCGGCTGTCCCTGCTTCTGTGGAACTCCACGCCTGACGAAACCCTGCGATCGGCGGCGGCCTCGGGCCGGCTTGGGACGTCCGGCACATTGCGCGCGGAGACGGAACGTCTGCTTCAGGATCCGCGGTCGAGGCGGTTTATTGAGGCGTTCCTCGACTACTGGCTGGACCTCCGTCTGATGGATGCCAACGCCCCCGATGCCACGCTGTATCCCGACTACTACCTGGACGACCTGCTCAGCGAATCCGCCCTCGAGGAGACCCGGGCCTATCTGGGCGAGTTGATCCGGGATAATCTGCCGGCGCGGGCGTTGGTGGCATCGGACTTTGTGATGGTCAACGAGCGCCTGGCGGCCCACTACGGGATGCCCCCGTTCGAGGGCGTCGCCGTGCGGCGGGTGCCGGTGCCGTCGGGAAATCCCCGCGGCGGACTCCTCACCCAGGCGAGCGTGCTTGCGGTGACGGCCAATGGCACCACCACCTCGCCGGTCCTCAGGGGCGCTTGGGTCCTGGAGCGCCTGCTGGGCCGGCCACTGCCGCCACCACCGCCCGGTGTCGGCGCGGTGGAGCCGGACACCCGGGGCGCGGTGACGATCCGGGAGCAGCTCGACCTGCACCGCAACCAGCCCGCATGCGCCGCCTGCCACGACCTCATGGACCCGCCAGGCTTCGCCCTGGAGAACTTTGACGTGATGGGGGGCTGGCGGGACCGGTATCGGGCACAGGGTTCGGGCACTCCGGAACCCGGGATTGGCAAGGGTGGGCATCCGTTTGAATTTCATCTGGGGCCGCACGTGGACGCTTCCGGACAACTCCGGGACGGACGCAAATTCCAGGACGTGGTCGAGTTGAAGCGTTTGCTGCTTTCGGACGAGCGCGCCCTGGCCCGCAACCTGGTGGGTCAGTTGTCGGTGTACGCCACTGGAGCCCCGGTTCGCTTCAGCGACCGTGCCGCCATCGAGGCGGTGCTCGACCGTTGCCGCGACTCGGACTACGGTGTGAGGGACTTGATCCTGGAACTCGTGCAAAGCCCGCTGTTTCGGGGCAAGTGAACCCGGCCTGCATCGAATGGACACCGCCTTCATCGCCGTCCGCCGCCCGTTGTCGAGGCGCCGCTTTTTGCGTGGCACCGGCGTCGCGCTGGCGCTGCCGTGGCTGGAGGCCATGTCGCCGGGACTGGCAGCCGGGCCGCAGCCCGTGCCGCGACGGATGCTGGCCATCTGCAATAACCTTGGGCTGCTGCCCGAGGAGTTCTTTCCGGTGGATGCCGGACGCAACTACACGCCAGGCCGGTATCTCAAGCTGCTGGAGGCGCATCGCAACGACTTCACCGTGTTCAGCGGGGTTTCGCACCCCGACGTGGACGGCGGGCATCCTGCCGACAACTGCTTCCTGACCGCGGCGCCGCGACCAGGCAGCGGGGGATTCCGCAACACGATTTCCCTCGACCAGTACATTGGGGAGCGGGTCGGACACCTCACCCGGTTTCCGTCGCTGACCCTTGGCGTCAACATCCAGCAGGGGTTTCGAAGTCTTTCATGGACGGGATCCGGAGTGATGATCCCCTGCGAGGAGCGTGCCTCCGAAATCTTCCGGAGGCTGTTCCTCCAGGGATCGCCGGAGGAGACGGCCGCCCAGATTCGAAGGCTGGAGGTGGGACGGAGCATTCTTGACGGCGTGGCAGATCAGGCGCGGGTCCTCCGTCGGGGCCTCGGTCCGCGCGATGGCGAACGCATGGACCAGTACCTTGACGGCGTCCGCGATCTGGAGCAGCGGATGCAGCGGGCGCGGGAATGGGAGGATCGGCCCAAGCCGGTGGTCACCGCCCCGGTGCCGGCCGATCCCGACAGCCCGCGGGCCTTCATGCAGAAGGTGCGGCTGATGTACGACCTCGCGCGACTGGCGTTCGAGACGGACTCCACCCGTTCCATCGCGTTGCTGCTGGATGGCGTGAATTCGCCGGCAATCGAGATCGAGGGCACGGCCATCACCGACGGCTATCACAACCTGTCGCACCATGGGAAATCGGAGGCCAAGATCACACAATTAAGGGCGATTGATGAGGGGCATCTCCGACTGCTGGCCGGTCTGCTTGCCGACCTGAAACAGTCGCGTGAGGACGGTCAGCCGCTCTTGGAACGGACGATGGTGCTCTACGGGTCCAACCTCGGGAATGCCAACACCCACGTCACCACCAACCTGCCCATCCTGTTCGCCGGGGGTGGATTTCGACACGGCCAGCACCTGGCTTTCGACACCCGGCGCAACTACCCGTTGCCGAACCTGTTCGTCTCGATGCTCCAGCGGATGGGCATCGAGACCGACCGCTTCGCCTCCTCGACAGGCACCCTGCGTGGCCTGGAGGTGGCGTGAACGTGCACCGGTTCGTGGCTCGATCCGGTGAGGGAGTCTGCAGCCGGTCTGTGCCGGCTTTCCCGGATGGTCTGGTCCCTGCCGCCTCCAGAACGGGCGATGGCCTGTGAAATCCGACACCATGAACGATACCCGTCCTCCGATCCTTCCGGCCGGAGGTGCGACGTCTCCCGTCCGTCCGCTGTGGCCGCCCCGCAGCCCCGGGGCGCGCGCCCCATGGTCGCTGGCGATGGAATGGAATGACCTCCTGTTTGCCCACTGGCCGGTGGCACCGGAGTTGATCGCCGCACGGTTGCCCCGGACCTCGCCGGCGCTGGAGCCCGACACCTTCGAGGGAAGAGCCTGGATCGGAGTGGTGCCCTTCACGATGAGTGCCATCCATTTTCGGGGCTGGCCGCCCGTTCCTGGCGCGAGTGCGTTTCCGGAATTGAATGTCCGGACCTATGTCACTTGCAACGGGCGTCCGGGCGTCTGGTTCTTCAGCCTGGATGCGGCGAGCCGGGTTGCGGTGCGTGTGGCCCGGGCGACGCACCATCTGCCGTACTTTGATGCCGACATGACCGTGGTCCGCCATGGCGATGGGATGTCCTATGCGAGCTGGCGGACCCACAGGGGCGGCGGCACGGCCGAACTGGTGGCCTGGTATGGACCTTCGGGTTCCGCGTTTCTCAGCGCACCGGGCAGCCTGGAGCACTGGTTGACCGAGCGATACCGGCTGTTTGCCGCCGACGGGGCGGGACGCCTCCGGCGTTGTGAGATCCAGCATGCGCCCTGGATTCTGCATCCGGCCCGGGCGGAGTTTCGGAAGCTCGACATGACCCGATGGATGGGGCTTGACCTGCCGGACGAGCCGCCGCTCCTGCATTTTTCGAGGCGGCTTGCGGTCCGCGCCGGTTCACCCGCAGCGGTGTGAGGCGGCCGCTGGAGGGGGCGGGGATCCGGAGGAGGCGGTGAAGGATGCTCGCCCGTCCGGCAGCCGTGCGGTAGAACGGGGTGAGTCAACGGACACACAACACGTCGCATGGCATCCCTTCGGCTGGCACTCATCGGGCTCGGCAACATCGGGCGGCATCACGCCACCTACCTGCTGGCGGGCGCGGTTCCGAGATGTGAGCTGGTTGCAGTGTGCGCCCGCACCCCGGCGACGTTGGAGCCCTGGCAGGCCCGGGGGCTGCGGACTTTTACCGAGGCGACCGCGCTGCTGCGATCCGGATGCGCCGATGCCGTCCTGATCGCCACCCCCCACTACGACCACGTGACGCTGGGCATTGCCGCGCTGGAGGCCGGCCTCCATGTGATGACCGAGAAGCCGATTGCGGCCCACAAGGCGGATGCCGAACGGCTCCTGGCCTGTGCGGCGCGGCATCCGGACCGGATTCTTGCCGGGATGTTTCAGCAGCGCGTGGAACCCCGATACGCGAAAATCCGGGGCTTGCTGGACCAGGGCGGGTTGGGGCGGCTGCAGCGGGTCACCTGGATCAACACTGACTGGTTTCGCACCGAGGCCTACTATGCGAGCGGCGGATGGCGGGCGACGTGGAAGGGGGAGGGCGGCGGGGTGCTGCTCAATCAGTGCCTGCACAATCTCGACATCCTGACCTGGCTCCTTGGTTCTCCGGCCCGGGTGCGGGGCTTCTGCGGGTTCGGCCGGTGGCACGGGGTCGAGGTCGAGGACGATGTCACCGCCTTTCTGGAGTTTCCCAACGGGGCATCCGGGGTGTTTCTCAGCAGCACCGGTGAGGCCCCGGGCACGAATCGCCTCGAACTGGCCGGCACCCGGGGGCGGCTGGTGTTGGAGAATGACCGCCTGGTATGGACCCGCAATGATTCTGATGCGCTGGAGTGGAGTTCCACGGCCACGGTGGGCTTCAGCAAGCCGGGAACCTCGATGGAGGAGATCCCGTTCGCCAACGCCGAGGCCCCGCATGCCATCCTCATGGCAAACTTCACCGCCGCGGTGCTTGACGGGGCGCCCCTGATTGCCCCGGGGTCCGAGGGGCTTCGATCGGTGGAGCTTGCGAATGCCGTGGTGTTTTCCTCGCTTCTGGGTCGGCCCATTGAACTGCCGCTCGACGGCGCGGCGTGGGCGCGGCGCCTTCAGGAGCTGATTGCCGGGTCGCGTTTCGACAAGCAGGTTCGTCCGGTGACTTCCGATGATTTCGCTGCCTCCTTCCGCCGATGAACCTTGATCGCCGTCGCTTTCTTGCCGGCCTGGGCTCCGGATGCCTTGGAGCCGCGACCGGCCGCGCTGCCGTCCAGGTGCCGGTTGTGGCTCCGCGCCTGAAGCCACCGCTCGTCGGGTCCCAGCTCTACGGTTGGGGGCAGTACTACGGAAGGGACGGCAGGGACCTTTGGGCGCATCTGGATGAGGTGCTCTCCGCGCTTCGGGATGCCGGCTACGACTACGCAGAGGGATCGCTGGACATTGGCAGCCCGGATAACAACGCGACGTTCGCCGAGCGGCTTCGCAAGAAGGGGCTGCGTCCGGTGAGCCTGTACACCGGTGGCGCCCTGCACGTGCTGGGCAAGGCCAGCGAGTCGGCTGAGCGCATCGCCGTCGCGGCGAAGGCTGCGGCCAAGGCGGGATTTGCCATCATCAACATCAATCCCGACCCGGTCGGACGCGACAAGACGGACCAGGAGCTGGAGATCCAGGCGGGTGCGTTGCTGGAGCTTGGCGAGGCGCTGAAGCCGTTGGGAATGAAGCTGGGTGTTCACCATCATCTGCCGGAGCTGGCGAATCGCGCGCGCGAATTTCACTCCAACTTCGCCCGCTGCCCGAGGGAGTTCGTCGGATTCTGCTATGACGTCCACTGGGTGTACCGGGGTGGGATCGCCCCGGCGCAATGCCTGCCGATGTATGGCGAGCGGGTGGTTTCGTGGCATCTGCGGCAGAGCCGGGGGCAGGTGTGGTGGGAGGACCTCGACACCGGGGACCTTGACTATGCGGCCGTGGCCCGTCACGTGCGCGAGCACCGGCTGCCGGCGTTCTACACGGTCGAACTGGCCATCGAGCCCGGCACTCGCGTGACGCGGTCGGTCGTGGAAAACCACGCGCGCAGCAGGGAATTTGTCAAACGGGTGATGGGGACCTGAGGTTCGTCGCCCGGCCGCCGCTCACGATCAATTGATCGGAATCTTGTAGAAGCACTGCCATTCCCCGGCGCTGGAGCCGAGGCTGACCCGCTTGCCGACGATCCACTCCACGTGGCCGTCCTCGAAAAGGAAATTCCCTCCGGAGGGTGCGCCACCGGGCCCGGCGTGGTTGGGCGTCTTCCAGTTCCTTCCTTCATCCTGGGTCACCCACCGCAGGCGCCGATCGTAGATGTTGGTGGTGCGGGGTCCCAGCCCCTGCATCCGGTCAATGAGGATCGGGGCGCCCCGGAATTCGCCTCCGAGCTTCATGCGCCAGTTCCAATCCCCGATCTTCTCCGAGTCATACGGCCAGTCGCCGGTACCCCGGGGATGTCCGGGCAGGTAGAAGTAGCCGGTGAGGATCGGCCGTCGTTCCGCGGTGGCATCGCCAAACCTCCAGGTGTCCGCCTGACGATGCCATTCGTCCGTCGGACAGAAGATCACGTGATTCGCCGCCTTTTTCTCCCCCCGCCGGTTGGGCTTGCCCGAGGGCATCAGGTACTTCTCCCAGAAGTGCGCCATGTTCGTCCCCATCCAGCTCAGGTGATATCCATCCCGGTTGTCCGGGAACGAGTCCCGGAAGTCCGCGGCGTAAAGGTTGACCGCGATACCCCACTGCTTCTCGTTGCTGGTGCACAGCGAACGCTGCGCGGAGGCCTTGGCCTTGGCGAGGGCCGGCAGGAGCATCCCGGCGAGGATGGCGATGATCGCAATCACGACCAGGAGTTCGATGAGGGTGAAGGCGTGGAGGCGCGGTTTCATGGGGGTTCCGGGGCGTCAGGAGAGGTCACTGATCGGAGGTTTATTTTCGGATAGCCCGCCGACGGCACCCGGTCAATTGGGGAAACGGTCGTGGTGAAGCCGTCGCCACCGCTGCGCGAGTGCGGGTCTGGCATCGGGGCTCGAATCGGGCTAAGAGTTTCCCGATGACCTGCCGCCCCGTGACCCTCTTTTTCGGAACGGCCCTCTGCGCGCTGCTGTCGCTTTCCACGGCGGCGGAACCCTCCGGCGCCTGGCCCGAATTCCGGGGACCAACGGGACAAGGCCACGCGGGGTCTCCCGGCCTGCCGCTCCATTGGAGCCGCACAAGCAATGTGGTCTGGACGGTTGCGGTCCCGGGCTCGGGTTGGTCGTCCCCGGTGGTGGCGGACCGTCGCATTTATCTGACCACGGCGGTGGCCGACTCCCCGGACCAACTCTCGCTGAGGGCCCTGTGCCTCGATTCAGGATCCGGTGAAGTCCTCTGGGACCGCGAGGCATTGCGGCCGCCGCAGTCCGGTCCTTCGATCCATGGCAAGAACAGCCATGCCAGCCCCACTCCCCTCGTTCGCGACGGACGCATCTACGTTCATTTCGGACATCACGGAAGCGCAGCGCTGGATGCCGATGGCAATGTGCTGTGGCGCCAAACCTCCCTGAAGTACGAACCGGTGCATGGGAACGGCGGATCTCCCGTCTGGACCGGGGGTGGGCTGTTCTTCAGTTGCGACGGCGGCGCCGACCCGTTCGTGGTGTGTCTCGATCCGGAGAACGGAAGGGTCCGGTGGAAAACCCCCCGCGACACGCCGGCGCGAAAGACGTTTTCCTTCAGCACACCACTGGTGATCACCAACGGTGGCCGGCCTGAAGTGATCAGCCCGGGCAGCGGCATGGTCTGCGCGTATGATCCAATGGACGGCCGGGAGTTGTGGCAGGTCCGGTACGGGGAGGGGTATTCCGTCGTACCACGTCCGGTGGTCGGGCATGGACTGGTGTTCGTGTCCTCCGGATACGACCGGCCGGTGATCCACGCCATCCGGCCCGAGGGCGCCCAGGGGGATGCAACGGCGTCCGCCGTGGTCTGGACGACGAGCCGCGGCGCGCCCAACACGCCTTCGATGCTGCTTTCCGGGGATGAACTCTACTGGGTGTCCGATGCCGGAGTGGCGTCGTGTGCTGATGCGAAGACGGGTGCGGTGCATTGGAATGAACGGCTTGGAGGCGGGTTCTCGGCGTCGCCTGTTCTGGCGGATGGCCGGATCATTTTCCTGAACGAGGACGGTCTGGCCTCGGTCGTCGTCGCGGGTCCCCAGTTTCAATTGCTGGCCCGCAATGACCTGGGGGAGCGAACTTTGGCGAGTCCGGCCATCGCGGACGGAGCCTTGTTCATCCGGACCGAGGGCCGGCTGTATCGGATCCAGTCCGCCGGTGCGTCCGGCAGTCCGTAGATGGGGGTGTGGACTTGCCGGGGCGGAGACCCGGATGGATCAGTGCGCCCTGCTTGCGGGGCCACCGCCATCGGACGCGTCACGGGCCAAGGTCCGCCTCAAGACGAAATCGTCCATTACAAATCCACATCCGATATCGGTGACGATACTTTCGACCCGGCGAAATCCAGCCCGGCGGTACGCTTTTTGGGCTCGCAGGTTCCCCTTGTTGACCCGGAGTTCGATCTGGAGGCATCCGGCGGCAATTGCCGCCGCACAGACCTCCCGGAGCACCTGCTGCCCCAGTCCAAATCCGTGCCACTCCGGGAGCAGGTAGAGTTTGTGCAGATGGGCCGTGGTTGTCGCGGGCAGGCGTTCCCACGCCAGGAATCCGACCGGGCCCCCTTCAGCCAGGGCAAGCTGGTAGGTGACCCCGCGGCGGATCTGCCCCGCAAGCTGGTGCGGCGCGTACATCCATTGAAGCATGTACTCCCGCTGCTCGATCGTGAGCAGTTCAGCATAGGCGGCATGCCAGATGCGGGTGGCCAGATCCCGGATCAGGGGCACGTCGGACTCCGTGGCGGGAACGAGCCGGACGGTCATGGTCGGTTCAGGCATGCGGCTGAAGGGTGCCCGGCGGGGTCCGTCGCCCGTGGGTCCGCATGGGTCGCCCGTCGGCTTGAATCGGGATTCCCGTCCAATTTCACGTTGCAAAATCTTGCCGGCGTGGTGTCAGTCATGGATGCCGGTGGTTCGATCCATTTGCGGGATGATTTTCTGGCTGGCAGTGGTGCTCCTGCCGGCGCCGGGAGTCGCCCGAGGCCAGTGGTTGGTCAGCAGTCCGCCCTCGATGCCCGCCGTGGCACCCGCGGCGGAGTATGAGGCGGTCAACGCGTTCCCCAGCCTCAGCTTTCCCCTGCGCACGGACGACATTGTGGGCATGACCGCCCCGCCGGGAAAGACCAACGAGTTGTTCGTGTACGGTCTCTTCGGGAAGATCTTCGTGATCACGAATCTGGCGGCGCCCACGAAGACGGTATTTCTCGACATCACCCACGACACCTTTGCCCCGGGAGCCGTCTCCTCGGAGTCAGGGTTGGCGGGCATGACATTTCATCCCGACTTCGCCCGGAACCGATATTTTTACGTTTTCTACACCCGGACCAACCGGACTGAGGGGCGCACCTATGCGACGCTTTCGCGATTCGAGGCGGACCCGGTGAATCCGTGGCGTGCCCTTCGGGAATCCGAGCAGGTCCTGATCTCCCAGTGGGATCGGAACGACCTCCACCAGGCGGGCGACCTGCATTTTGGCACCGATGGCTATCTGTATGTCTCGCTCGGTGATGAGGGGTTGCAGAACGACCCCTTCCGGAACAGCCAGCGGATTGACAAGAACTTCTTCTCCGGAATCCTGCGCATTGATGTGGACGGGCGCCCCGGCAGTCTGGCGCCGAATCCGCATCCGGCCGTGGGGACTGGATACCGGATTCCTCCCGACAATCCCTTCATTGGACGCACCTCGTTCAACGGGTTGCCGGTTTCCCCTGCCGCCGTTCGTACCGAGTTCTGGGTGGTCGGGCTCCGGAATCCCCATCGTTTCAGCATTGACCCGGTCACCGGCGACATGCTGGGGGGAGATGTTGGAGGAGCCCGGATGGAGGAGGTGAACCGGTACGTGAGGGGTGGCAATTATGGATGGGGCCATTTTGAGGCGACTCTCCCGAACCCGGGTTTCCCGGCGCCGCCGCCGGGATTTTCCCACAGTCCCCCGTTGTACGCCTACAGTCATGCTGCGAGGGACCCGAACTTCGGCGGACGCGCCGTCATCGGCGGGCTGACCTACCGTGGGACCGCCTATCCGGACCTTTATGGGAAATACATATTCGGCGATGCCATCGCCGGGCACGTCTGGTCGCTTTCCGAGAACGGTGGCGGCGCGGTGACGGTCAAGCGGCTCACGACCGTGCCGCGGGGCATGGCCTCGTTTGCCCTGCATCCCGCCACCGGAGAAATCCTGGCCGCAGAGCTCGCCGGTGGCAGGATCGTGAAGCTGCGCCGGACACCCCGCGAGGAGGATCCGGCACTGCCGCCGACCCTCAGTGCCGCCCGGGTGTTTTCGAGTCTGGCCAGCCTGACCCCCCGGGCCGGGATGATGCCCTACGAGGTCGCGTCCACCTTCTGGTCCGATCATGCCCTGAAGCGCCGCTGGTTCTTCATGCAGAACGCCGCGGATCGCATCCAGCGCGACGGTTCCGGGCATTGGGTTTACCCGACGGGATCGGTTTGGGTGAAGCATTTCGACCTGGAACTGGTTCGTGGTGATCCGACGACGCGCCGGCGGTTGGAGACCCGCTTCCTGGTGAAGAGCGACTCGGGAGCGTATGGGGTGACTTACAAGTGGCGGGCCGACGGCTCGGATGCCGACCTCGTGCCGGATGCCGGCCTCGACGAGGCGATTCCAGTCCTAGAAGGCGACGTGATGCGCGTCCAGAACTGGCGCTATCCCGGCCGATCCGAGTGTCTGATCTGCCACAATGGCGCCGCGCAGCACGTGCTCGGGTTCAATGCCCTGCAGTTGAATCGGGAGATTCCGTCAGGGGCGGGGGCCGTAAACCAGATTTCGCACATCGCTTCGCTCGGCGTGTTTCAGCAAGCGCCCCCCGACCCGGCCCTGCTCCCGCGGTTGGCGGACATTGCGGATGCCGAGGCGACCCTGGAGCACCGATTCAAGACGTATCTGGAGGTCAATTGTGCCTATTGCCATCAGCCGGGAGGCATCGGCCGCGGGGTGTGGGATGGGCGGTTTTCCACGCCACTGGCGGAATCGGGAATCCTCAACGGGGTCCCTGGCGACGACCTCGGCGTGCTTGGAGCGCGCATTGTTGCGCCTGGGAATCCTGAGGCTTCAGTGCTTTGGCGTCGCATCGCCGCCCTGGGGGCATATCACATGCCCCCGCTGGGCACCGACGAACTTCACGCCGGAGGGATCCGGCTGGTCCGCGAGTTCATCGAAGGTGTCCGCTCACCGGCCACAGCGCGGTCCGTCTGGCAGATCGGCCACGACTCCCCGGCTGGCTCCGCGAGTTATATGGCGGAGTTCTCTCCGCAGAACAACCGGACGGATCCCGCACCCGGCTCGGTCACCCGTTTTCCCGGAGATCCTCAGTACCTGGGCGGATCCAACCCGGGTCCCGACGACCACTTCTATTTCGCAGGGAATTATCCCGCCGGCTTCAACGGCCTGACAGAGTCCCTCGTCGTGCCCAACGATGAGCCGTGGCGTGCCTGGGAACGGGCCCATACGCTCGGCGATCCGGTGAACACCATGCATTTTGTCCTGGAGGAGAACCAGGTGATGGCCGGTGCCCGCTTCCGCCTGCAGTTTGAGTTTCCCATGGCCGGATTCGCGATCAACGGTGTGTGGCAGTCGGGGTACGGCGTTCACGATCTGTCCATACGCTTTCGCAACGGCGGTGGGATCGTGACGCCGCTCTTCACGGGGCGCCTCACAGCCCCCGGCCTGAGGACGGTGGAGTTCACCGCGGCCTCCGTCGGCGCCACCGCCGGACCCAACACCATCGAGTTTGCCCGAACCGGTCCGGCGGATTCCGGCAGGTCCTACTGGTTGGAATACGACCACGTGCGTTTGGAGTGTCTGGCGACGGGCAACACCGCTCCCGTGCTCGCGTTCGTGCAGACCCATGCGGTGGACGTGCTCCAGCCCTGGGCGTTGCAACTGGAAGCGACGGACCGGGACCTCCCGGCGAACCGCCTCTCGTATGCGCTTGTGAGCGGGCCCGCGGGGTTGACGGTGTCACCGACCGGTCGCGTTCAGTGGACTCCGGCCTCCGGCATGGGAGGAGCGACCCACAACGTGGTGGTTCGCGTAACCGACGACGGGACGCCACCGCTGAGTTCCACGGGGCGGTTCAGCGTGTTCGTCCGCGGGACCGCGAATCCAGAGCCACCTCCGCCCCAGCCCGGGATCCGGACGCGCTGGCAGATTGGGGAGAATGCACCGGAGGGAGCCACTGGTGGGGCGATGATCGCGGAGTTCTCGCCCCAGAATAATCAGAGAGATGCGGCGCCCGGGCTGGTGACGCGGCTGGCCGGGGATCCGTGGTATTCCCCGACGGAGAATCCCGGAGCGGATGATGATTTCTATTTTGCGGGGACGTATGCGGCGGGCTTCAACGGGCTGCCCTCCGTGCTGGGGGTGGCCCACGACGAGCCGTGGAAGGCATGGGAGCGGGCGTTGACAGTGGGGGATCCGGTGAACCGGATGCATTTCGTGCTGGATCCCACGCAGGTGGTGGCGGGATCACGGTTCCGGCTGACGTTCGAGTTTGGTTCGGCCGGGTATTCGCAGGGCGGGGTGATCCAGCCCGGGTTTGGCGAGCACGAGGTCGCGGTGCGATTTCGCAATGGGGCGGGGGATGCGGTGACGCTGTATTCGGACCGGTTTTCCGGTCCGATGGAGCGGAGCGTGGAGTTTGGCGCCGTGGAGGCGGGAGCGACCGCAGGGGGGAACACCATCGAGTTTGTGCGGACCGGTCCCACGGTGCCGAACACCGGGTACTGGCTGGAATTTGATCACGTGCTGCTGGAGGCGGTGAGTGTGCCGCCGCAGATCCGGACGCGCTGGCAGATTGGGGAGAATGCGCCGGAGGGAGCCACTGGTGGGGCGATGATCGCGGAGTTCTCGCCCCAGAATAATCAGAGAGATGCGGCGCCTGGGCTGGTGACGCGGCTGGCCGGGGATCCATGGTATTCCCCGACGGAGAATCCCGGAGCGGATGATGATTTCTATTTTGCGGGGACGTATGCGGCGGGCTTCAACGGGCTGCCCTCCGTGCTGGGGGTGGCCCATGACGAGCCGTGGAAGGCATGGGAGCGGGCGTTGACGGTGGGGGATCCGGTGAACCGGATGCATTTCGTGCTGGATCCCACGCAGGTGGTGGCGGGATCACGGTTCCGGCTGACGTTCGAGTTTGGATCGGCCGGGTATTCGCAGGGCGGGGTGATCCAGCCCGGGTTTGGGGAGCACGAGGTTGCGGTGCGATTCCGCAATGGGGCGGGGGATGCGGTGACGCTGTATTCGGACCGGTTTTCCGGTCCGATGGAGCGGAGCGTGGAGTTTGGCGCCGTGGAGGTGGGAGCGACCGCCGGGGGGAACACCATCGAGTTTGTGCGGACCGGTCCCACGGTACCGAACACCGGGTACTGGCTGGAATTTGATCACGTGCTGCTGGAGGCCGGCAATCGAGTATCGGGTTTGGTGCCTGGCAGTCCGGTTGCCCCGGAAACGTTACCCGCGGACCTCGCCCGCTCCGCTCCGGCATTGGTGCGGGATCGGGTCACCGTGGACGGATTGCATTATCTCACCCTGACTTATGCCCTATCGGAGGGGGCCGCGACCTGGGTGGATACCATTGAAGCCAGCGAGGACCTGCTCGAATGGACTCCAGCGGATGTCCTCGTCGTGGAGGATCGCGTCGAGGGCGGCGTTCGACGGGTGACGGTTCGGGACTTGGTTCCGTTCGGAGCAGGGGCTCGCCGTTTCCTCCGACTTCGAGCCGTGGGACCGCCTGAGCTGCAACCGGATTGAAGCCTCCGTCGCGCGCAACGCAAACACGGCCCTTCGGAACAGGCCCTGGGCGCCCGCCGGGTCAGTCGGCGAGCAGGCTGCGGATGGCTTCCAGGAGGATGGGTTCCACCTCGGGGGCGACGTTGGACGATCGCGGCTCGGTCTCGTATCCGCCCTCTGAGTAGGCACGGGCCGTACCGATGTACCAGGGCCCGTAGTCGCCGTACGCGGCCATCGAAACCCGGAGTTCTGGTTTCATGGCCTTTGCGGCGAGCTGATACTCCACGAATAATTCGCCCGGCAGATGCAGGATCCGGGCTTCGCGAAGCGAGAGGCACGACACGTCCACTGCGTGACCGTCAGCACAGCGGCGGAGCCACGCGATGCGTGACGCCCCGCCCTGCGTCAAGACGGCGCCGGAACGCCCCTTCAATCCGGCCATCAGTTCGGCTTCATCGAGGTGCGGAGACGGTGGCAACGTCACGGGGAAGGACCGCCAGGAGACGTCCCGGTCGCTGATGGGTTCGAGTTTGGAGCTCTCCCAGGCCCGCCGCATGCCGTCCGCGAGCCGTGCGGCCAGGATGCCTCGGTTGGTCCAGGCACCGTCGTTGTACTTGCCCGCCCCCAGGTTGCCGCCTGCCCCGTTGAAATGCACGTGCAACGCCTCGGGCACCGCAAGTTGCCGCAGGAACCGGGCGATACCCGGGAAGTCCGGATTGGGAATCCCGGTCCGGTAGTAGCTCTGCGGATGGGTGGCGTAGTAGGTCAGCACCGCCAACGGGCGGTTGGTGTTCCAAAAGCTCACCAGCGTCAGTTCGGGGTCAATGACTCCTTCGGGTTCCGCGCGGAGCTCCGGATCCGGACAGGTGGTGTACCGGACGGCGCGGATCCGGCCGTCGGGGCCTGGAATGCGCCGGTTGGAGGCCACTTGGTGGACGACGGCGCTTCCCAGTCCGAGATGGGTCACGGGTTGCGCCTGCTCCAGCGATTCCCTGACGGCGAGGTTCAGCCGATCGAGGACTTCCCGGGCGAACGTGCCGTCGAAGTTGAGGCGGTCGAGTCCCGCTTCCTCGAGGATTTTTTCGGCACCGAAATCGCAGTCGGGGGCGTCATGCTGGTGCACCGCATGAACGGCCACTCGTCCGGGCACGGTGTCTGCGGCGGCTGCCAGGCGGTTCCGAAACGCATCGTGTCCTTCATTGGCGATGCCGATCCAGTCCACGGCGCACAAGACAACCGGCATCCCGGCGCCCATCAGCACGATCCCACGGGCCCGCAGGCCCAAGTCGGCTGTTTGGCGCACCGAATCGTAGGCCATCCGCACGCCGGGAGGCGGCGTGGCGTCCACATCGAACACCGCAAGCCGCAATCCGACCGGGTCGGCCGCCCGGCCGCTGATCACCGTCAGGACGCCCAGGACGAGGAAAACACGCGCGAACCCGTCAACCATGCTCCAACGTAGCGGGCCGGTGGCGGGTCGGGGAGCCCGAAATCCATGGCTCCACCGAAGGCCCCGGCGGATGCAGTGCCGCGCCCGTCGCGCGTCCCGGTTCAGCGCTCGTCGAGGCAGGTAACCCCGGGGAGCGGAGTTCCCTCCAGGAATTCCAGGCTCGCGCCACCACCGGTGCTCATGAACGTCACCTGTGCGGACAGGTTGGCCTTGTTGATCGCCTTCACCGAATCGCCACCGCCAATGATGGATTTGGCTCCTGCCGCCGTTGCCGCCGCCACCGCGCGTGCCACCGCGAGGGTGCCTTCACCGAAGCGTGCGTCTTCAAACATGCCCATCGGACCGTTCCAGAGAATGGTTTTGGCACCGGCAAGGACCTCGGCGTAACGACGTGCGGTTTCCGGTCCGATATCAAATCCCTCGCAGTCTGCCGGGATGTCGGGATCCGTGTTGACGCGGGGATTCACCGGTTCCAGCACCGGCCGGCCCTTCTTGTTGACCTTTCCGGTGTCCCGGAGCTCCGCAACGATGTTGTCGGTCGGGAGGAGGAACTGCACCTTGAGTTCGGCCGCCTTGGACTCGGCGTCACGGGCTGTGAGCAGGTGCTCCGGCTCGACCAGGGATTTCCCGGTCTTGTGTCCGCGAGCCAGCTTGAAGGTGTAGGCCATCGCGCCGCCGATCAGCACCGAATCCGCCTTCTCCAGCAACCGGTCAATCACCTTGATCTTGTCGGAGACTTTGGCGCCTCCGAGGATCACCACGAACGGTCGGGCCGGGTTTTCCAGTTCGTCGCCAAGGAACTTCAGTTCGCGTTCCATGAGGAGGCCGGCCGCACAGCGTCCGCCCCAGGCGGACAGGATGCGCGCCACCCCACAGGTGGAGGCATGGGCACGGTGGGCGGCTCCGAACGCATCGTTCACGAAGACATCTGCCAGGCGGGCCAGTTGAGCGGAGAATACCGGGTCGTTTTCCTCCTCTTCGGGGTGGAAACGAACATTCTGAAGGAGCAACAACTCTCCGGGTTTGAGGCTGTTGGCCGCCTGCTCGGCCTCAAGACCAACGCAGGTGTCGGAGAAGCGAACCGGTCGGTCCAGCAGTTCGGCAAGCCGTTCCGCAACCGGCTTCAAGGACAGGGAGGGGTCTCGCCGCCCATCCGGTCGTCCGAGGTGGGCTGCGAGGATCAGGCGTCCGCCCTTCTCGATCAGGAGCCGGACTGTCGGAAGAGTTTCACGGATCCGGGTGTCGTCGTTGATGACCATCCGGCCGGCTTTGTCCTCCATGGGCACGTTGTAATCCACACGCAGAAAGACGCGCTTTCCGGCCACATCGAGGTCACGAACAGTCAATTTGGGCATAAGGAATCGAATTCAAAGACGCAGACCGGCCAAACTATCCACGAAGGGGGAGCCGGCAACGTTTTTTGGGTCAAGGGCGTGAAAAAGCGGGCACCTTGCGGTGCCCGCCTAACCCAAACAACCAAACTTACCTCCTTTGCCGGAATGTTTCCATTCCGACGAGAAACGGCAACCCGACCGTGGGCCGGATCCACCGTTTCCAATAACCAACGGACGTTCAATAGCCGTTCAGGCCGCCCGATCAAACAAAAAAGCACCGAAATCCCGGAGTCATCCGGCAACGCGGGAGACCCTCATCCCGCTTTCCGGGATCGCCACTTCACAACCCGCTTTCCACAAATCGCTTGTGGAACGGACCGGCCTCAGCCGCGCACGCTGATGGCCCTGATGAGCCCGAAGACTATCCGGCCGGCCCCCCGGGAGATGTGTTGTCGGGACCTCCACGCCAGCGGGGCAGGTTTTTCTCGCGGGCGAGGCGGGCGACCAGATGGCTGCCCACCGGGATGGTTGCGAACTGAAAGACCATGGCGAGCGCCACCTTGAGTCCGGCGGCCTCGGTTCCGAGTTCGACCCACACGGCTCCGAGCAGCAGCAGAATGCCCAAGGTCACCGCCTTGGCGACCGCGTGGCTGCGGCAAAGCACGTCCGGAAGCCGGATCACGCCGATCGCGGCGATGACGATCAGCGTGGTGCCCGAAAGCACCAGCAGTGACAGGAGGAGGTCTTTCATGGTTCGTGATCACCGGGGTCCCCGTGCCGGTCCAGGGTCTTTTGCAGGTACGTGGTGAAGGCCACGGTGCCGAGGAATCCAAGCAGCGAAAAGATCAGGATGAGCTCCAGGTAGTGGGGAGTTCGCCACAGAATGGTCAGGAGGGCGGTCATCCCGACCACCGAAACAGTGACCAGATCAAATGCCACGATGCGGTCCAGCACGGTGGGCCCGCGGGCGAGACGCCAAAGGCCCAGAAGGACCGCCAATCCGAGGGCCGCCAGCCCGCCGTGGAGCATCAGGGGTATCATCGGGTGAATTCGAGCAGGGGACGCTTCAGTCCCCGGTGGATCGCCTCACACACGGTGCGGGGATCCCCGGCGTCAAACGCATGGATCACCAGGCTTTTCCAGTCGGGTGCAATCTCCACGGTGGTGGTGCCGGGGGTGAGCGAGATGCAGTGGGTCAGCATCAGGATCTCCGCCCGGGTCATGTCCCCGACGTCCACCCGGATGAAGTTCGGGTGCAGCTCGTCAAGTGAACGGAACAGGACCGCCTCGGCCAGGGTCACATTGGAGAGGATGAACTGTGCTCCGAAGCGGATCACAAAGCGGCCAAAGGCCAGGGTGCGGCGGATGTAGGCATCCCCGGGGAGGACCTTGCGGAAGAGGCAGAGCAGCGAGAATCCGAGCCCGTAGCCGACGAGGAAGGTGCCAAGCGTGGTCTGCGGGTTGAGGAACAGCCAGAGCAGCGCCAAGGCCAGGTTGAGGGTGGGGGCGATCATGGCGTCAGGGGCCGGCCCGATGCGGTTTGGACCGCACGGATGTATCCGGGCCGGTCGAGGGCGGTCTCGCTGGCCTGCCGGGCCAGGCGGAAGAGTCCCTCGACGCCCAGACCGAGGCTGAGGGACACAAGCGTCAGGCCACCGACCACCCAGGACATGGGGCGCCAACGAGCATCCCCGACGGCGACCGGAACGTGGTCGTCCTGCCGCCAGAACACGGCGATCCAGATCTTGAGCATGCTGAACAGGGTGAGCAACCCCGCCATGAGCGCGACGCCGGCAAGGAGCCACTGGTGCAGTCCGAATCCCGCCACCACGATCAAATATTTCCCCCAAAAGCCGCTCAAGGGTGGCAGGCCGGCGAGGGACAAGGCCTGGACAAGGAACAGCATCGCGAGTCCTGGAGCGGCATTCCAGAGGTTGCCGGTGCGGTCCAGGTCGTCACTCCTGTTGAGCACGGACACGACGCCGCCAACCAGGAACAGGGACGATTTCACCACGATGTGATGCACGAGGTAGAGGATTGCGGCGGCGATGGACAGCGGAGTGAACAATCCGATGGCCAGCACCATGAAGCCGACCTGGCTGAGGATGTGAAACGAAAGGATGCCTCTGAGGAAGTTGCGGGAAATCGCCCCGAGCACGCCCAGGACCATGGTCACGGCGGCGAGGACGGCGAGCACCCGGTGGACCTGGTCGAGTCCGGGGGGAAGGACGGTCGCCACCAGGCGGAGGATCACGAAGATCCCCACCTTGGTGAGCAATCCGGCGAACAATGCGGCCAGTGGGGTTGGCAGCACCGGGTAGCTCCCAGGGAGCCACAGGTAGAGCGGAAACAGGCCGGCCTTCAGGGCGAAGATTCCGAGAAGCAGCAACGCCAGCGCCACCAGCCGGGGATCCCCCTCCAGCGCCGTCGCCCGCGTGGCAATGTGCGCGAGGTTGAGCGTGCCGAACAGTGAGTAGGCGAGTCCGGCGGCGCACAGAAAGAGGGTGCTGCCGGTGAGGTTGACCGCGATGTAGGGAAAGGCCTGCTTGATGTCCCAGTTGTCGGCCTCCAGCGTCAGCAGCGCGTACGACGCAACCAGCATCACCTCGAAGGCGACGAACAAATTGAAGAGGTCGCCGGTGAGGAAGGCGAGGTTGATTCCGGTCAGGAGGAACTGCACCAGCGGCAGGCGCAGCGGGTGTTCCTCGGAGGCCGGGAGCTCGAAGTAGCCGTAGAGGAGGCAGGCCAGTGAGGTGAACGCCGCCAGGGAAACCATGAGCGCGGCGAGCAGATCCGCGGTTATGGCAATGCCATGGGGAGCCGCCCAACCGCCGGACATCATCACGAGCCAGCCCCCGTCGCGGAGATGCACCACCAGGGCCAGGGCCACCACCAGTTGCAGGAGCGCCGAGCCCGCGCCGACCCAGCGTCGGGTCCGTGACGGCCTGGCGACCACCAGCAACGCCAGACCGGTCAGGAGCGGCAGGAGGACGGGAAGGAGCACCAGGTTCATGACTCCTCGGGCGGCAAGGGTTCCGAAGTGGATGGGTCCGGAGGATACAGGTCCGCGGCGTTGGTGGTGCCGTGGTCGAGGAACAGCCGGTACAGCAGAACCACCAGGTAGGCCGTCACGCCGAACCCGATCACGATGGCGGTCAGGATCAGTGCCTGGGGCAGGGGATCCACCCTCGGACCGGGTCGCCCATCGAGAATCGGCGCCAGCCGGTTTCCCGGTTCGCCGGACGTGCACAGCACAAACAGGTTGGCGGCGTTCGACAGGATCAGGAAACCGAAGAGGATTCGCACAAAACTGCGTTGCAACAGCAGGTAGGTGCCGCAGGTGACGAGGACGCCGACCAGCAGGATCGTATCAAGGGCCATGGCGATCCTTCCTCTGGTCGGGCGTCCGGATTCCGTCCACCCCGGGAGGGGCGTCCTCCTCGATCGGCGTCTCCACCGGGGCGGCAAACCGCCGCCGTTCCCGCCAGCCAAGCGCCGGCTCTCCGAGGGTGGAGCGGGCCAGAACAATGATCATTTTGCACGTCACCCCGATCACGAGGAGGAAGACCCCCGTGTCGAAGAGCAGCGGGGTGCCGACTTCAATCGTTCCGAGCAGTGGCAGGGTGATTCCGGCATGGGCGTGACGCAGGAACTCACCACCCCGGAGGACCGGCGCCACCGCAGTGAATGCGGCCAGTGCCAGTCCCGCCACGGCGAGCGACACCGGTTCGACCCGCAGAATTCCGGGCAGGGCGTCCACGCCCAGTGCCAGCAGGAGCATCACCATGGAGATCGAGGTGGCCAAGCCGGCGATGAACCCGCCTCCTGGGAGGTGATGTCCCCGCAGCAGGAGGTAGATGGCGAACACGTTCACCAGGAAGAAGGTGATCCGGGCGACCGCGCGAAGGATGGGACTGTCGAGGCGGTTCATTGGGAATCGGAGGGGGTTTGGACACCGAAGCCGGGCGGGCCCTTTTCACCCGCCCGCCATTCCTCCGGCGTCCGCCGGTATCGGAGGAAGAGTCCGAGACAACCGAGGGTGGCGATGAGCAACACGGTGATTTCGAGCAGGGTGTCGAGGCCGCGAAAGTCCACCAGCAGGGTGTTGACCGCGTTATCCCCGTGGGCCAGGGGCTGGGAGGCTGCGAGAAATGCGGGGCCGATGGGATCGGGGTGCGGTTGTCCGGTAACCGCGGCCAGCAGCAGGGTCATGGTTCCCCCGGTCGCCAGCGCCACGAGCAGTTTGAGCACCCGGCTCAACCGGGTCGGATGGGAGTCCCGTACGCCCAGCTCGCATGCGCGGGGGAACCGCCCCAGGAGCAGGAGGACCAGCACCAAGGTCGCGGTCTCGATGAGGATTTGCGTGAGCGCAAGATCGGGGGCCCGGAACAGGACGTAGTAGAAGGTGGTCAGGAACCCGGCCAGGGAGAACGAGATGAGCTGGGTGGTCCATGCACGCAGGATCACGGCACCGAGCGACGCCAGGGCGATCAAACCGGCCACGAGCAGGCGCAGGGGATCCCAGGCCTGGAGGCCGCCGGATGCGGACCGGAGGGATTCGAGCGCCGGAGGAGTCACCCGGACCGCGGCATAGCCGCCCACCAGCACGACGAGGAAGCCCAGGACGATTCGGAGGAAGTCCGTCGGCCGGTCAGCCCCGCTGGCGCGGGTGACTTTCGAGGCCAGCACGCCGATCCCGTCCGAGACCCGATCGAAAGCCCGGTCGAACTCGAGCACCCGCGGCATTCCGATCCGGAGCCAGACGTCTCGCGGCATGGCGGCGTAGGCGCAGGCCCCGGCAGCCACGATCGCGGCACTGGCCAGCAATTCACGCGTGATCCCGTGCCAGAGCGAAAGTTCCACCACCCCGTCCTGATGCAATCCGGCGACGTCGAGCCAATGGAACGGGTGCTCCAGGAGGGATGGGAACGTGCCCAGCAGCACCGAGCCTCCCGCCATCAACAGGGGCGGGAGGAGCAGCCAACGCGGTGGCGCATGGTACTCCAGCGGAACGCCTCCAGCCGGCGGCGTGACAAACACGCCGAAGAAGATTCGCGCTGCGAACAGGACCTTGGCCACCGAGGTGACCGCGACGCACACGAGTGCGAAGGCGCCGAGTCCCCCATGGCCGGCGTTCGGCGCGGCAACCTCGAAGACCTCCTGCAGCATGGCCTCCTTGCTCAAGAAGCCTGTGGTCATGGGGAGTCCCGCCATGGAGGCGCATCCGATGAGCGCCGCCGCGCCCAACAGGCGGTCCTGACGCCACAGTCCGCCGAGCCTGCGGAGATCGCGCGTTCCCGTGGCGTGATCAATCGCGCCGACGACCATGAACAACCCGCCCTTGTAAAGCACATGGCTCAGCAGGTGAAGGTAGTCGAATTCCAGCATCCCCGGAATGGCGAGGCCGTACGAGGCCACCAGAAATCCGAGCGCACTCACGGTGGACCACGCCAGGATGGCCTTGAGGTCGGTCACCACGAGGGCCTGCAGCGCCGCAAGGGTCATGGTGACCAGTCCGACCCCGGAGACGACGGGGAGCCAGAGTTCGTTGGCGCCGAAGATTGGAAACATTCGCGCGCAGAGATAGACCCCCAACTTCACCAGCGTCGCGGAATGGAGGTAGGCGCTGACCGGGGTTGGAGCGGCCATGGCGTTGGGGAGCCAAAATTGCAGGGGGAATTGGGCCGACTTGCCGAACGCCCCCACCAGAAGGAGGAGCAGTGCCACCCGGATCAACCCCGGGCTGTCGGACGGCAGCGGGCCCGCAAGCAGCCCCGCGATCGAACCACTCCCGGTCGCCTGCTGCACCAGGACGATCCCGGCCAGCAGGCACAGGCCCGTGCCGCCGGTGACCAGCAATGCCATGCGGGCGCCCCGCTGCGAATCCGGATCCTGGTGTTGGAATCCGATCAGGAGGAAGGAGGCCACCCCGGTAAGTTCCCAACACAGGAACAGCAGCAGCAGATTGTTGGCGAAGACCGTGCCCAGCATGGCCGCCATGAAAAGCGAGAGGCAGGCGTAGAAGCGTCCCGGCGCCTCGGAGTGGCCGAGGAAATAAAATCGCGAGTAGAAGACGATCAGAACGCCCACTGCTGCGACCACCAGCCCAAAGAACAGGGAGAGTCCGTCCACCAGGAACGAGAGTTCCAGCCCGATGGAGGGCGCCCAGGGCCAGGAAAGGACCAGGAACGGCTGGGGACCCGCCGCGAACGCCAGCCATCCGAGGGCCAGCAGGGAGGCCATCGGCGCGGGCAGGGCCAGCCAGGCGGTGCGATCGTCCAGATGCCGCCCGGCCCACGCCAGCAGTGGCACCGCCAGCAATGGCGCCGCGAGGGCGATCAACATCAGGAGGGCGGTCGGGACCACGCGCGCACAGGTATATCGCCGAATCGTCCTCCCGGCGAGCACTGGAGGACCGAGGGGCCGGGTTTTCGGCCTTGGTGCCTGCCCGAGGGCGGCGGGTGCCTTTCGGCCCAACACAATTCCCATTGCGCGGGGGAGTGTCCTCAGATCGCCGCCCGGAACGCAAAAGGGCCCGCGGACAGCCGCGGGCCCAAGCGCCCCGATTCGCGTCGGGGCCCCGGATTCCGTCGCCTTCAGCTGGAGGCGATGTCAATGGTCTTGGGCTTGGCCTCGGCAGCTTTGGGGAGGGTGATCGTGAGCACCCCGTCCTTGTAGGCGGCCTTCACCTTGTCGGAGACCACAGGTTGGGTCAGTCCCACCTGGCGTTCGAACCGACCGTAGTAGCGCTCGGTCCGGACGTATTCGCCCTCCTTGACCTCCTGCTCCTGCTTCCGCTCGCCGGCGATGGTCAGCACGCCGTCATGGATGGAAACGCTCACGTCCTTTTTGTCCACGCCGGGAAGCTCGACGTGAATGGTGACGTTGTCGCTGTCTTCACGAACCTCCAGTGCGGGCGCGAAGGACTCGTCCCCCCGGCGGATGCCCAGCGGGGACTCAAACAGCCGGTCGAAATCGCGGCTGAGATTGAGCAGCGAGGCGAGCGGGCTCGCATTATAGGATTGAGGACGACGGGTAGTCAGGGAGCTCATGTTGGTGTTCCTTTCTGTTGCTTCAGTGAGTTGTCAAACGACAACCCGGACGAGTGCAGGGAGAATGCCGGTTGATCAGCTGTTGTAATTCTCTCGTCATCAACGGTTTTTATGCGCCACGGCTACCGCGGTGGCGACCCGCTGGGACAGGGATTCTCAGAGGCGCCGGGATTTGGGTAACACCGTGGCACAAAGGGCGACGGATCCAGGGCCGAAGGCCCTTGAGCCGGGATCAGGGCGTCATGTTTCAGGCGCCGAGGTAGGCGTCCCGGACCCGGGGATCGGCGCGCAGCCGGGCGGCATCGCCCGAGAGTTGGATGCGCCCGGCTTCGAGGACATAGCCTTGGTGGGAGATCTCGAGGGCGAGGTTGGCGTTCTGTTCCACAAGCAGGATGGTCAGCTGGCGCTGGCGGTTCAGCTCAACGATCCGGTCGAAGATCTGGCGCACGAGCAATGGGGCGATTCCAAGCGACGGTTCGTCGAGGAGGAGACAGCGGGGCCGGCTCATGAGCGCCCGGCCAATGGCGAGCATTTGCTGCTCGCCGCCGCTGAGGGTCCCCGCAAGTTGCCCCTCGCGCTCCCGGAGCCTGGGAAACAGCTCGAAGACAAACGCCTCCTCGCTTCGGATGACGTCTCGGTCCCGCTGCAGGTAGGCGCCCATGCGAAGATTCTCCCGGACCGTCAGATTGGCGAAGACCATCCGCCCCTCCGGGCAATGGGAAAGACCCTGCCCCACAAGCCGGTGCGGAGGGGTTCCGGTGATGTTCCGGCCGTCATACCAGACCTCGCCCGATCGGGGACGCATCATGCCGGATATCGCCCGGAGCGTGGTCGTCTTGCCGGCGCCATTGCCTCCGATCAAGGTGACCATCGTCCCAGACTCCACCCGAAGGGACACGTCATGAAGGGCCGTGATGGCGCCGTAGGTGACGGAGATCTGGCGAACCTCAAGCATCTCGGGTGGGTTCCTGTCCGAGGTAGGCCGCGATGACGGCGGGATTCGCCCGGATTTCCGCCGGAGTTCCCTCGGCGATCTTGCGTCCGTACTCCAGGACATGGATGCGCCGGCAGACCCCCATCACCACCTTCATGTCGTGTTCCACCAAGAGAATCGCCAGTTCGAACTTTTCCTGAATGAACTGGATCAGGCGCATCAGTTCCACCTTTTCCGAGGGATTCATGCCCGCCGCCGGTTCGTCGAGGAGCAGCAACCTGGGCCGGGTCGCAAGGGCGCGAAGGATCTCCAGGCGGCGCTGATCCCCATACGGGAGGCTGCGCGCCGGTTCGTCCCGCACCCGTTCCAGCCGGAAGATTTCCAGCAGTTCCCGGGTCCGTTCCCTCAGCGCCGACTCCTCGGCCTGGAACTTGGGGCCCCGGGTCAGGGAATGCAGCGCGTCGTGGGCGAGGTGGAGGTGGAAGGCGACCCGGACGTTGTCGAAGACGGACAGCCCCGGAAACAGGCGGATGTTCTGGAAGGTCCGGGCAATTCCCCGCTGGGTGATCTGGAAGGGCTTCAGCCCGGTCAGGGGACATCCCTCAAACGCGATGCGCCCCGAGGTCGGCGCGTATACCCCGGTGATCAGGTTGAACACCGTCGTTTTTCCGGCGCCATTGGGTCCGATGAGACCCACAAGCTCGCCGGGCTCCACGGTGGCCGACACGTCGCTGACGGCGGTGAGGCCGCCGAAGCGCACCGTGACCTGGTCCAGATCGAGGAGCGGGGGCATCAGGAGGCGGCCCGGCGCTGGCGGACGGGCCAGGTAAACAGGCCTTGAGGGCGCAGGATCATCAGGCTGATCAGGAGCACGGCGTAGAGGATCATGCGCCAGTCCCCCAGACGTCGGAGGGGCTCCTGGACCACCGTCAGGAGGATCGCAGCCAGGATCACCCCAAGGTGGCGGCCACGTCCGCCGAGGATCACCATGACCACAATCTCAATGCTCTTGTTGAAGTCGAACCCGCTGGGACTGATGTAGCCTTTGAGGTGGGCATACAGCCCGCCGGCCACTCCGGCGAAGAAGGCGCCGATCACAAAGGCGTGGATCTTGTAGCGGGTGGGGTTGAGTCCCATCGCCTCGGCGGCCACCTCGTCATCGGCCACGGCCACGAAGCCGCGCCCATACGTCGAATTCAGCAGTCCCCAGACCACATAGACAGTCAGTGCCGCCCACGCATAAGTCCACAGGGGGTTGGTGTAGGCGGGGATTCCATACAGGCCGGTGGCGCCCCCGACCGCCTTCACGTTCTGGAGGATCACCTTGATGATCTCGCCGAATCCGAGCGTGACGATGGCGAGGTAGTCCCCCTTGAGCCGAAGCGACGGAGCGCCAACGGCGAGGCCGGCGACCGCCGCGAGCAATCCGCCAGCGAGAAGGCCGGAGGGAAACAGGACCCATCGCAGGAGGCCCGGCGGCCATCCGAGCCGGATCCCCAGAGTGGTGGTGATCGTCGCCGCGGTGTAGGCCCCCACCGCCATGAATCCGGCATGCCCGAGCGAAAATTGGCCGGTGAACCCGTTGATGAGGTTGAGGCTCACCGCAAGGATGATGTTGATGCCCACCCCGAGCAGGACATCGAGCCAGTAGGGATCCAGCCGCCCCGACGCCGCCGTCACGACCGCAGAAACGGCGATGGCGACCAGGAGCCATAGGTGGGATCGGGGCAGCACGCGCGGACGCTATCGGACCCGGCGATTGCGGGGAAGCGGTGCCTTCAAATCCGGGCGGCACGTGACCAGCGCACCCGGCGTCACTCGGGCAGCGTGAATTTTGGGGACTGGCTGAGAAACCGCATGGGATTGCGGTAGACGACGGCGTCCACCGCGTCGGCGCTCCAGCCGCGACGCCGCAATTCCAGGGCCGCCCGCGGGACCGCCAGCGGAATGCTTTCGCCCCAGTCGCACGCGGAATTCATCCAGAGCCGCTCGCTCCCGTGCATCTCCAGGATGTCTGCGGCGCGTGCCGCCGTGCATTTGCTGATCGGATACAGCGTCATGCCCGCCCAGTGCCCGCGATCGAGAACCCTCCGGACGGTGTGTTCCTCCACATGGTCAATCAGGACCCGCTCCGGACGGATCCGCGAGTCGGCCTTCAGGACATCGAGGATGAGCCGGGTGCCTTTCAACTTGTCCTCCAGATGCGGGGTATGGACGAGGATCAATTGATCAAGGCGCGCCGCGAGGTCCACGTGCTGTTCGAGCACGAGCACCTCGTTGCGAGAATTCTTGTTGAGCCCGATTTCCCCGATGCCGAGCACTCCCGGGCGCGCAAGGAACTCCGGAATGATGCCGAGGACCTCCGCGGCAAGCCCGGGATCCTCGGATTCCTTCGGATTGATGCACAACCAGCAGAAGTGGGGGAGTCCGTAACGCGCAGCCCTGGCGGGCTCATACTCGGTGAGCTGGCGAAAATAGTCGCGGAACCCCTCCACCGAGCCGCGGTCGAACCCGGCCCAGAATGCAGGTTCACAGACGGCGGCGCACCCGGCGGTGACCATGTCCAGGTAATCGTCAGTGGTCCGGCTGACCATGTGGCCGTGTGGCTCGATGTAGCGCATGGGATCTTGTTGAACGGGTTCAGACCGGCGTGCCCGGCCAGGCGCCGACGGCGCCCTTGCCCGGTGCCCTGTCCACCGGAACCTCCGTGGGATCGCTGAGCGTCCGGAGCACCGCTTCGGCCCGGCCTGCTGCCGGCCCGGCCAGGTGGGTCAGCGCGCTGCGAAATGCGGAGAGGCGAAAGTCCGCATCGCCCGAGCTGCGGTCCACACGGTCCAGGAACGCGGCGAGTTCGATCAGTTTGCAGCGGGCGTCGAGATAATAGAGGTCCAGCACCTCGGTGCGTGTCATGGTGGATATCGGTTGACCGTTTCTGACGTCCCGGGGGTCCCGGGACTTCAAGCGGGCGGCGGTTGGGGGTGCCTGACGGGATCGGAGGGTTTGGGGGGTGGAGCGACGGCGGGCCGGAACTCGTCGGCGTGATAGGAACTGCGCACCAGGGGACCGCTGGCCACGTGAAGAAATCCCATCGTCCCGGCCAGGGCGCGCCATTCGTCAAAGATCCGCGGGTCCACGAACTCCCGCACCGGCAGGTGCCGGAGCGTCGGCTGCAGGTACTGTCCGAGGGTGAGGAGTTCCACGCCGGCACGCCGGAGGTCCTGGAGGGTTTCGAGGACCTCGTCGCGCTGTTCGCCCAGGCCCAGCATGAGCCCGGATTTCGTGTGCAGGGGGCGGACCGCACGTTCGCGGGCCTTCCGGAGAACCGTCAGCGAGCGGTCGTAGGTGGCGCGGTGCCGGACTTCGGGAGTGAGGCGCCTCACCGTCTCGAGGTTGTGGTTGAAGATGTCCGGCCGCGCGGACAGCACGCAGTCCAGTGACGCCTCCCGATTCAGAAAGTCGGGGACGAGCACCTCGATCACGATGCCCGGATTTCCCAGACGTACCGCTTCAATGGTCCTCCGAAAATGGTCGGCTCCCCCATCGGGCAGGTCATCCCGGGCGACGGCGGTGATCACGACATGATCCAGTTCCATCCGCCGGGTTGCCTCGGCGACCCGTTCCGGTTCGTCGGTCTCCAGGGCCAGTGGCCGGGCGGTGTCCACCGCGCAAAACCCGCAGGCGCGCGTGCAGCGGTCGCCGGCGATCATGAAGGTCGCCGTACCCCGGCTCCAGCATTCCCAATGGTTCGGACATCGGGCACTTTCGCAAACGGTGTGCAGTGCCAGGTCCGCCAGCAGCAGCCGCGTGCGCGTGAAAGTATTCGAGGAAGGCAGGGGCACCTTGAGCCAGGCGGGCAGCCGGGCACGGGCGGCAACGGGCGGCGCCGGTGGAGGCGAAACGTGGGGCGTGGCATCCATCAATCGGGAACAGAGTTGAGGCGCGCGGGGGAATTTGCAACCGGAGGCCCGGGCCGGGCCCGCGGGTTCCGGGAACCCGGGTTGACCGCCCGAACCACGTCCGTAACCTGTCCCGGTCAACTATGAGCATCCTCGACAGCATTTACGCGAAGTTGCAGGTCAGGACCGGGGCGAAACTTGCGCTGGTGGTCCTCGACGGACTGGGCGATATCGCCACCCGGGAACAGGGTTGGATGACCCCGTTGGAGGCCGCGCGCACGCCGAATCTGGACGGGCTGGTGGCCTTGGGGTGTGCGCAGGGCCGGATGATCCCGGTCGCTCCGGGCATCACCCCGGGGTCCGGTCCAGGGCATCTGGGGCTTTTCGGATACGATCCAATCGAATGGGAGGTTGGTCGCGGAGTCATTGAGACCCTTGGGCTGGGCATCGAGCTCAAGAGTGGCGATGTCGCCGCCCGGGCCAACTTTTGCACCCTCGACGACAAGGGCCTGGTCACCGATCGCCGCGCCGGCCGCATCGCCACTGAAGTTTGCGAGCGGCTGTGTCGCCTGCTTTCGACGAAGATCAAGAAGCTGGGAGCCGTGAAGGTCCTGATCTACCCGGGCAAGGAGCACCGGTTTGTGGTGGTGTTTCGAGGGGCGGGACTTCAGGGGCCTTTGACCGACACCGATCCCAACCGGGAGGGCCTGCCCATTGCGCAAGCCCGTCCGGTGGATGCCGCAAACCCGGGGCAGGTGAAGGTCGCCGGGTTGATTGCGGAATTCTACAAGGCGGCCCTGCCGCTGCTCGCCGGGGAACACCCGGCCAACGGATTCCTGATGCGCGGGATTGCCCACCAGCCGGACCTCCCAACGTTTGAGCAGCGTTATGGACTTCGCGCGGCGGCGCTCGCCGTGTACCCGATGTACAAGGGTCTCAGCCAGTTGGTTGGCATGGACAAGATCGAGGGACCCGAAACCATCGCCCAACAGCTCGAGCGTTACGTGCAGGAGTACGAGAAGTACGATTTCTTCTTCATCCACTACAAGTACACGGACAAGGCGGGCGAAGACGGCGCCTTTGAGGCCAAGGTGCGGGCGATCGAGGACTTCGACGCGGCGCTGCCGATTCTGCTGGCGCGCAAGCCCGATGTGCTGGCGATCACCGGCGACCATTCCACGCCCTGCGCACTGAAGGGGCACTCGTGGCATCCACAACCCATCCTCCTGCATTCCGCATACAGTGGATCGGACAAGCTGCTGCGCTTCACCGAGACCGGCGCCAACCAGGGCAGCCTTGGGGTCTTCGAGGCCAAATACCTGATCCGGCTCATGCAGGCCAACGGGAGGATGTTCGACAAATACGGGGCCTGAGATCTCCGAGCCGAAGCCGACGGGATCCGGGTGGGCGCACGCGGACGCTCCCCCGTCCCGAGTCGGACTCCGCCCAATGTCCATGAAGGCCGTAATTCTCGCCGCCGGACGGGGCACCCGCATGGGTGGCCTGACGGAGGAATGCCCCAAACCGATGCTTCGGGTCGGAGGGCGTCCAATTCTGGAGCACATCCTGGAGGGGGTGCTTGCCGCAGGCATCCGCGACGTGTGCCTCGTCACCGGCTGGCGGGCGGAGGTCATCGAATCTCACTTTGGCGATGGAAGCCGCTGGGGCGCACGCATCGCCCATGTGCGTCAGGAAGTTCAGGACGGCACGGGGCGGGCACCAGAGGTTGCCAGGCCCTTTGTTGGGGACTCGGACTTCCTGCTGACGTATGGAGACATTCTGGTGCGCCCGGACACCTATCAGCGGATGCGCCACCGGTGGAGTGAGGGGGCATGGGCCGGGCTGATCACCGTGACCGGGGGGCAGGACGTCACCCAGGGGGGACTCAGTTTCTTTGACGGACAGTTTCGTCTGACGCGGCTTGTGGAGAAGCCCGGCGCCGCCGAGTTGGAAGCCTTGCGCGCCACGGGCTGGCTGAAGCCGGGCCAACCGGCCTGGTACAATGCCGGCATCTATCTGTTCCGTCCCTCCCTGTTCGACTACACCGCGAATCTCCACAAATCGCCGCGTGGCGAATACGAGCTGACGGATGCCATTGCCGCCATGGTGGCCGATGGGCATCCCGTCGTGGGACTGCCCATCGAGGGCCGATGGGTGGATGTGCGGGATCCAGCGGTGCTTGCGCGGCTCCAGCCGGCATCCGGCGCCACTTGAGGCGGGGGAGATCCGGGCCGGGACGCCCGTCGCCCGACCGTCCGGCAAACCCGTCAACCCTTCACCCGACCGCCGGGCCTGCCGGTTCCTGGGCGGATCGTCCGTCGCATGCTGCAATTCCGGTGGGCGATCCGGCAAGGAAAGGCGAGACCCGGAGCCCCGGATCTGCGAGCGTGGGTCCATGCGTCCCAGATTGTGGGAGGGGGTTTTCCGGGGGCTGTGCGGAATGTTGGCCGTGGCGCTGGCGTCGGCCTGCGCCCGTTCGCAGGACTTTCAAGGCGCCACGCACCTAGTGCCCTTCGAGGAGGAAAACCTCCAGTACGGCCGGACCGAGGCAACCGGTGCGATCCCCAGGCTGCAGGCCCGCCTTGACCGCGGGGAAATCCCGCTGGTTTGGGAGGCACGACACGGCTACCTGCCATCGCTTCTGGAGGCGCTGGAAATTTCCACCAACTCGCAGGTCCTGGTCTTTTCCAAGACCTCCTTCCAGCGGGATCGCATCTCACCCCGGAACCCAAGGGCCCTCTACTTCGGTGAGGATGTGTACGTCGGCTACGTGCCGGGTTCGCCAGTGCTGGAGTTTTCCATGGCAGACCCGAAGCTGGGCGGGGTGTTTTACACCTTCGAGAACCGCAACGGGGCCAATCCACGGTTCGTGCGGACCGACGCCTGCCTGGAATGCCATGCGGCGGGGAAAACCATGGGGGTGCCGGGTCATCTCGTAAGGTCCTTCGAGACCGACGAGCGCGGAGTGACCGATCTGTTGACGGGAACCGGGAGCATCACCCACCGCACGCCGCTGGAGGAGCGATGGGGCGGGTGGTTTGTCACCGGCATGCACGGGGACCAGTCCCACCGCGGCAACCTGGTGGGCGCCGCCGCCTTCCAACGGCAGAAGACCGAGCCGAATTTTGCCGGCAATCGCCCGGATTTGAGCGCCTTTTCGGAGCATTTCGACGTCGGACAATACCTGGCGCCCACCAGTGACATCGTGGCCCTGATGGTTCTGGAGCATCAGCTCCACATGCACAACTTCCTGACGCGGCTGAACTACGAGGCCACAATTCAGCTCAAGGCCTACGGTCACTGCAACTACCTCAAGAGTCCGCTCGAGGCCTTCCTCCGTTACCTGCTCTTCACCGAGGAGACGCCGCTGACCCATGCGGTGATGGGGAGTCCCGACTTCGAGCGTGACTTTGCCTCCGGAGCGCTGCGGGACGCCCGGGGCCGCTCGCTGCGCGATCTGGACCTGAAGTCCCGGTTGTTTCGTCATCCGTGCAGTTACCTCATCCATTCCGAGGCATTTCGGGAGCTGCCCGCGCCATTGAAGGACCGGATCTATGCTCGGCTTTGGGACATCCTCACCGGACGCGACACCGGACCGGAGTGGAACCGCCTGACTGCTGAGGACCGCCAGGCGGTGCTGGAGATCCTGCGGGCGACGCAGCCCGACCTGCCGGACTCGTGGCGGGCCGGAGCGCAGCCCGGATCCAAGGCGCCCTGAGCTGCTCCGTGCACCCATCCGGGGTGTCGAATCCCCTCTTCCGGTCCGAACCGACCCCGGCTAGGTTGCCGCCGTAATGCAATCCACGAGTGATTTGCGCGTCATCAGCAACCGCCGTTTGCTGGCGCCGCGGCTGTTGAAGGGCGAGCTGCCCATGGACGCGGCATCCACCGCAACGGTGGTCGAGGGACGTGCCACGGTGCAGCGCATCCTTCGCGGTGAGGATCCCCGCCTGCTCGTGGTGCTGGGTCCGTGTTCCATTCACGACCCGAACAGCGCCATGGAGTACGCGCGCCGCCTGGTCGCCCTGCGCGAGCACGTCCGGGATCAGCTTTACCTGGTGATGCGCGTCTATTTCGAAAAGCCCCGCACGACCATCGGGTGGAAGGGCCTCATCAATGATCCCCACCTGGACGGAAGCTACGACGTGGACACCGGAATTCGCATGGCGCGCCGGTTGTTGCTGGCGGTGAACGGGCTCGGACTCCCTGCCGGCACCGAGTTTCTGGACCCTGTGGTTCCCCAGTACATCGCCGAACTGGTGAGCTGGGCGGCCATTGGGGCGCGCACGACCGAGAGTCAGACCCACCGGGAGATGGCCAGCGGCCTGTCCATGCCGGTGGGCTTCAAAAACGGGACCGATGGATCCCTCCAAACCGCGATGGACGCCATGTTATCCGCCCGGCATCCGCACCATTTCCTCGGCATTGACCAGGATGGATGCGTGTCGGTGGTGCGCACGACGGGCAACCCTGACGGCCATGTGGTGCTGCGCGGCGGCCGGGCCCGGACGAATTTCGACGCGGCCAGCATCGCGGATGCCGCGGACCAGTTGCGACGGGCGGGACTGCCGCCTGGCTTGATGGTGGATTGTTCCCATGCCAATTCGGCCAAGCAGCACGCCCGCCAGGAGGAGGTCTGGCAGAACCTGATTTCCCAGCGTGTGGAGGGTTGCGAACCGTTGATCGGGGTCATGGTGGAAAGCCATCTCAGCGAGGGCAATCAACCCATGCCGAAATCCCCGGCCGAGTTGAGGTATGGCGTGTCATTGACGGACGCCTGCCTTGGCTGGGAGGCGACGGAGCGCATGTTGAGGCATGGCGCCGAACGGCTTCGGGCCGAGCGTCGGGTGGCGGTCCGGGCCTGACCGCCTGCCATGGGGACCGAACCTCAGAACATCGCAGTCGCGGTGGGGCTTGCCGTGGCGGCCCTCTGCGGGCTCGTGGTGGTCTGGAAGGTCACCAAGTCCCTGCTGATCCTCTTGTTCTGGCTCGCGGCCGGACTGGCGGTGGCCGTCGCGGCTTGGTGGCTGCTCGCCCGTCAGGGCATCCTTCCGCCCCTCCCGGCGCTCTAGCCCGGCGACGCGGCCAGACATCCCTCGGACTGGCGGGAACTCGGTGCGGGCGGAGCACGTGTCCATTCGAGTCGTGTGGAGCGCTTCAACCGTGGACGCGGTGGGCGGGCGACCGTCCCACGGATGCGGTGATCAACCGGGCGCCTGATGGCACTGCAGGGCGGGATCAGGGCAAGGGACTGGGTGATTGACGGACATTGGGACTGGCGGGAGGCTCGCGCCATGCTCTCCCGCAGACACTTTCTCGGCTCCACAGCGGTTGCCGCCGCTGCCGCTGCCTCCCTGCGTCCGCTGAAATCGCATGGCGCGGAATCCGTGCCAGTCCTGGGGGAGATGTGCGTGGTCACCTACAATCTCCGCTACGCGAGCGCGACCGGCGAGAATGCGTGGCCGGTGCGGCGTCCGGTGATGCGTGCCCTGCTGCAGGAATTGAAGCCCGATGTCATGGGCACCCAGGAGGGTTTGTACGGGCAGCTCCAGGAAATCGCGGCGGATCAGCCGGATCTCGACTGGATCGGCCTCGGACGTGATGGCGGCAGCCGGGGTGAGTTCATGGCCATCTTCTACCGGCGCGATCGTTTTGAGCCGCTCGAGTACGATCATTTCTGGCTTTCGGATACGCCGCTGGTGATGGGGTCTTCCACCTGGGGCAACACCAACCGGCGCATGGTCACCTGGGTGCTGTTTCGCGACCGGCGGACGGGCAGGAACTTCAATTTTTGGAACACGCACCTCGACCACGCCCTGCAACCGGCGCGGGAGAAGGCGGCGGCGCTGATCCTCGACCGGATCCGGGCCGATGCCCCGGCCGCCACGCCGTTGCTGCTGGTGGGGGACTTCAATGCCGTGGCCGGCAAGAACCCGGTCTACGACCTGCTGGTTCGCGACGGGGGCCTGACGGACACATGGACCACCGCCGCGGTGCGTCGGAATGAAGCCATGAACTCGTTCAACGGATTTCAGAAGGCCCGGGCGGATGGCCAGCGGATTGACTGGATCCTGACTCGTGGCCCGGCCTCGGTGCGGGCCACGGAGATTGTGACCTTCGAGCGCGATGGTCAGTGGCCGAGTGATCACTTTCCCGTGGCCGCATGGCTTACCCTCGGGTAAGCCCGGATCACCACCAAAGCCAGAGGAACCTCAGACCATGCACTACATCGCCCTTGCCGTGTTTCCGAAGGATTCCAGAACCCTTTCGGAGCTCGCCTCCCGCCGCCGCAGTTACCGGTATCCACCGTCTTTCAAGAATGTGCAGAGCTACCTCGATGTGCAGGGTGGGAGGGCCATCGTGCATTTCGAAACCGACGACGCCACGGCGATCCTGCAGTATACCGCGGACTGGCCGGAGGTGACCTTCGACCTTTTCCCGGCGGTGCCCAGCGACCTGGGATGGCAGACCTACCTGCAAACCAAGTCATGAACACCGCGATTCCGGGTCAACAGACTGGCCCGGGCCAGCGTGGAACGTCCGTGGCGTCCGGCGTCAGCGGTTCAGCCAGGCCCGGAGGCTGCGCTGCACCAGTTCCGGGGCGTCCTGCTGGACGAAATGTCCTGCCCCGGGAATGGTGACCAGTGTCAGATCTTTTTCGACGAAGTCCCAGTTGCCGTTGAGCGCCGGGGAGAGCAGCGCGGTGTCTGCAAGGCCGTGGATCATCAGCACCGGGCACGGCACCTTCACCAACGGTGAAGGATCCTCGACGTAGGGCTCGCGGGGGTAATTGCGCCGGTAGTAGGCCATCAGCGCCTCAAAATCCGATCTGCGGAACGCTTCGATGTACCGGGCCTTCACCGGAGGCTCCGTCACCCAGAAGGCGAGTCCCTCGGCGGTCAGCGCCATCGCGGCACCGGGCTGCTGGAATCGCCGGGCGTAGGCGCTCGCCGCCTGCTGCTCGGGGTTGTTCGCCAGCTCACGGGCCAGCCCGCGGGGATGAGGCAGGTTCAAAATGACCAGACGTTCGACCCATTCCGGATGCCGTTGCGCAGCCATCCAGGCCACGGCGCCGCCCCAGTCGTGCCCGATCACCACAGCGCGGTCGCGTCCACGCGCCCGGATCACCGCCCCCAGATCCGAGACGAGCTCGGCCATGTCGTAGGCGGCCTCGCCCCCGGGGCGGTCGCTCAGGTTGAAGCCGCGCTGATCGTAGGCGACGACCTCGTAGTCCCCGGCGAGCGCCTCCATCACCCCGCGCCATGTGAGCCAGAAATCGGGAAAGCCGTGGATGAGGACGACCAGGGGCCCCTCGCCGAGGCGGGCGTAATGGAGGCGGACGCCGTTGTTGGTGGCGAAGCCGTGCGTCACCCTTGCCTCAATGGGCAGGAGAGCCGTGCCGGCGTCGGACTGACCGGGCGCCCTGAGGTTCAACGCAAACGTCAGGAGGACCCAGCATGGCAACCACCGCAGCGACGACATCGGGGACTCCAGACGAGCGGGGTCAGCGGGTTCCCGCCGTGTGGGGTGCCGGCGTGTGCATCGCGGGCGGCGGCGATCCCAGCCCGGCGACCGCCTCGCGAGCCATGTTGATGACGCCCCCGGGGAAGCAACCGATGCCGACCATCCCGGCGACGCAAACGGCGATCCCGATGGCGGAGGCCATCGGTACGCGGACGGGACGATCCACGGCATCCTGCGCGGACCAGTACATCGTCCGGACGATGTTGAAGTAATAGTACAGCGACAGGACGACGGAGAAGCAGGCGACGAGGATGGCGACAAGGAAGAGGCGGCTGGTGCCGACCTCGAGCGCGGCGGCCTTGAAAAGGTAGAACTTGGCGAAGAACCCGGCGAGCGGCGGCACCCCGGCAAGACTCACGAGGGCGAGGGTCATGACGGTGGCCAGGACTGGAGAGCGGCGGCCGAGTCCGGCAAAAACGCTGACGTCATCCTGATCGTCCGGGGCAGTGACCTGCGCAATCACCGCAAACGCGGCCAGCGTGGTGAAGACGTAGGCGGCGAGGAAATAGAGCACCGCGCTGGAGCCGGTGATGCCGGCGGCGGCGACCCCGAGGAGAATGTAGCCGGCGTTGGCGATGGAGCTGTACCCCATGAGCCGCTTCACGCTGCGCTGGGCAAGGGCACAGAGGCTTCCGTAGAGCATCGTGGCCATCGCAAACGCGAGGATCAGGGCCGTCCATCGGGCGGCCACCTCGGGCACCACGCTGTGCGCCAGGCGCACGACCAGCACGAAACCGGCCGCCTTGGACCCCGTGGCCAGCAGGGCGGCGGTTGGGGCCGGAGCGCCCTGGTACACGTCGGGAGTCCAAAGCTGGAACGGCACTGCGGAGATCTTGAAACCGAGGCCGACCAGGGTGAGCAGCAGTCCGATGAGGAAAACCGGGGACTGCCCGAGGGAATCCTGACGGGCGGCAATCTCGTAGAAGTTTGTGGTATTGGCCGCCCCGAAAATCAAGGCGATGCCGTACACCATGAACGCGGCGGCCAGGGCCCCGAACACAAGGTACTTCACGCCCGCCTCCAGGGACGCCTGACGGCGGCGCTGGAAGCTGACGAGCACGTAAAAGGTGACGGTGATGAGTTCGAGCGAGACGAACATCAGGATGAAATCGTTCGCCGACGCCGCCAGAAGCATTCCGGTCAGGGCAAAGAGCGTCAGTGCCACGTACTCGCCGAAGCCGTCGAAGCGGTCGGCGTATCCGGCGGCGATGAGCAGCACGACGATTGCGGCGATCAGGAACAGTCCCTTGAAAAAATTGGACAGGGCGTCCACCAAAAACATCCCGCCAAATGCCGTGTGGTCGTCCGGCGCCAGGGCGCCCCCGTGGAGCGTGAGGATGAGGAGCAGTCCCGTGGCGGCCACGTAGGCCAGGCCGCGCCGCGCTGCCGGCGCCACCCACAGATCGGCCAGCAGGACGCCCAGGCCCAACAGGGCGACCAGAATTTCGATGGCAAGCAGCGAGGAGTTCATCGGGACACGGGAGTCGGGTGGCCGGACGCAGGCGGTGCGATTGCCACGACGGAGGTGACGACGGCGGGGTCCGGCGCCGCGGACGGCCGGGCGCGCTCGACAACCCACGCAGCGCTGGGCCGGATGCGGTCCACCAGGGTGAACGGCGCCACGCCGAAGAAGATCATTGGCAGGAGCAGCACCAAGTAGGGCACACGGCCGGTCCAGGTGACGTCCCCGCCGGCGGCCCCGGTTTCGGGGGCCGGTCCGTGGGCCACCTCGCGGATGGCCCGGAGCATGTACACGCCGCCCAGGATCAGCCCGCCCCAGGCTGCGGCGACCACGAACCAGGGAAGTGCCTTCCACACGCCGAACATCACGGTCAGTTCGCCGGCAAAGCTCGCGAACCCGGGGACGCCACACCCGGCAAGAAGGGCCGCCACCAAGGCCGCGCCAATGAATGGCATGGTGCGCATCAGGCCACCGAGGCTCCCAAGATCAAGGGTGCCGGTCTGGCGGCGCAGGTGGCCGCCGAGGGCGAATTCCAGCGGGGCGAGCAGCGCATGCGCCACCATGACCACCACCGCTCCGGTGATGCCAATGAGACTCACGCTGGCCAGTCCGAGGAAGACAAACCCCATGTGGGCCAGGCTGGAGTTGCCGAAGAGCAGGTTGAGATCCCGCTGCCGCATCGCGACCCAGCCGCAATAGAGCAGGTTTCCGAGACAGAGGATGGCGAGGACCCGGGTCCAGGCCGCAACCCCTTCGGGCAGGAGGGGAAAGGCGGCACGCAGCAGGGCGAGAGCCCCGATTTTTTTGAGGAGGCCGGCATGCAGCATCGCCGTTGCCGTGGGCGCCGCGGCGTAGCCGGCGGGCGCCCAACTGTGGAACGGCCAGAGCCCGACCAACGTGCCGAATCCGAAGAGCAGCAACCCAAAAATCAGCACTTGTGACGGGGCTGGCAGCGGGTGCTCCCGTAGCCAGGCCGACAGGGCGACCACGTCGAGGGTGTTGGCCCCGGAGAGTGCGTAAAGGCACACCAGTCCGGCGAGGGCGACCAGGGCACCCAGCGAGAGGTAGAGCGTGATCTGGAACGTCACCGCGGTGCGGTCCTCGCCCCGTCCCCAGATGCCGATCATCAGGAACGTCGGCACCAGCGCCAGCTCGTTGAAGAAGTAGAGGAAGAAGAGGTCGAGCGAGATCAGGGCGCCGAAGACGCCGGCGACGATGAGGAGCAGCAGGACATAGTAGAGACGGCACTGGTCCCGGATCTCCTCCGAGATCCAGGCGGCGGCAAACGACACCAGGGATGCCACGAAGACCAGTCCGACGCTGAGTCCGTCCACACCCACCCGGTAATTCAGCCCCAGGGCGGGAATCCACTCATGAACCGCTCCGAGATGATAACCGGCGTGGCCCACCGGAAATCCCACAAACACGGTGGTGGCAATCAGCACGGTCACCCCGGTGACTCCCAGCGCCACGCCGCGCCAGGCGGCCGCCAGGTGCCGGGGGAGCATCAGGACCGTCAGGGCGCCGAGGAGGGGAAGCAGGGGAAGCAGCGTGAGCGGGGACATGGAGGTCACTTGATGGCCAGCAACACGACGAGGGCGACGCCGGCGACGAACAGGAAGAGGTAGGTCTGCAGGTTGCCGGTCTGCACCAGCCTCAGTGCGCGTCCGAAGAGGTCCACCGCCCCTGACAGTCCCCGGACGAGAAATCCCTGGACGACCCAGCGGTCCACGCCGTTGGTCAACGCGGCGATGCCGTCGTGGAGCGCGAGGGCCGTTGCCGAATACACCTCATCGAAGTACAGGCGGTTGCGGAGCGCGCGCGACAACCGGGGCAGGCGGGCGGGCATCGGGTCGGCGGCGGCGCCCTGATAGGCCACGAAGGCGATGGACAGTCCGAACACGATCATGCCGAGTCCGAGGAACGCACCGAGGGGGGAATGGTTGAACGGCTCAAAGAACACGTCGGATGCCCCGTCGGCCGCATGCGGCTCCGATCCCGGTATGAGGGCATGGCGCAGATAGCTCCCCAGTGGGAGCCAGCCCAGACCCACCGATGGCACCGCCAGCAGCAACAGGGGCACGGTCATGCGGCGCTCCGGGTCCGACGCATGCGCGGCGGCCTCGCTCCGGGGGGCACCCAGGAAGGCGATGAGGATCAGGCGGCCCATGTACAGGGTGGTCAGTCCCGCGACGAAGATGCCGAGGGCGAACAGCACGGGTCGCTGATCGGCAAGCGCCGCGGCGAACACGGCGTCCTTGCTGTAGAACCCGCTGGTGACCACCGGCAGCCCGCACAGCGCCGCGGCACCGATGAGGAAGGTCCAGAAAGTGACCGGCATGCGCGTCGCCAGGCCTCCCAGGCGCCAAATATCCTGTTCGTGATGGCAGGCATGGATCACGGCACCCGCCCCGAGGAACAGCAACGCCTTGAAGCACGCGTGGGTGGTGAGGTGGAACATGGCGGCATCCGGTCCTCCGCAGCCCACGGCGAGCACCATGTAGCCCAGCTGCGACAGCGTGGAGTAGGCGAGGATGCGCTTGATGTCGTCCTGCTGGACCGCAATGACACCGGCCAGAAGTGCCGTGAGGCCGCCGGTCCAGGCGATGATGTCGAGGGCGGTCACGGAGCCCAGGAAGGACAGCGGTCCCGGCCATGCGGGGGTCGCGCCGAACAGGAAGAACAGCCGGCACAGGAGGTAGACGCCGGCAGCGACCATCGTGGCCGCATGGATCAGGGCGGACACCGGGGTCGGGCCCTCCATGGCGTCGGGAAGCCATACGTGCAGCGGCACCTGGGCGCTTTTGCCCACCGCCCCGAGGAAGATCAGGACGCCGGCCAGCGAGGCCATGGACCCAAGCACCGCGGGATCGGCGCCGAGAGCGTCGGCGAGGGGCGCATAGGACACCGTCCCAGTCGCCGCCCAGACCGCCAGAATGCCAAGGAGAAAGCCGAAGTCGCCGAGACGGTTGGTCAGAAAGGCCTTTTTGGCCGCGTCGGCCGCCGCCGGTCGCGTGTACCAAAACCCAACCAGCAGGTAGCTGGAGACCCCGACAAGCTCCCAGAACACGAAGGTCTGGACGAGGTTGTCGGACAACACGATGCCGAGCATCGAAAACGTGAAGAAACCGAGGCTGGCGAAATAGCGGGGATACTCCTCGTCGTCCGCCATGTAGGCCGTGCTGTACAGATGGACGAGGAAGGACACCCCGGTCACCACCATGAGCATGAGCGTGGACAGCGGGTCCACGATGAGGCCGATCTGGACGTCCAGGCCGCCGACGGAGAGCCACGGCAGCGGATGGACGGCAGGGTGGGCGCCGTGGATGCCGAAGAGAAAAAAGAGCCAGACACTGAGGGCGAAGGCGGTGGCGACGGCCGACAGGCTGAGCGTGGTGGTGAGTTCGCGGTTGCGGCGAAGCCCGAGCGTGATGCCAAGGGCGGCCACCAGCGGCAGCAGCAGGACGGCCCAGGCGAGGTCCTGAAAATTGGAGGTCGTGGGGGTCACAGGCGGAGACTGTTGAGATCCTCGACGTGCGCGGTGCCCCGCTTGCGGTAGAGGGCCACGATCAGTGCGAGGCCGACCGCCACCTCGGCGGCGGCGACGGTGATGATGAAGAACACCATCACCTGGCCCTTGAGGTTGGCGTTGTAGCGGGAGAAGGCGACGAGCGCGAGGTTGGCGGCGTTCAGCATCAGCTCCAGGCTCATGTAGATCACCAGCAGGTTGCGCCGGGCCAGCACGCCGAAGAGCCCCAGGCTGAAGAGCAGGGCGCTGACGACCAGGTAGTGGTTCAGGCCGACGGTCATTTCAGGTCCTTTTTGCTGAGCAGGATCACCCCGACCATGCCGACGAGCAGCAGGAGGGACATGACCTCAAACGGGAGGAGGTAGAGGGTGAAGAGCGACTGGCCGAGCTCGCGGGTGCCGCCCTCGACGAGGGGGCGGCCGCCGGCCTGCGGGGTGGCGGCGATCACGGCCCGGATCAGGATGCCGGCGATCACGGACACGGAGAGCGCCCCGAGCCCCACCGTGACGCCGCGGATCCGCCGCCGTTCCTCCTCGGGGAGGTTGAGGAGCATGATGACGAAGAGGAACAGCACCATCACCGCGCCCGCGTAGACGAGGATCTGGATGGCCGCGAGGAAGAAGGCGTGGAGCAGGATGAACAGGCCGGCCAGAGCCACGATGGTGAGCACCAGAAACATGGCGCTGGTCACCGGATTCCGGCTCCATGGGTTGGCGACGCAAAGGAATCCGAACAGGAGGGCCAGTCCGGAGAATGCGTAGAAAAGGAGGTCGGTGAGCCCGGGCATGGATTTTAGGACGGGTTCGGGGGGAAGGACTCCTGCTCGCGGGCCTCCTCGAGCTTCTGTTTCCACTTCTGGATGCCGCCATGGATGCCGCCGAGCTCGAGCAGCTTCTCCTTGTTGTACACCATCGCCTCGCGTGAGGTGCCCGTCAGGGAGTAGTCGCGCTGCAGGAAGATCGCCTCTTCGGGGCACACCTCCTGGCAGAGCCCGCAGAAGATGCACCGGAGCATGTTGATCTCGAACTCCCGCGGCATCTTTTCGGCGTTCGCCCGGTCCGCGGGAGGTCCGTCGGGGCCCGGTGGTGTGATCTTGATGGCCTTGGGCGGGCAGATGAATTCGCAGAGCTGGCAGCTCACGCACTTGGTGTCGCCCTCCTGGTCCTTCACAAGGTAGGGGGCACCCCGGTAGCCTTCGGGGACCACCCATTTTTCCTCCGGATACTCCATCGTGACCGGCTTCCCTTTGAAGACGGACCGCGCGAAATGCTTCCACGTGACCTGGAATCCGCCGATGATGGAGGGGAGGTAGGTCCGCTCCACGAGGCTCAGGGGTTTGCGTTCGACGACCTTGGTCATGGGAGCATTCCGGTCAGGGGTTGAGGGCGGCCAGCACGAGGGCGGTGATCAGAATGTTGGCAAGCGCCAGCGGGATGAAGCGACGCCATCCGAGGTCCATCAGCTGGTCGTAGCGAAAGCGCGGGAACATCCAGCGCACCCAGATGAACAGGGCCATCAGGACCATCATTTTGACCAGGAAACAGGCGATGTGCGCGAGCCCGCCGGCGAGGCCCGTGGCCGGTCCGCCGCCCCAGGGAAAGGTCCAGCCGCCGAAGAACAGGGTCACCATGATCGCCGAGGCGGTGATCATGTTCGCGTACTCGCCGAGGAAGAAGAGGGCGAACTTCATCGAGCTGTACTCGGTGTGATACCCCCCCACGAGCTCCGACTCCGATTCCGGCAGGTCGAACGGCAGCCGGTTGGTTTCGGCGAAGGCGGCGATCAGGAAGATGAAGAATGCCAGCGGCTGCTTCCACACCATCCACTGGAACAATCCGCCACCCTGATAGGCGACGACCTTCGAGAGGTTCAGGTCCCCGATCACCATGAAGACGGCAACGACGCTCATGCCCATGGCGATCTCGTAGGAAATCATCTGCGCCGAGGAGCGAATGCCCCCCAGGAAGGGATACTTGGAGTTTGAGGCGTAGCCGGCCAGGACGATCCCATACACGCCTAGCGACGCGATGCCGAAGGTGTAGAGCACGCCGACGTTGAGATCGGCGATGACCATCGGATTGTTCGGGTTGCCGAGCGTGGAGCCGAAGGGGATCACGGCGATGGTCAGGAACGCCGGCACCGCCGTCAGGGCGGGGGCGAGCCAGAAGTACACCTTGCGGACGTACGCCGGCGTAAAGTCCTCCTTGAGCAGAAACTTGAGCCCGTCGGCCATGGGCTGGAACAACCCGAGGCGCACCAGGGCCGGGCCGATCACCGGGAGATACTGGATCAGTACCGGGGCAGCTCGGTTGGGGCCGACACGGTCCTGGATCCACGCCGAGATCTTGCGCTCCGCGAGCACGGCGTACGCCACAAACGTCAGCGTCACCCCGAACGCGAGGAGGATTTTGACCACGCTGAACAGGACGAACTGGGTCGTCGGACTGAGGTAGTAGATCGCGTCCATGGCGGCCTTCAGAGGTTCAGGGTCACTCCGTGGTCACCGAGGGCAGCCCACTCGATTCCCGATAGTGCAGGGACGCTCCCGGTCATCCGCTGGAAGAGGGTCTCGATGTTCGGGATGCCGCCGCGACCGACGCCGTCCACCAGCTCCAGCAGGAACTCCCATTCCGGCCTGGCGTCCCCGGGCGCCTCCACCGCCTTTAGGAAGCGCTGGAGGCGCCCCTTGCCGTTGACAAAAGTGCCCCGCTTTTCGGCATGGGCGCAGCCTGGCAGGAGGTAGTGCGCCGCGGCCGTGGTGGCGTTCGGCAGGAGGTCGCTGACCACCAGCAGCGGGAGTCGCCCGAGGAGGTCGGGCCCGATGCCATGGCGGGTGACGTCCTCGCCGAAGACCAGCAGCGTGGTGATCCGGCCGGACCGGATGCCGTCAGCAATCTCCGGAATCCGGATGCCCATTTCGGTGAAGGCGATGCCCGTGATGCGGGCGCCGTTGGCGTTCGGGTTGCGATCGGCGCTGACGAGCAGGGCGTCGGCCTCACCGGTGCGGGCCACCGAATCGGTGAGGGCACCATGGCGGTCGGCCAGCGTCCTGAGCAGGTGGAGTTCCTCGGTGGTCTGGCGGGCGCTGGCGATGATGGCGACGCTGCCATGGGGTGCGGCGGCGAGGCGGGCTCCGAGTTCGCGCAGTGCGGTTTCCCACGGGATTCTTTCCCGGGTGCCCTCCGGACTTCGTCGGAGGACTTCGGTGAGGCGGTCCGGACGCCCGATCCATTTGTAGTTCAGCCGTCCGGCGTCGCACATCCAGGGACCGTTCACCGCGTCATTCTCGCGGGGCTCGTACCGGTGGATGACCCCCTCCCGCGATCCGATGAGGATGTTGCAGCCGGTCGCGCAGGAAGTGCAGACGCTGCGGGTCTCCTTGAGGAACCACACCCGCATCTTGAATCGGAAATCCCGGGAGGTCAGCGCGCCGACCGGGCACAGATCCACCGTGTTCAGCGTGTAGTTGTTGTCGAAGGCCCCCTCCTTCCACGCGGCGATCGTGTTGTACGAGCCGCGGTTGACGATGCCCAGGGCGTCGTCGCCGGCGATATCCCGGGTGAACCGGATGCAGCGGGTGCAGAGGATGCAGCGTTCGTCGTCGAGGACGATGCGCGGCCCGAGATTCACCGCCTTGGGCTTGTGAACCTTGGTTTCGGCGAACCGGCTCGCGGCCTGGCCGTGCTCCAGGGAATACTCCTGCAGCTTGCATTCGCCGGCCTGGTCGCAAATGGGACAGTCGAGCGGGTGATTGATGAGCAGCGACTCCAGCACGGCCTCGCGCATTTGCCGCGTCGCCTCCGAACCGGGATACAGCTCCATGCCGGGGGCGATCGGGGTGGCGCAGGCGATGGCGCCGCGGGGCGTGCCGGGCTCGTAGGGCAGCACCGAGCGGGCAATTCGTGGCGAACCGTCCTCGTTCAGCACCGGTTTCCGGTCCGGTCCCATCATCGGTGTGCCGAACTCGATCAGGCACATCCGGCAATTGCCGGCCACCGGGAGCTTGGGATGGTAACAGTAATGCGGCACCTCGACTCCCGCGACCTGGCAGGCCTGGATCATGGTGGTCGGCTGGAGGCGGCCCTGCCAGTCGGGCATCAGCTTGGGGACCTCGAGGTCGCGCCCATCCACCTTGATTCGGACCGTTTCGACGGCCGGAGGGGCGGCGGGGGCGGCGGCGGTTGTCGCGACGTTCGACATGCGAAAACTCAGTGGGTGGCGCGGGTGGACGGAGGGGTCCCCGTGGATCGGGCGGCCTCGTCGGCGGCGCCCTGCGCCTCGAATTCGTCCTGGAATTTCTTCACAAAGCTCAACACGGGCCATGCGGCGGCTTCGCCGAACGCGCAGATGGTGCGGCCCTGGATGTTTTGTGCGATGTGCAGCAGGTACCCGGCGTCGGCCTTGCGCCCCTCGCCGTGGTTGAGACGGTGCAGGGCCTTGTCCATCCACAGCGCACCCTCGCGGCAGGGGGTGCATTGTCCGCAACTCTCGTGCGCGTAGAATTCGGCGATGTTGCCGAGCGTGGACACCATGCTGCGGGAGTCGTCGAGCACGATGATCGCGCTGGAGCCCGACATCGTTCCCGCCTGCTGCAGGGAATCAAAGTCGTAGGGCAGGTCCAGCAGCGGGACGTCCACCGTGCTCATCTGGCCGTCGGCGGCCTTGCGCTTGAGGCGGAATGATTCGCCGGCCTTGAGGACCTTGGAGGAGGAACCGCCCGGGATGACCGCCTTGAGCTGGCGGCCCGGCCGCAGCCCGCCGCCGAAACTCGGGTGATGGATCAACTCGCCGAGGGTGACCTTGCCCACCTCGATCTCATAGTAGCCCGGACGCAGCACATCGCCGCTGAGGCTGACGATGCGTGTCCCGGTGTTGTTGGGCGTCCCAAGTTTCGCGTACGCTGCGCCGCCCATCGCGACGATGTGTTTCACGTGGCACAGCGTTTCCACGTTGTTGACGATCGTCGGGCACAGGTAGAGGCCGAGGACGGCCGGGAAGTACGGCGGCTTGATCCGCGGGTACGGTCGCTTGCCTTCCAGGGACTCGATCAGGCCGGTCTCCTCGCCGCAGATGTACGCGCCTGCGCCGCGGTGGACGACGATGTCGAGGTCGTAGCCGGAACCGAGGATGTTGGTGCCGAGGAAGCCGGCCGCGCGCGCCTCGGCCAGGGCCTGGTTCAGCAACCGGGCCGCCTTGGGCATCTCGCCGCGGATGTAGATGAAGGCGAGCCGGACGTCGTTGGCCCAGCACGCGATCACCATCCCCTCGATCAACTGATGGGGATCGCGGTGCAGGATCTGGCGGTCCTTGAACGTGCCGGGTTCGGACTCGTCGGCGTTGCAGATGAGGTACACCGGCTTGCCGCTCCGCCGGTCCACGAAGCTCCATTTCAACCCGGCGGAAAAGCCGGCGCCGCCGCGCCCGCGCAGCCCCGATTTGAGCACTTCGTCCCGGACCACCTCCTGCGGGGACATCCGCTTGCCCTCCGCGAGTTCGCGCGGTGCGGTGGCCAGCGCCTGCCGCAGTGCCTCGTAGCCGCCATGGCGCAGGGAACACGCGAGGTCCGGGGTGAATCCCGGCGTGTCGAGGTTGCGTGTGATCAGCTTGAATTCTTCGGGCATGGCAGTGCTTGACTCAATACCTCACCTGTCTAGTTTCCCTCCCGCTTCCGGCCTGCCCGATGGTGTAACGGTAGCACAGCAGACTCTGGATCTGTTTGTCATGGTTCAAATCCATGTCGGGCAGCCAACTCCCCATCGCGGGTCCTTCGTCCCCGATCGCAAGTCCTTGGGTTGTGTTCCGAAAATTCATGCGCGGCCTCGGGTGATGATCTGGTCGGCATCCGCCGGGGTGACTTTTTCGAGGAGATCCTCGTTGACCAGGACCACGGGGGCCGTGCCGCAACTTGCAAGGCATTCCACGAACTCGACCGTGAACCGCCCGTCCGGCGTGGTCTGTGGTCCGTGTCTCGAAGCGTCCAGACCCAGCTTTGAGCAGAGGTGGTCCCGCAATTCGTAGGCTCCGGCCAGCGCGCAGCTCAGGGTCCGGCAGATCTTGATCTGGGTCTTCCCGAGGCGGTCCTGTCGGAACATCGGGTAGAAGGTCACCAGTTCATGCACATTGATCGGCTGGAGTCCCAGCTTGGCGGCGGTCCACTCGACGGCCTCGCGGGGCACGTGGCCGAAGTGCTCCTGGATCGCGTGCAGGAACATCAGCGAGGCGCTGCGCTTCTGCGGATAGCGCGCGGCGAGGGCGTCAAGTTCGGATTCGAGGCTGGCAGGTACGGAAAAGCTCATGGATGCAGGGGCCTCGGGGTCACCGGTCGCATTCCCCCATCACGAAGTCGAGGGAGCCCAGCACGGTGACGACGTCGCTCATCAGGCAGCCGGGGAGCAGCACCGGCAGGATGCTGAGGTTGCAGAACGATGGGGAACGGATCTTGAGGCGGTGCGGGGTGCCGCCGCCGCGGCTGTTCACGTAAAATCCCAGCTCGCCCTTCGGATTCTCCGCCCCGAAATACACCTCGCCCGCCGGCGCATTGGGACCTTCGGTGACCAGCATGAACTGGTGGATGAGTTCCTCCATCTTTGTGAGCACCGCCGACTTCGGCGGCAGGACCACCTTGCCGTCGGCCACCTGGACCGGTTCGCGGGATGCGTTGTCCGGTCCGCCCGGGATGCGATCCACGCACTGGCGAAGAATCCGGACGCTTTGCCGCATCTCCTCCATGCGGACAAGGTACCGGTCGTAGCAGTCACCCACCGATCCCACGGGAACGTCGAACTCAAGGTCCCGATAGCAGAGATAGGGGTGGGCCTTTCGGACGTCGTAGTCGCAGCCGCTCCCGCGGAGATTGGGACCGGTCAGGCCGTGGGCAATGGCCGTGGCCTTTGGAATCACGCCGACCTCGCGGGTGCGGTCCACCCACACCCGATTGCGGGTGAGCAGTCGCGAGGTTTCGTCCACCTGGGCCGCCACCCCGTCGCAGAAGGTGCCCACGGCCGCGATCCATCCCGGTGGCGTGTCGCGGATCACCCCGCCGATGCGGGTGTAGCTGGTGGTGAACCGGGCACCGGTGAGCGCCTCGGCCAGATTGTAGATCTTCTCACGCTCGGTGAACGTGTGGAGGAAGACCGTCATGGCCCCGACGTCCATCGCGTAGGCCCCGATCCCCAGGAGGTGCGCGGAGATCCGGGCCAGCTCGCAGCAAATGACGCGGAGGTACTGACAGCGGGGCGGGAGCGCCTGGTCAATACCCATCAACTTTTCGACCGCCAGCGCATAGGCAACGTTGTTGGCCAGGGGGGCCAGATAATCAAGGCGGTCGGTGTAGGGGATGAACTGGTTCCAAGTCATCGCCTCCGCGATTTTTTCGTCCCCACGGTGGAGGTAGCCGATGTCGGGATCCACCCGCGTCACCGTTTCGCCATCGAGCTCGATCACCAGCCGCAGCACGCCGTGCGTTGCCGGGTGGGACGGGCCCATGTTGATGATCATCGCCTCGCCCTGCAGGTCCTCCAGGTCGTCGGGTGACGTCGTGGCGATCCGGGTGGCCGGGTCCTTGAAGGTGAGTTCCTCGACGGTCATCGGCTCCTAGGATTGAGGGGTTCGGGCCCGGGGTTCGCGTCGTGTGGCGTCGCCGGCACCGGGCGCGGTGACGAACGGGCCTCCCTCCAGCGGGGCCGGACGGGTGAAGGCGACCTCTGGAAGGTCCGTCGGCCTGCCGGCCAGCGGGAAATCCTTGCGCAGCGGGAAATACGGATAGCCTTCCCACATGAGGATGCGGCGCAGGTCGGGATGCCCCCGGAACCGGACCCCCATCATGTCGTAGGCCTCCCGCTCATGCCAGTTGGCCGCGGGCCAGACCGATGAGACCGAGGGCAGCTCCGAGGCGGCTTCGGACACCGAGGTGCGCAGTCGGAGATGGGCGGCGGTTCCCAACGAATACAGTTCGTACACGACCGTCCAGCGCGGGTCGTCGCCATAGTTGTCCACCGTGCTCAAGTCGAGCAGCAGATCGAAGCCACACGCATCGCGGGCCGCGGCGCAGACCTCGGCGATGCGCTCCGGATCGTGGACCGTCAGGGTCAATTCCCCGCGAAACGCCGCGGGTTCCGACACCGCGTCGCCGAAAGGCTCGCGGAGGCGTCGGGCAAGTTCGAGGGGCGTGGACACGGCGGGAGGGTGTCGCTCAGGTGTGGACCGGGTCCCGCGCTGCGGGTACCCGGGATCCCAGGTCCAGCCCAAGGCTCCCATAGGTTGCCGGACCGGAGTCTTGTTTCAGCATGCGGGTGATCGGCTCACGGCTGACCTTGTCCTGGAGCTTCATGAGCGCGTCCAGAAGCGCCTCGGGTCGGGGCGGGCAGCCGGCGACGTACACGTCCACGGGAACGATGTTGTCCACCCCCTGCAGCACCGCATAGCTGCGGTACATGCCTCCGGTCGAGGCGCAGGCACCCATGGCGATCACCCACTTGGGCTCCGCCATCTGCTCGTAAATGCGCCGGAGGGCCAGTGCCATCTTGTAGGTGACCGTGCCGGCCACGATCATCACGTCGGATTGGCGCGGGGAAAAGCGCATCACCTCGGCGCCAAAGCGTGAGATGTCGAACCGGCTGGCCCCCGCGGCCATCAGCTCAATGGCGCAGCACGCCAGACCCATCGGCATGGGCCACAGGGAGTTCTTGCGAAACCAGTTGAGGGCGGAATCCAGCTGGGTATGGACCACCTCGCCCTCGATCTTGGAATTGTATCCAAATTCCTTGGTCACTGCGGACGGAGTTGATGCTGTGGACGGGACCATGGGAGACGGGTGACCGGCCGGGAATCGGCAGAGCGAAAACACTGTGGGATCGGCCCGTTTTCACCGCAAGCGGCTTTTGTGATTCTTTTCACAAAGTCTGGTTCCACCCCGGAACGCCCCGGATTCGCCGCCCAGCGCCTGGTGCCCCCGGGCGCGAGGCCGCCACCGTTCACGACCGGCCCTCAACCTCACGTGTCCGGCGCCTTGTTGGAGGGGCGGATTGGGGAGGCGACAGACTTCTGGCGTCCGCGAAGGACTCCCGTCACGGCCACGGCGAGACAGCACCCCGCGAACAGGTCTCCATGGCGGTGATAGGGGGTGAGGGGCCGCACGCTGCTGTCGGGCTTCAGGGGCACCCGGGTGACAAGCACCCCGGCGTCGTAGACGGATCCGTTGGAGGATCTCAGCACGTCGTGGAGGCCGCCGAACTCGTCCAGCCAGCAGGTCAGCCCGTTGTTGGCGCAGCGGACCAGGGGAACGCCGTTCTCAACGGCGCGCAGGGCCGCGTTGGCGGTGTGCTGCCATTGGGCGCTGCTTTCGCCAAACCAGCCGTTGTTGGTCAGTTCGAGCAGGAAGTCCGTGTCCGGCGTGGCATGGGACCGGGTGTGGTGCGGGAAGACGTCCTCGAAGCAGATCATTGGCGAGGCCACCACGGCGTCGGAGCCGAACTCGAACCGGGCCGGACCTCGGCCAGGGGTGAAGCTGGAACCGATCGGCGTGAACCACTTCAGAAAGGGCAGGGTTCGTTCAAAGGGAATGAACTCCCCAAAGATCACGAGGCGCTGCTTGTGGTAACGGCCGGCAAGGCGGCCCTCTGGATCCAGCAGCAGCGCGGCATTGTACTGCTCGGGGACGCCGTCCACCTGCTGCCCATAGGCGGTACCCAGAATCCAGGCGGCACCCGTGCCTCGAAGCACCGATAGGACCCTGTCGGACTGTTCCCGGGTGAGGTCCGGCATTGAGCCTTCCGGCCAGATTACCGCATCCGGCCGTGTGGCAAGCGCCTCCCGGGTGAGGGCGAGCACCTTCTCGAAGCGGGCGGGGTTGGCGGCGTCATCCCAGATCAGACGCTGGGGGATACTGGGCTGCACCAGTGCCAGCGCGACGGTCCGGTCGCCGGGACGGGCTGCCGTGACCAGGCGACGGAATCCCGACCCAAGCACGAGCAGCAGCACCAGGACGGGCAACCGCAGCGACACCGTCCAGCCGCGGCGATGTCCGGGCCGGAACACCAGGAGTGCCAGGGCCCCCGCCAGACTCACGGAGATCCAGCACAGGAGAAAGGAGATGCCGTACACCCCGGTGACCGCGGCCACCTGCAGCAGGGGCAGATTGCGCCATTGGGTGATGCCAAACAGGTTCCATGGGAAGCCGCCGAGGAACCGGCAACGCACCAGTTCAAGGGCGACCCAGAGTGCCGCGGACCAGATCCAGAGGGTCTGGCGCTGCCATTCGTTCAGGTCGCAGACGGCCTGGACCGATCGGCGCCACTCCGGCCTTGGGCCTGTCATGCCGCACCGCAAGCGGATGCCCCTGGCCGTCAGCATCAACCAAAATCCCGCGAACAGCGCGCTGTAGGCGCTCAAGCCCAGCCAGGCGGCGACGGCGCCCGAAGGGAATGGAATCAGGAGCAGCCAGCGCAGGCCGACCAGATGGTGGGCCAGCCCTGCAACGAATCCGAGGCGGAAGGCGGGGCCGGGCGGCAGGTCAAATCCCGTGGCGAGCAGGAGGCCTGGGGCGATCCAGGCGAGGGCGGACCAGCCGGGGAGCGGAAAGGCCAGGGCCCACACGATACCGGCAACGATCGCGGTGGCCGGACGGCACCAGGCACGGGCGGACACGGTGGTCACGTTCGGGACCCCCGCGGAACTGGCAACGGCATCCGTGGCGGCATCCACGCGTCAACGGCGCCCCCGGCGCCCTCCGAGCAGCCCTCCCAGCAGGCCGCGCGCAATTTCCCGGCCGATGGCTCCCGCAACGGCCGTGGTGGCCGTCCGCGTCACCCGGTCGGTCATGGACATCGGCGGACGCCCGCCCGTCGCCGGTCGGCGTGCGACGGTGGGCAGCGGTTTGGAGGACGGTGGCGATGGTTGAGCTCGGGAAGGGGCGGGGGCGGGGGTCGGATTGGGGCCGCCGAACAGGGACGACCAGAATCCGCGCGGCGCCGGAGCAACCGGAGGTGAGGCTTGTTGTCCGGGGGCCGAGGCCACGGCGCCGACGAGCCGTTCGTAGGCGGATTCCCGATCCACTGCCTGTTCGTACACGCCGGCGACGAGCGAAGCGGCCATGAGCTGGCGACGTTGTGCCGCGGTGATGGGACCCAAATGGCTGCGCGGTGGGACCACCAGCGCACGTTCCACGATCCCGGGCTGCCCCCGATCGTCGAGCAGGCTCACCAGGGCCTCGCCGACGCCGAGTTCTGTGAGGACCCCCTCGGTCTTCAGCGCGGGATTGGGCCGGAAGGTTGCAGCCGCGGCCCGCACCGCCTTCTGGTCGGCAGGCGTGAAGGCCCGGAGGGCATGCTGCACCCGGTTGCCGAGCTGGCCGAGGACGCGGTCGGGAATGTCCCTGGGGTTCTGGGTCACGAAGTAAATGCCGACGCCCTTGGAACGGATGAGCCGCACCACTTGTTCCACCTGGTCGAGCAGGGCATTGGGGATGTCATTGAACAGCAGGTGGGCCTCGTCGAAGAAGAAAACCAGTTTGGGCTGCGGCAGGTCGCCCGCCTCCGGCAGGGTCTCGAACAACTGCGAGAGCATCCACAGCAGCGCGGTCGCGTACACCTTGGGCGACTGCATCAGTCGTTCCGCGCACAGGATGTTGATCACGCCGCGGCCCGACGTGTCCGTCTGGATCCAATCCTCCAGGTTCAGCGCCGGTTCCCCAAAAAACGCCGTCGCCCCCTGGGTCTCCAGGGTGAGCAACTGCCGCTGGATGGCGCCGATGCTCGCCGCGGAGACGTTGCCGTATTCCGTGGTGAAGGCGGCCGCGTTGTCTCCGATGTGCTTGAGCACGGCCCGGAGGTCCTTCAAGTCCAGGAGCAGCAAACCGTGCTCGTCGGCGATCCGGAACACGAGGTTCAGCACCCCCGCCTGCGTGTCGTTGAGCTGGAGCAGACGGGCCAGCAGCAGCGGGCCCATTTCAGAAATCGTGGTCCTGACCGGATGGCCGCCCTCGCCAAAGATGTCCCAGAACGTGACCGGGAATCCCCCGGGTGCGTGGCCGTGAAGTCCCAGTTGACGCACGCGCTCCGCCACCTTCGCGTTCCCGCCGCCGGGCTGGCTGATCCCGGCGAGGTCGCCCTTGACGTCCGCGAGGAATACCGGCACGCCGCGGGCGCTGAATCCTTCGGCGAGCGTCTGGAGCGTGACGGTTTTGCCGGTGCCGGTGGCCCCGGCCACGAGTCCATGACGGTTGGCCATGGCGGGCAGCAGATGCAGGTCAAGGGTGCCGGATTTTGCGATGAGGATCGGTTCGGACATGCGGTGATGAACGGCTGCGCGACAGGATTGGTTCGGGGGCCGGGAATTGCAAATGAACCCCGGCTCAACCTCAGCCTCCGGCCATCGCGCCGATGATCAGCAGCGGTTCCGCGCCTTCGACCACGGCATCGGGCAGGGGTGCCCCGGGGGCAACGTGAGAGTGGTCCTGACCGCAGGCGAAGAAGCGGATGAACGGGCGACGGCGCCCGCTGGCGTGATCGCGGATCGTCCCGCGCAGCGGCGGGAACCGGGCCTCGAGCGCGTCCAGCACGCCGCCCACCGTCACGGGGGATGCCACGGCCACCTGAACCTCCCCGTCCACCCCGGCGAGGAGGCGCAGGGGTGCCGGAAGGACGACCCGGATCATGGGAGCGTCTGGGCCTCGACGGAGAGCACCGCCGGGAAATCCCGGGCGATGGCCGTCCAGGTGTCGCCGGAGTCTGCGGACGCATAGACCTGCCCGCCCGTGGTTCCGAAATACACACCGCACGAGGGGAGGGAATCCACGCTCATTGCGCCGCGGAGGACGTTGACGTAGCAGTGGGCCTGCGGGAGCCCCGCGGTGAGCGCCTCCCACTCGGTCCCGCCGGAGCGGCTGCGATACACCCGGAGCCGGCCATCGGGAGGAAAATGCTCCGAATCGCTCTTGATGGGCACCACGTACACGGTGTCCGGTTCGTGGGCATGCACGGCAATCGCGAAGCCGAAGTCGCTGGGCAGGTTGCCGCTGACCTCCCGCCAGACACCGCCGCCGTCGTCGGTGCGGAGCACGTCCCAGTGCTTCTGCATGAAGAGCGTGTCCGGCCGGGAACGGTGCAAGGCCAGCCGGTGGACGCAGTGGCCGACCTCGGCATCGGGATCCGGAAGTTCGTATTGCGATTTGAGACCTCGGGTCACGGGACGCCACGAGGCCCCGGAATCGTCGGACCGGAAGACTCCGGCCGCCGAGATGGCGATGTACATCCGGCCGCGATGCACCGGGTCGAGGAGGATGGTGTGCAGGCCCATGCCACCCGCGCCGGGCTGCCAGAGGTGGCCCTTGCCGTGATTGCGCAGTCCTGGAAGCTCCTGCCACGACTGGCCGCCGTCCGTGGATCGGAACAGGGCGGCGTCCTCGACGCCGGCATAGACGGTGTCGGGATCGTCAAGGGAGGGTTCGAGGTGCCAGACCCGCTTGAACTCCCAGGGATGCTGGGTGCCGTCGTACCATTGGTGGGTTCCGGCAACGCCGTCGTAGGCGAACTGGTTCCCGACCGGCTGCCAAGTGGCGCCGCCGTCGTCGGAGCGCTGGATCACCTGTCCGAACCATCCGCTGGTCTGCGAGGCGTACAGCCGTTCTGGACGCACCGGCGATCCCTTGACGTGGTACACCTCCCATCCGGCGAAGTGGGGTCCCTGGATGTCCCACCGCTCCCGGGCGTCGTCGGAAGTCATGACAAACGCACCTTTTCGGGTGCCCACCAGCAATCGCACATGGCTCATCAGGAACGCTGTTGCTTGGGACACCACCACGGACCCGGAAGCAAACGCCATCCATTTTTTTGGGCCCGTTGCGCCGCCCACCGGCGAGGATTCGCCAGCCGGGCTCCAGGAGTGAGGGAGCCCGGTTGGTGTTCGCCAGGGGGGGCGCGGGGTTCATGGATTTGGAGCGCGCTCTTCGAGCAGCAGGCTGCGGATGTCCGCCATCACCAGTCGGGCGTCGAGATTGGATGAATTGTAGATGTTTCGCACGCGACCCTCCCGGTCCACGAGAAAGACGCGCAGCGCGTGATGGAGGGTACCCTCGGGATCGCGGGGATCCTCCTTGCGGTCCACGGCCTGGCCGTAGTCCCTGAGGATGGGTGCGAGCTGCTCCCGCGACGCCGTGGTCAGGAAATGCCAGGGTGCGGCCTTCGGATGGGACCGGGCGAGGGCGGCGTACCCGGCCATGCGGTCCGGGGTGTCCACCTGCGGATCGAACGAGAGGCTGACGAGCCGCACGCCGGACGCGAGATCACGATCGCCGGCGCTCCATTCATGGAGCCGGGCGAGCACTCCGGTGGCCCGCGGGCAGGCGCGGGCGGAGGTGCACCGCGTGTAGATGAAGCTCAGCACCGTGACCCGGTCGCGGGTGAGCGATCGGAGCGGAAGCCGGCGACCGTCGGTCGCAATCACCTCGCCGTCGGCGGCGTCCTGGATCACCGGCAATGCGTAGGTGCCAGGTTCTGGCAGCGGGTAGTCGTACGGGAGTCCGCTGTTGGCTTCGGCCATCCACGGGAGGGCGACGGCCGCAATCCATGTGAAGAGCAGCAGGAGTTTCATGGGCATCCTTGCGGAATTGGAGGGTGAACGGGGAGGTCAGCGGCCCATTCGGGTCGCGCCGAACAGCATGTGGTGCGGTCGGCCCAGACCCTCTGCGGTCAAGTCGAGGCCGAACTGCGGTTGCAGCCGCGAGCCGTCCCACGAATAGGCGCGGACGAACTGTTCATTGTCCTCGCCGGTCTTGTCCCAGCGGGCCAGGAGCGAACTGGAGAAGTACACGCGTTGCCCGTCCCAGCTCTGGGACACCATGTTGACCTGGCGTCCAATGTTCTGGTCGTGGATCAGACGCGGATGGTGCGGGTCCGAGACGTCAAACACCCGGCATTTGCCGTCGCCAAAGCAGCTGACAAACAGGGTTCGGTCGTCGGCGCTGAGGCTGATGTCCACGGGCAGTACGCCCCCCTCACCGCCGATCGTTGCCACCTCGGAGGCCTGCCAGCGTCCGGCACCGTCTTCGTGGCACAGCCAGAGCTTGGAGGTCAGCGCCGTGGCCGTGAAGGCATACGGGTGGCGGTCGCCCCACGCCCAGCGGATCTCGAGCGGCGCGCCGGGGACGCGCAGCACCTGGCGTGGCTGGCGTGTGTGGAAATCCCAGACGACCATCGAGTTGCCAAACTGCTTCAGCGCCTCCGGATCCCCGGCGACCCGGGCGAAGTCCTGCGTGTAGTTCCTCCAGCCGGTGAAGGAGCTGCTGAGCATCACGTTCTTCCTCGGAAGCACCCGGGCGTCGTAGCCATAGCCGTCCGCATGGTCGCTGCCGTCCAGTCCGGATTGCCCCGGGAGCGGCATCCAGTGGGTCGCGATGTAGCGGCCTGCATTGCTGTATTCGACGAGGGCGGTCCGACCGCCGCGATCGCGGGCGTTCGACAGGCAGGGAATCAGCACCCGGCCGGGGAGAGCGTAGACGCCATGCGGACCCACGGCCCCTCCGGTCGCCGTCTCGAAATCGTCAATGGTTCGGGCCAGCCGCGGTTGTCCGGGGTCGGTGTGAACGTCGAAAATGAAGATCCGGCTGCCGTCGAGTCCGCACAGCCAGAGCTGGCGCCGGTCGTCGGTGAAGCCACCGTGGTGCGCCTCGTGGCGACCGCCTACGGAACGGTGGTGCAGGACCTTGCCGTATTTTGGGGATCCCGGCTTGACGTCAACCACCACCAGTTTGTCGGAGCCGTCGCCGAGTCCCTCGACGCCCAGGGTCCACACGTAAAGGAACTCCTCCTGCCCCTCAATGCGGGCCAGATAAGGCGAGGAGCAGGTCTCGTCGGCGAAGGCGGTTGCTGACGACGCCGCCAGGCCGGCGGCGACCAGGATTGGGGACGCGAGGACGTTGAGTCTGCGGATCAGCGACTGGGCGGAGGTTGCCGGCGCGGATTCAACCGGGGGAATGGAGGAACTTCGGTTCATGATGGAGACGGTCTTTGTGTGCATTGCCGGCCGGGTGGGACCGACACCGATCCGGGGCACCCTGCCGTTTCACAGGAGACATGCGGATTCGCCGGCTGCCGTCGGCCAGGATTCTTCGGAAATCACCGGCACCGGGAGATACAGACCGCGGAAACGGTTCAGCCATCCGTCCGGGCTGGGGCCGGCGGATCGAGGTTTGCGGGCGGGAGCTGGAGAATTTTGACCCGGACGGGGCGGTCCGCGCGCTGTTCGTGGATCCGAAGGGTCAGAACATTGGTGCCATGCCGGAGCGCGCGCAGTCCGTCAGGGCCGACCGCCATCAGATGCCGGGCTGGCGCGGATTGGAACGGCGGTGCCAGCGCGGATCCGTTCAGCCAGACCTCACCGCGAACGATTCCGGCCATGTCGAGGACCCAGTCGCCGTCGTGGGGTCCTTCCCGGAAAAAGGTGGACTCCCACCAACCCGGTCCCACGGCCTCCGCCGCCGTGGCGTACTCCCGGGGTTCCAGCGCCGGTGCGTCCGCCGTTCGGACCCCCGGGGGCGCGCCTGCCCGGGTCCATGAGTCCATCGTCTGTGAGAAGGCGGCGTCCGGTGGCCTGCGATCCCAGAGGTCCGCGAGGTTGGCAATGATCGCAGGGTCCACGGGTTTGAGTTGCAGAAGCCGCCGCAGCGCCCAGTCCGCACCCGCATCATGGCCTGCCCGCAGTTGAAACTGGGCCAGGTTCTTCAATGTAATTCTTGTGGCCTCGTGGCGGTCGCCCAACACGCGGCGCTGTCGGGCGAGGGTTTCAACCAGGAGTTGTTCCGCGTCGGAGACCTTCCGCCAGTGGTCGTAGTAGTACCCGGCGAGGTAGGCCTGCGCGGCAAGGGTGATGGGGTGCCATTCGCCCTGGCGCTGCCGCATCAGTTCCACCCCCTGCAACAACAACTGTTCTCCCACCTCGAAGGTGCCGCCCTGCCGGGAACCCCGCTTGCGGGCGACCAGGTATTGGATGCCGAGCAGGTCGGCGTCCTCGACCGCGGCGTTTCCCTGCATTTCCTGAAACGTCTCCTCGGCCACGCGGTGCCAGTCGGCCCGCCGGCCGAGCGCGTAGTAGATCCACGCGAGCCGGTTTCCACAATGCAACGTCAGGGGATGCGCCTCTCCGAGACGCTCGCGTGCCAGGTGCCACGCGGATTCCGCAAGGGGCACCGCGCCGGAGGAGTCTCCGGAAGCGTGGCGCGCATAGGCCAGGTCAATGGCGGTTCTCAGGGTTTCCGGCGCGTCCGGACCCCTCAGCGTCGCGTACAGCCGGTGGGCGGCGTCGTAATGGGGTTCGGCCGAAGCCCAAAGTCCGAGGCTGGCGTACGAGCGCCCGAGCGATTCGTGGATGGTCGCCTCCGCGCGGGCATCCCGAAGGGGGCTTTGCTTCATCCGTGCCGAGGCGCGGTCCAGGACCGTGCGCAGGGTCAGTTCCTCCTCGGGAAACCGGTCGGGATCGGCTGCGGACAGGATTTCGCGCGCGAGATAGCGGGTCGCCGCCTCGGCGGAGGCGGCTTCTTCGTCGGCCCGGAGCCTCAGCGCCTCGATGGCGAGGCGCTGCCGTCGCTCCTGATCGAGGAGTTGTGCCGCCCTGTTCTCCGCATCGCGTGCACGGACCGCAAGGAACAGGCTCAACGTGGTGGCCGTGGCGAGCACCAGGGCGGCCCCGGCCGCCACGGCCACGGCAATCCGATGACGGCTCAGGAACTTGGCAGCCCGATAGCGAAGTCCGGGTCTCACGGCCATGACGGGCTCCCGACGGAGGTGGCGGCCGAGGTCTTCCGCGAGGGCCGAGGCGGACGGATACCGTCGCTCCGGATCCTGCTCGAGGCACCGGAGAACGATCCAGTCCAGGTCATCGCGAACGGCGGCGAGGAGGAGGGTCGGGGTGGTGCCCCGATGGGCCGCAATCGCGGCTTGTTCGGCGTCGGAAAGCCCGGCCAGCCTTGCCGAGGGTCGCCGGTGCGTTTCGCCACCGGCCCGCGACCGCCAGTGGGCGAGTCCCACAGGGCCTCCGGCCACCTGATCCCAGGGCGTCCGGCCGACGAGGAGTTCGTGCAGCAGGATTCCCATGGAGAAGACGTCGGACCGGGTGTCAATGTCGCGATCGGTGACGCGGGCCTGCTCAGGACTCATGTAGGCCGGCGTGCCGAGCAGTTCGAAGCCTCGGGTGAGGCCGTCGGGTGCCTCGAGGCCGGGGTCCACCGCCTTGGCCACACCGAAGTCAATGATCTTGGGTTCCGGATCCGCCGGCGTGCCGGAAACGAGGACGTTGGACGGCTTGAGGTCGCGGTGGATGATGCCCTTTTGGTGGGCGTGCTGGAGGGCGTTGCAGACGGTTTGGAGCAGCCGGAGGCGTGCCGGTACCGTCAGTTGGTGGTCATCGCAGAACCGGGTGATGGGTGGGCCGGCCACCAGTTCCATCGCAACGTAGGGCCGGCCGCATTCGGTCGTCCCGGCGTCATAAACACGGGCGATTCCCGCGTGGTTCATCCGGGCCAGCGCCTGGCGCTCCGCCTCGAAGCGCGCCAGCACGCGGCCCGAATCCATTCCCGGTTTGAGCACCTTCAGGGCGACCGCCCGCCGTATGGGATCCCGTTGGTCCGCCCGGTACACGACGCCGAAGCCACCCTCCCCGAGGCATTCGTGGAGGAGATACCTCGAAACCGCGGGCGGGCTGGGTCGGGGGGCGGCAACTTCGGAGCCCCCGAGGAACCGGCCCATTTCGACTCCGGCGCCCAGCAGTTCGAGGATCCGCTGGCGCAGGACGGCATCCGGGCCGCAGGCCCGTTCCAGAAAGGCCGTCCGCTCGGGCTCCGGAAGGTCGAACACCTGGAGGAACAGCTCGCGCTCCCTAGGGACGTCATTTGGCATGGCTCCATATCCGCTCGTGCGGTCCTCAGGCCGTCCGGTTCTGTTGAATCTCCCGGAACAGCCAGGAGCGGGCGTAGGTCCAGAGGCGGCCGGCGGTACGCTCGGGCAACCCGAGGAGGGAGGCCGCCTCCCGCTGCTCCAAGCCGGCAAAGAAGCGCAGCTTCGTGAGCGCAGCGGCCTGGGGATCGTGCGCCTCGAGGCGCTCCAGCGCCTCGTGCACGAGAATCAAGCCTTCATCATCCGCTTCTGTGGCCACTTCGATGCGCTCGAGGTCCACGCGCTCCGCGCCGCCTCCCCGCTTCTCACTGCGCTTGCGCCGTGCCTGGTCAACAAGGATGCGACGCATGGCCTCGGCCGCGGCTCCGAAGAAGTGTGCCCGGCCTTTCCAGCCGGGATCCTCCGCGCCCGAAAGCCGCAACCAGGCCTCGTGAACGAGGGCGGTCGCCTGCAGCGTTTGTCCCGGCCGCTCCCGCGCAAGTTCCCGGGCGGCCTGGCGGCGGAGTTCGTCGTACACCAGGGGCAGAAGGGACTCCGAGGACACGGCGTCCCCCGCGGAGATCGCGTGGAGCATCTGGGTGACCTCGCTCATGACCGGGGGGCCGGATTTCCAGAAGTCACGGGGCGCCACCCAGCAGGCGCTTCAGCACCCCCGGGGTCTGGACCACCCGGTAAAGCATCCAGAGGCAGACCGAGACAACCGTGAAGGCGAACACGATGGACGCGGTGCGAAACAACCGGACCTTTTGCTGAAATTCCGCCGCCCGCTGCATCCGCTCCGCCTCCAGGATGGCCAGTTGCTCATTGATGGCGGCCTTGGCCCGCTCCGGATCCATCAGATCGCAGGCAAGCCACGAATCAGCCGACTTGAGGAACGATGCCGGCGCGCGCTCCACCAGCGGGGGCGGCACCGGAGAGAACCCGCCGGTCTTCCAGTAGTCCGCATCCTCCTGCGTCCAGACGCGCTGCACCCCCTGGTGCCGCAGCACGATCTGCACCCGTCGCCAGAGGGCGGCGCGGACCAGATCGGCATCGGCTCCGGCATGGATGGCCTCCGTGTGGAGCAGGGCCTGATCCCCCTCGATCAGGAGCCCGATGACGCCGGTGATGAGGCCATCCTCATCGGTGACGATCTGGAATTCATTGAGAAAGTCCCCGAGCTGTTCCCAGGGGAGACCGGCCTCCTGCCAGAGCGCCTGCAATGCCGCGAGGTCCTCGACGGCGGCGCGCCGGGCGCTGAGCGGGGAGGGATCCACACAGGGACCGTAAGGTCCGCATCGTCGTCGTGACAAGCATACCCGGCCGGCCTACGGCTCGCGAACCGCACTGAGCGCGAGGGACTCCACGAGCGCGTCCACCGTTTCACGGGCCCCAGGGTGGCCCTCCATGGGGAGGTGGTTGTTGACCACGATGCTGAAGATCAGGGGCTCCCCGATCGAATTCGTGAGGTAACCCGACAGCGCCTGAACATGGCGCAGTGCACCGGTTTTTGCCCGGACATTGCCCTTCAGGCCCGGGCGCGAAAAACGCGATTGCAGGGTGCCGTCCACACCGCCCACCGGCAGTGAGGCCATCCAGGCGGAGGCCGCGGAATGGCGCCGCATGTGGGCCAGCAACCGCACAAGGGACCGTGGCGTGGCGAGGTTCTTTCGCGAAAGTCCCGATCCTTCCTCGAGAAACACCTCGCCCTTCGGAATGCCCGCCGCCTGCAGCAGCGCCGGCAGGGCGGTCAGTCCGGCCTCCTCGGTGGTGGTCAGGTTCCCGGCGGCCGTGGCGCGGTGCGACCGCTCGTCCGCACCCACGGCAAGGAGCAGCAGTTGGGCATGGAGATTCTGCGAGGCCTTCATCATTTCCCGGACCAGTTCCCTCACCGGCGGCGACGGCACCGAGCCGACCGGTTGCCAGCCGGCGGCCGCAGGGGTTCCGGGGACAGGGTCCGGGATTGCGCCATGGCGTGAAGGGCCGGCGACTCGGATGCCGTCCCGTTCCAGCGCCTCCCGAAAGAGGTTCCCAAACCACAGCGCGGGCGTTGGGACGCTGGCTTCGCCGATCACGAGGGGCTTTCCGGGCGGCACCGAACCCGACACGGCAAGGCGCGAATCCCCGGGCAGCCGGTAGAGCTGAATCCGCACCGGACTGCGCTCAGCGCCGGTGATGACGCGATTCTCGACCACAAGCCCGCTTCCCTCCGGGGCGAGGCGCAGGTGGACCGGGGCTCCCCGCGCGGCTCCGGGTGTGGCCGTCAGCGTCACCGTGTTGTCGCCGGCGGACAACGCCGATACCGGAGCACCGTACGACCCGGCAAGGTCCTCCCAATCCCAGCCGCTGCCGAAGGGCGGTCCTTGGAAGCGGCTGTCGTCGCAGATCAGGCCGCCGCCCACCTGCCGGATCCCGGCCCGTCGGACCGCGCCGACCAGCGGAGCCCACGCGCGGGTCCAGGAGCCACCGTGCCAGCGTGCCGACCATGACGGATCCCCGCCGCCGACGATCCGGAGCGGACCCGCAAGACGACCGTCGGCGTCCGGCGGCGCAGAGATCTGAAGGGTCGTGATCAACCGGTGCTCCGGTCCGAGCCGGTCCAGTGCGAGCGCGGCGATGAAGAGCTTGGTGTTCGAAGCGGGGATCATTCGGGCGCCGGCGTTGGTCTCGAACCAGACCCTGCCGGTCCTCAATGAGACCACCTGGACGCCCCAGAGAGCTCCTGTGGCTTCCGGGGCCTCAAGGCGCGACGCCATCTGCATGCGGAGATGCTCCAGGGAGGCCGGCGATGCGGGAGCTGCCGGAGCGAGGGCCAGCGAAATGGCGAGCCAAAGGCGGCGGTGCATGCGCAGAACGATTTTGCCAAACCCTCGGAGTGGCAATACAGGGTTTGGCGGTGAACGCACTGGAGTATCCCGATCGGCATCATGTCGTGGCCGCCGAGGGCTGGTTTGAGCTCGGCTGCGACCCGGAGGCCATGACCGAACTGGGGCGGCTGTCGCCCGCCGGGCAATGTCATCCCGACCCCCTCGAGCTTCGCTGGCGGATTCTTGCGCGGGCGCGGAACTGGGCTGCCGCCCTGGAGGTGTCCGGCCAGATGACGCAGGTCGCTCCGGACCGCCCTGAAGGCTGGATCCAGCTGAGCTTCACCCTGCACGAGCTGGGGCGCACTCGGGATGCCTGGAACCTCCTGCTTCCCATGGCATCCCGGTTTCCCGAGGATTCAGTGATTCCGTACAATCTCGCCTGCTATGCCTGTCAGCTCGGGGAGTTGAAGGCGGCGCAACAGTGGCTCGAGCGGGCGGCCCGGATGCGTCCGCGCAAGGAGATCAAGGGAATGGCGCTGAGCGATCCGGATCTGGCGCCGCTCCGGTCCTGCGTGGAGCAGCTCTGACGGCCGCGCGGATCAGGATCAGGGCTTGCTGGTGATCTCGCCCCAATTGACGTGGTTGCGTTCCGCGTACTGGGTGAACGCCTTCTCGTGGAGGATGAGCGCGGCCCTGACAACGCTGGAGTCGTCGGCACGGCCCGCGGCGCCCATGAAGTCCGGGATCAGGTCATTCTTGCGGTGGGCGTAGGTGAGTGCGAAGACCGCGGCGGCCAGGGCGTGGTAGGTCAGGTCCTTGTAGGCACCCTCGGCAACATCCTCGACCACGTCGGCAAGAAACTCGAGCTGGTTCACCAGATGCGGAAACTCCGGCGCGTCAATCTGCGCAAATTCCACCTTCCACAGCGGCAGGTTTCGCAGCACCCGTTCCAGGGTCATCGGCGTCACCTGCGCGGCGCCGTGCATGACATAGTTGGCGATTTCCGACATTCGGCCGCGATCATAGGCAGGTCTGCCCCGCCGGGGCAACGCGCAGCTTTTCACACCCTTTGGCGGGCGCGAAGGCCGCGCGTCGGGCGTTGCGGCGTGGTTCGGGGTCTGGTTGGGTGCGGCATGCCTCGGTCCACCCGTCACCGCATCGTTCTGGTCACCGCGCCGGATGCCGGCGTCGCCCGGCGGCTGGCCCGCAGCGCCCTGGAGGCCCGCCTCGTCGCCTGCGCCAATCTCGTGCCGGGCGTGGAGTCCCACTACTGGTGGCAGGGAGCCTTGGAATCCGCGACCGAGGTGTTGATCCTCTTCAAGACCACCGGGGCGCGGGTGGCCGCCCTCGAGCGCCTTGTCCGGAAGGAGCACCCCTACGAGACGCCCGAGTTTCTCGCGCTGTCCCCGGGCCACGGAAGTGCCGCCTACCTGGACTGGATCACCGACTCCGTGGTTCCCACCCCCGCCCGGAGGCGGAGGCGGTCCGGTCATGACGCGCATTGACCCGGAGGGCGCGATCGGGTTCAACGGACCCCATCATGACTCCCCCGCCCCGGTGGTTTTCCCTTCGCGTCCTCGTGTTTCTGGCCGTTTGGGTGTGCTTGGATCCCTTTGGCGTGGTTGCCGAGGTCCGGCTGCACCCGACCTTTTCCGATCATGCCGTGTTGCAGCGGGGAATGCGGGTGCCCGTGTGGGGCTCTGCCGACGAAGGTTCGACGGTGGTCGTGGAGTTTGCCGGACGCCGTCGCAGCACCATTGCGCGTCAGGGACGCTGGATGGTCGAGTTGCCTCGCATGCGCGCGTCCTCAATGGGGCGTCCGCTCCGGGTGACGGGTCCCCACAATTCGGTTGAGATTTCCGACGTGGTCGTCGGTGAAGTCTGGCTGTGCTCCGGACAATCCAACATGGAATGGCCCCTGCGGGCGAGCCATCAGCCAGAGGCGGACATTGCTGCCAGCACCAATCCCAACCTCCGCCTGTTCACAGTGACCAAGCGCCGGTCGCCGGAGGTGGAGACGGATCTCGATCATGCGCCCCATGGCTGGGAGTTGGCCGGGCCCGAGGTCGTCCGGAACTTTTCGGCGGTCGGGTACTATTTCGGCCGCATGCTGGAGGCCTCGCTGCGGGCGGAGGGTGTGCCGGTGGGGATCATTCACGCCAGTTGGGGCGGCTCGCCGGCGGAGGTGTGGATGCGTGCCGGCGTGCTGGAATCGGACCGCGAATACGCGGCGGACATCCTGGCGCCGGCGGCGGAGACGCTGGCGCGATGGGAGGCTGCCGTGCGGGAGTGGGAGGAGCGGCGGACCGCGGCGACCGCCCGGGGCGAGTCTTTCCGGGAGAACCGCCCCGGTCAGCCGTGGCGGCCGGCCGAATTGTACAACGGCATGCTGGCAGGACTCATTCCCTATGCCATCCAGGGCGTGATCTGGTACCAGGGGGAATCGAATGCAGGTCGCGCCTGGCAGTACCGCCGGCTGCTGGCGGACATGATCCGCAACTGGCGGACCGACTGGGGGCAGGGCGATTTCTGGTTTCTGCAGGTGCAACTGGCGCCCTGGGATCGCAACCGGAAGCGGGACCTTGCAGAAATTGCGTCCGAGGTGGGTGAATCCGGTTGGGCCGAACTGAGGGAGGCGCAGAATCACGTTGCGGCCACGGTGCCACGGGTGGGCGTGGTTGTGATCACCGATGTCGGGGACAAGGATGACATCCATCCGACCCGCAAGGAACCGGTCGGGGACCGCCTCGCGCGGCTCGCGTTGGCGCGGGTCCATGGGAAACCGGTGGTCGCCGTCGGGCCGCAACTCCGTTCCGTGCGCACGCGTGGTGGCGAAGTCGTGCTGCGTTTCGGTGATGTGGGGGCCGGATTGCGGACGCTGGACGGCGGAGCCCCCGCCGGATTCACGGTGGCGGGGGAGGACCGGAAATTCCATGCGGCGTCTGCCCGCATTTCCGGCCGCGACGAAATCATCGTGTCCTCCCCGGAGGTCCAACGACCGGTGGCGGCGCGCTACGGGTGGGCCGATTACCCCGTGGTCAATCTGGCCAACGAAGCGGGGCTGCCTGCGTCGCCTTTTCGCACCGATTCATGGCCGGGGTCCACGCAGCGCCCCGCCCCCTCCGCGCGATAGCGGCGACCGCGGGGGTGCCACGGCCGCAGGTCGTTCAAAATCCCGCGCTTGGCGTCCGGAGCCTTCCCGGTATCCTCCGCAGGATTCGATGATGACCAAAATTCTTGCCCTGGCGGGTGTGCTCGCCGCCGCGCCGGCGGTGGCGCAGATCCTGTCTTCCGAATTTATTGCGGATCCGCCACCGACACGGGCCTCGCATGCCTCGACCGTCTGCGACTCCAAGAACGGCCTCGTGGCCGCCTGGTTTGGTGGCGCGGCGGAGCGGTCGCCCGACTGCGTGATCTGGCAATCACGGTTTGTGGACGGCCGTTGGCTTCCGGCCGTTGAGGTGGCCCGTGGCAACGAGGATGGACGGCAGCAGTTGCCCTGCTGGAACCCGGTCCTGTTCGAGAAGCGCAACGGTCCGCTGTACCTCTTCTACAAGGTCGGCCCCAGTCCCTCCAAGTGGTGGGGCCGCGTGATGCGCTCCGATGACGGAGGGATCACCTGGGGCAGGTCGCGGCGACTTCCGGACGGTTTCGTAGGCCCGGTGCGCAACAAGCCGGTCGAACTGCCCAGCGGGACGATCTTGTGCGGTGCGAGCACCGAGGATCAGGGCTGGCGGGTGCATATGGAATGGACCGTGAACCCGTTTGCGCGATGGGATCGGACGCCACCGTTGAACAGCGCCCTCAACTGGGGCGCGATCCAGCCCACCATCCTGCGGTGGCCCGGGGAACGCACGCAGATCCTTTGCCGGACCAAGCAGCAGGTGGTTTCGGCGGCCTGGTGCACCACCGACCTCCGCAACTGGGGGGCCATGAGCGGGACCATGCTGCCCAATCCCAACAGCGCGATTGACGCGGTGATGCTGGAAAACGGCCAGGCCCTGCTGGTGTACAACCCGACCACCGACTCCCGGTCGGAGCTTTCGATCGCCTTGTCCGCGGACGGGACCGAATGGCGGCGCGTCCTCGATCTGGAGAAGGGTCCCGGCGAGTACAGCTACCCCGCAGTCATTCAGGATCGCGGCGGGCGGGTTCACGTGACCTACACTTGGAAGCGGGAGGCCATCCGGCATGTGGTGGTGGACCCGGCTGCGTTGAACTGACCGGGCCGGTCTCCCCAGACCCGCAAATGTCACGCCACCGGACCTCCGCGCCGGCCAGCGGCGGCGATCCGTCGCTGCGGGTGCCCGCGCGGTCCGCCGGGGAAGTGGTCCGGCGGGTGATCGGGTATCTGCGTCCCTACCCCGGACTGACCGCCGGCACCATCGGCTGTGCCCTGGGGTCGCTGGCAGCGGCGTTCACCTACCCTCAAATCACCCAGTTTCTGATTGACGACGTCATTTCGGGGCGGCGTCCGGATCTTCTCCCGTGGGTCCTGCTGGGACTTGCGGGGGCGTTTTTCCTGCGGGACGGCCTCAACTCCCTGCGAATCCGGCTCAACAACACGCTGGAGCAGGGAGTGATCTTCGATCTGCGGCGCGATGTGTACCGGCGGTTGCAGCGTTTGCCGGTGGCGTGGTTCGACCAGCGGGCATCGGGCGACCTGATGACCCGCGTGTTGGACGACGTGAATGCGGTCGAGCGATTCCTCATTGACGGGGCGGAGCAAGGAACGGTCGCCGTGCTCAGCATCGTGGGGGTGACGGTCCTCCTGCTCGCCAGCGATCCATCGCTGGCGGCCGTGGCGCTGATTCCGGTGCCCGTGCTCGCCGGCGGCGCCCTCTGGTATTCGCTGACCGCCCACCGGCGCTACCGCGTCCAGCGCCAGGCCTCGGCGGCCATGGGAGCGCTGCTTCAGGACAACCTCCAGGGCATCCGTCAGGTGAAATCCTTTGGACGCGAGGAGCATGAAGAGGGGCGTTTTGAAGGCCACGCGGACGCCCTCCGAAGGGCCACCCTGGGGGTCATGAAGGTCTGGGCGCTGTATCACCCGGCCATGTCCCTGGCAGCGGCGATGGGCACTGTGGGGGTCCTCTGGATTGGCGGACGCCAGGTCATGGAGGGCAGTCTGACCCTGGGGGGGGTGGTCAAGTTTCTGGGCTACCTTGCGATGCTTTACGACCCCGTCGGCAGACTGCATACGCTCAACCAGATGCTGTCGTCCGCCCGGGCGGCCGGGGAGCGTGTGCTCGATGTCCTGGATGCCGACCCTGAGCCGGCGGGCGCGGTGGGTGGGGCGGAGTCGGGATGGAGGGCCCGGGGCGAGGTCACGTACGAAAACGTCAGCGCCGCCTACGCCGGCGGGCGACTCGCGCTGCGGGGGGTGACGCTGTCGGCAGCCGCCGGGGAGCGGGTCGCCCTCGTTGGGCCCACCGGTGCCGGGAAATCCACCCTCGTCAACCTGATCCCAAGGTTTTACGAGGTTTCCTCCGGCCGAATCCTTCTGGATGGCAGGGACATTCGTCAGATCCCGCTCGGGGCGCTCCGGCGGCAGATTGCGGTGGTGAGCCAGGAGCCCTTCCTCTTCAACGGGACGCTGCTGGAGAACATCCGGTACGGCAGACCCGAGGCGACCGTGCTTGAAGTTGAGCGGGCGGCGCAGGCGGCCAACTGCGGGTTCATCAGCCGGTTTCCGGAGGGCTACCAGACCCGTGTTGGCGAGCGGGGAATCCGGCTCAGCGTCGGAGAAAAGCAACGGGTGAGCATCGCCCGTGCCCTGCTGAAGGACGCGCCGATCCTGATTCTGGACGAGGCGACGGCGAGCGTGGATACCGGGACCGAATTGCTGATCCAGGAGGCGCTGGAGCGGCTTCTGCGGGGCCGGACGAGCTTCGTGATTGCGCACCGTCTGGGCACGGTGCGCGATGCCGGGCAAATCCTGGTGCTGCGGGGGGGGCGGATCGTCGAGCGGGGCCGCCACCAGGCGTTGCTGGACGCGGGAGGTGAGTACGCCCGCCTGGTCCACGCCCGGCGCCCGGCCGCAGATGCCGGTATTCTGGGGGACCCGGACCCGTCCGGGACTTTTGGAAATCTGCCGATCAGAGGGGATTGTGTTTGACACCCCCCCGGTGCCTGCCTAGAACGGCCGCCGAACTTTCAATCACCTCTACGACGCCGAATTTTTTTTCCTATGAAGAAGCTCATCTACGCCGCGGGCGTGTTCTCGTTGGGAGGCGCCGGCCTCGCTGTCCAGGCTGCTGATGGCGACTCGAAACCCTGGGAGGTTTCGCTCACCACGCAGGGGTTCTACGACAGCAACATCAACACCCAGCCTGACGGCCCGGGGAAGGTGGACAGCTGGGGCATCTACGTCAGTCCATCGGTGGACTACCTGAAGGTGTGGGACACCTCGTCCCTCACCCTGGGCGTCACCTACGGGGCGACCTACTTTTTCGACATCGAGCCGGCAAGCGGTACGGCCTTCAACCGCTCGAACATTGACTCGCACTGGGCGCAGAACGCCAACGTGGACGTCAATTTCAAGCACAACTTCAACCCGCGGATGACGCTGGAGATTGACGACAATTTTGCCGTCTTCCAGAACGCCAGCCAGGTGTTGATGGGCCAGATCGGCCGCATTGACGGCAACAACTTCTCGAACGACGGCACGGTCAACCTGGCCATCGAGCTGGCGCCCCGCTGGAGCACGGTCATCGGGTACCAGAATCTGTTCTTCCGCTACGAGGAGGACCAGTACGCCTCTTCCTTGGACCGCATGGAGAACTACGGGTCCCTCGACTTCAAGTACCTCCTGAGGCCCAACACGCTGGCGCTGGTTGGCGGACGGATCGGCAATGTGGATTACGACAGCGGCAAGGGGCTCTACTTCCCGGGGTTGCCGGTCAATGATGCGCTGAACCCGAACGCCAACATCCGGAACACCCGGACCTACTTCGCGTACGGCGGCTTCGAGCACAGCTTCACACCGGCGTTCACCGGATCGCTCCGGGCGGGTGCCCAGATTCAGGACTGGGTCAACTACGACGTGGACAACCAGGCCAACCCGTTCCTCGACTTCAGCCTGTCGTACGCCTACGACGTGGGCAGCAAGGCGCAGTTCGGTGTCATCCACCGGGCCAACACCACCGATGTGGTGGGCGGTCCAGTCAATGGGCCGGTGCTGAACCAGGAGAGCACCGCATTCTACGCCACGATCAGCCACGCGATCACCGCGAAACTTACGGCCAGCGTGATGGCCACCTACCAGAACTCCTCCTTTGTGGGCGGCGTGTGGGATGGCCAGACGGAGAACTGGTGGTCGGTCGGAGGGACCCTCTCCTACGCCTTCACCCGGTACCTCTCGGCCCAGGCCTCGTACTACTACGACGCGTTGGATTCCCAGGTGCAGGTTGATGACATCTTCTACCGGGACTACAACCGGAGCCGCGTGTTCTTCGGGATTGTCGCGACTTACTGACCGCAAAAGTTTGCTCTCGGGCCGGAGGCCGGATTAACTTCTGGCCTCCGGTTTTTTCTTTATGGAAGCGCCCCGTCCCGCCCAATCCGCCGAGTCGAAGACGCATTTTCTCGACTACTGGCGGATCATCCGGATCCGCAAGGTCATCATCTTCGCCGTCTTCCTCCTGGTGCTGATCACTGTGACGGCGGTGACCTTTGTCATGCCCGAAGCCTTCTCGAGCACCGCCCGGCTGAAGGTGGACAAGGACACCCCCGACATTCAATTGTGGGGCGTCGGGACCGGTGGCCAGGGCTACGACCCGTACTTTCTCACAACGGAGTTTGAGGTGCTGAAGTCGCGCACGATCCTCGACGGCGTGATTGCCGATCTCCGTCTTGGGGAACGGTATGCCGAGCGCTACAAGAGCCCGCAGGCGTTCACCAGCCAGCAGGCCTACGAAATCCTGAGCAAGGAACTGGACGTCAAGCAGTACCGCAATACCAGCGTCATAGAGGTTTCAGCCACCAACCCGGATCGGCAGCTCGCCGCCGACATCGTCAATACCGTTGCCCGGCGCTATCAGGAATATCGGGAGAGCCTCCGCCGGGGTCGCAATGATCGCGGGTTGACCACGCTGACGAACCAGTTGGCCGATCTCGACGCCGAGGTGACCAAACGCCAGCAAAAGGTGGACACGCTGCGGATTGAACTCGGTGTTCCCGACAGTTTTGCGGAAGGCGGTGGCCCGTTCCAGTCCATCACGATTGACGAGACGCGCCGGCTGATGGCCACCCAGACCGAATTGGTGACCCGCATCACCCAGCAGCAGGAATTGCTCAAGAAACTCGCGGAGAAGACGAGTGTGGAGGAGCTGCGCAATACGTTGAATCTGCTCCGACCGACACCCCAGCTCGGGGCCCTGCTGGGCGATCTGACCGTGGCGGAGCAGCGCAAGGCGGTCTTCAACGCGGAGCTGGGTGAAAAACACCCCGAGGTGGAGAAAATCAAGGGCCAGCTCGCGGCCATCAACCGTCAGTTGGACGATGTCGTTGCCGGAACGTTGTCGGCGATGAAGGCCCAGCTTGAAACCGACATGGCCACGCGGGTGACCATTGCCGAGCAGCTGGAGCGGGCGAAGCGTGATGAGGCGGAATCCATCGAGAAGTACCGGCCCTACATGCGGCAAAAGAAGGATCTGGACACCATGGTCCGCATGCGGGAGGCGATGACGCTCCAGTTGGCCCAGGAGAACATCAACGCCGCAATCTCCAAGCAGGCCAGCGTCGAAATCATTGACCCCGGCGAGCCCGGCATGCGGCCGGTCCGACCCCGCAAGGGCCTGAACATCGCCCTCGGGGCCATTGCCGGGCTGCTGCTCGGGGTCGGACTGGCGTTCTTCATCGAGTACCTGGATACCAGCGTGAAGACCATTGATGACGTGGAGCAGGCGCTGGGCGCCCCGGTCCTCGGCGTCATTCCACAGAATGTCACGAGCCTGCTGAAGGAGGGGCCGGAAAGTCCCCATGCCGAGGCCTACCGCGTGCTGCGGACGAATCTTCTGTTCTCACGGAAGGATTCCAACCTGCGAACGATCACGGTGGTGTCCGGAGGCGCGGGCGAGGGCAAGTCCACAACGCTCTTCAACTTGGCGGCCATCTTTGCGCAGCAGGGCAGCCGTGTGCTGATCGTGGATTCCGACCTCCGGCGTCCGAGCCTTCACAAGCTGTTCAATGTCTCCAACAACGTCGGGCTGACGAACTATCTGCTCAAGCAAAACCCCCTGGAAGAAGTCATTCAGACGACCGAGGTGCCCACCCTGGACTTTCTGCCGAGCGGCAAGCTGCCGAGCAGTTCGATGGGAATCCTCAATTCGTCGGCCATGCGGGCCTTCATTGACGAGGTCAAGAGCCGCTATGATTTCGTGTTCTTCGATTCACCGCCGATCATGGGCGTCAGCGACGCCTCGGTGCTCGCCAGCGAGGTGGACCTCGCAATCCTCGTCGTGCAGTACCGCAAGTACCCGCAACAGATGACCTTGCGCGCCAAGCAAATGGTCGAGAAGGTGGGCGGTCGCATGATGGGGGTGGTGCTGAACAACATCAACATCTCGCAGGACAGCTACTACTACTACTACAGCGGGTACTATTACGACTACGACTCCAAGAGCTCCGGCGATGCCCGTCCTTCGGGCGAAAAGGCGTCCAAGCCGACCCCCGAGTTGAAGAAGAAGTACTGACACCCCCGTCTCCTTTCGACAGCGCTTCATGAACGGAAATCATTCCCCACTTGCCTGGTGGTTGTCCTGGATCAGCCTGGCGGTCAGTTGCTTCCTGGCCGGGTGTGCCACCGACAGCCCGCCGCCACCCACCGTGGCGCCCCAACCCGCCGGCTCCAGCCTTTCCGGCATCAGTGCGGACGTGTTGCGTCCCGGCGACCGGATCAAGATCGTCTACAACGACATCCCGGATCCCCCCACGCCGGTGGAACAGGTGATCCCGGAAGACGGCAAGATCCTGTTGCCGCGGGGAATTGAAGTCACCGTCTCCGGAAAAAAGCGGTCCGACGTCGAGCGGGAGATCGCCACCATTTACGTCGAGGAGGAGCGCATTTATCGCAAACTCACGGTGACCATCGAGCGGATGGCTTCGTTCGTTTCTGTCGGCGGCGAGGTCCGGGTGCCGAGCTCGATTGTGTACCGCGGGGATTTGACGGTCCTGGGGGCCATTGATGCCGCGGGCGGCTTCACGGAGTACGCAGATCGGCGGGATGTCATCCTGACGCGGGCGGCCACGCAGCAGCAGATCCGCGTGAATGCCCGCCGGGCGATCCGCGATCCCAAGCTCAACCTGCCGCTGTATCCCGGCGATTCCGTGCACGTGCCGCGCAGCATCTGGTGATTCTCGAACTCCAGCGGCTCGACCCGGGCCACAATGGGGAGGTCTTTGGCGTCGAAGCGCGCCCGTTCATGGTGGGTCGGGCCGGGGATGCGGACGTGAGACTATTGGCACCCGGGGTTTGGGACCGTCACTGCATCATCCGGCCCGATGTGGCCCTTGGGTTTGTGGTGGAGCCGGGAGAGTACGCCCCCGTGTCGGTGAATGATGCGGTCATCCAGGAACGGCGGCGGCTGCGTCCGGGAGATCGCATCGGACTTGGAAGCGTGACGCTTCAATTCCGGTTGGCGCCGACCCGGCAGCGATCGCTGGTCTGGCGGGAACAGGGGACCTGGCTTGCCCTGGCCGGCGCCGTGGGGCTTCAGATCTTCCTGGCTCTGGCCTGGCCCGGTTGACCCGGTGCCGAGGTTCATCCGCCCGGGGGGGGCGAATGCGGGTTGACAACCGGACCTCCCGGTCACAGTTGCAGGCGGGCATGGTGGAACCGCTCCCAGAACACCGATCCCGCCCGCTGCTTCGCGTGCGGGACGTCTCCAAAGCGTATGATGGACGTCCTGTGTTGCGCGGGGTGTGCCTCGACCTGGCTGCCGGCGAGCGGCTGGCGTTGACCGGGCCGTCGGGCAGCGGAAAGACCACCCTCCTGAACTGTCTCGGCGGTGTGGATCGGGCGGATTCCGGGTCCATCGTTCTGGACGGCACCCCGTTGGAATCGCTCGATGCCGATGCGTTGGCGGGGCTTCGTCGGCACCATCTGGGGACCGTTTTCCAGTTCTTCCATCTCCTGCCGACCCTGACGGCCGCGGAGAACGTCGAGTTGCCGCTGCAGCTCATCCGTCATCCGGCCGATCAGCGGCGGGAGCGGGTCCGGTTTCTGCTGGAGCGGGTGGGGTTGACGGCGCGCGCCGCGGCGTTTCCCGCCGAGCTTTCCGGAGGCGAGCGCCAGCGGGTGGCCATCGCGCGTGCCCTGGCACACCAGCCGGCGCTTCTGCTCGCGGATGAACCGACGGGAAATCTCGATTCCAAAAATGGGGCCAACGTCCTGCGGCTGCTCTGCGAGCTGACGGCGGAGACCGGCGTGGGATTGATCCTCGTGACCCACAGCCGTGAGGCGGCCGGCGTTTGCCATCGGGAGCTTCGCCTCCGGGACGGCGCCGTAGTTCCGGTCGGGGCGTCCGCAGGGTCCGTCGCGACCGATGGCGCCGACGGAGGCTGAGGCGATGCCCGGGCTGCTGACATGGCTTGGGTTGTTTGCACGGCGCCTGACGTGGCGGCACTGCCGGCGCACGCCGGGATCCACCGCGTTGCTCGCCGGGATTGTTGCCCTCGGTGTTGGGGCGTTCCTTGCAGTGCGGCTCGCCAATCGCGCAGCCGTCGCCAGTTTCCAGAATTTCACGGAGATCGTCGCCGCAGAATCCGATGCGATCCTCCAGGCACCGGCGGGACATCTGCCCGAAACGGTGCTCACCGAGCTCCGGGACGCCCTCGGGGCGGCCCCGGTTCGAATCCTGCCGGTGCTTGAATCCACGGCGAGCCCGCCGCGTATTCCCGGACAGGATGCCATCGGCTCCCGGATGACCTTCACGATGCTGGGGGTGGATTGGATCGCCATCGGCAACTTCGTGACCCGGGGGCCACCGCCGTCCGGGTCTCCAAAACCGGACGGTGGCGCTGGGGCTTCGGAACGAGCCGTTTGGTCGGTGCTCCGGGATTCGCATTCCGTTCTGGTCAGTCCTGAGCTCGCACGGGCCCGCGGACTGCGGCTTGGTGACGAACTGCCGCTGATCATTCAGGAGCGCGTGATCCGGCTGCGGGTGGCCGGGATCCTTCCCGAGGTGGCCGGACGTCCGCGTCCACCGTCCCAACTGCTGGTGATGGACCTCCCGGCGCTCCAGAGGCACGCGGATGCCTTGGGGCGGTTGAGCCGTGTCGAGTTCCTCGTGGACGAAGGTCCGGGCCGCGTTGAGCGGGTCCGGCAGTTGCGTGAGGTTTTGCAGGGTGTCGCGACCCTCCCGGACGGGTCGGTTCGATGGCGACTGACCACGCCGGCGGGACGGCGGGCGGGCGCGGAAACCATGACCAGGGCGTTTCGATTGAATCTGACGATCCTGTCCTTATTGGCGCTGGTCGTCGGAATGTACCTGGTGTTTCAGGCTCTGGACGGTGCCGTGGTGCGTCGGCGGGAGGAGATTGCCATCCTTCGGTCGCTGGGGGTGCCACCGCGGGCGCTCCGGCAGGCGTGGCTCGCCGAGGCGGCGATGCTCGGTGTCGTCGGAGGCGGCATTGGGCTGCTGGTTGGATGGCTGGGCGCCCAGGGCGCGGTGCGACTGGTCGCGCGCACGGTGAACGCGCTGTACCACAGCAGCCCGGCGGATGCGGCGGGTCTGCATGGCGGTGAGGCGGTTGCGGCGTTGATGATCTCCGTGCTGGCGTGCGTGCTGGCGGGATGGCTGCCGGCGCGGGCGGCGGCGGCGACCCCTCCGGCCCAATTGCTGGCGCGGGCCCATGGGTCTCCCGCCAAGGGACGGCGCGACGGTCTCCGAATCACAATCGCTGCCGGGTTGGCCGCGGCGGGCGGCCTGCTGTGTGTGCTGCCCCCGCTCCGGCTTGAAGGAGGTGGGCGCCTGTCACTGGCGGCTTATGCGGCCGCGCTGGCCTGGGTGCTGGCCGCCGGAATCCTTGGGGGTTGCCTGTTGCGTGTCCTGGCAAACCGCCTTGGATTCCTTGGTCCGCATGCGGTGACGTGGCGGCTGGCGCTGTCCCAGTTGCGGCACCCTTCAAGCCGGCACCGGCTTGCAGTCGCCGCGTTGGTGTGTGCTGTGGCAATGACGGCCGGCATGGCCATTCTGGTCAGCAGTTTTGACCACACCATGCGGGGGTGGATCACCCGGACCTTTCAGGCGGACCTGTACGTGTCCAGCGACGGCGCGCAGAGCGCCTCCACGGAGAACCGGATTTCGCCGGAGACATGGCGCTCGGTCGCTGCCCATCCCGCTGTGGCCCGGGCGCAGGTGATGCAGGCCGTCCGGGTCGAACTGGAGTCCGCGGACACGATGCTGGTGGGCTGCGACCTCGACTTTTTCCGCGATCACGCCCGGCCGGCCTGGGTCTCCGCCCCGGTCTCGGACGCCGTCTTCGATTCCGGGCTCAATGCAGGCCTCGTCCTGGTCAGCGAAGCCTTTGGGGAGCGATTCCGGATCGGTGTTGGTGATTCCATCCCGTTGCCGACGCCGTCCGGGTTGCGTCCGGTCACGATCGCCGGCGTGTTTGCCGATTACGGGAACGAGCGGGGGTCCGTCCTGCTGGATCGGAGGCGCTTTGCGGAATGGTTTGGCGACGAGCTGGCCTCCAGCCTGATCCTGCTGCTTCATCCCGGTGCCGTGGCGTCGTCGGTGCGCTCCGAGTTGCTGGTGGCGCACCCCGGCCTGGCGGTGTTCACCCAGGAGCATTTGCGATCCGAGGCGCTGCGCATCTTCCGCCAGACCTTTTCCATCACGTATGCGCTGGAATTGATCGGGGTGACCGTGGCGGTGGCCGGACTGGGCTTCACGCTGGTGAGTCTCTGGTGGGAGCGCCGTGAGGAATTGATGACGCTCCGCAGCCTGGGCCTGCGCCGCGGCGAATTGGCGGCAGCGGCCGCCTGGGAGGGCGTATTCATGGCGGGGGCGGGCGTCACCATGGGCCTGGCGGTGAGCCTGGCCCTGGGATGGCTGCTGATTCACCGGGTGAACCGGCAGACCTTTGGCTGGACACTGGAGACCCATTGGCCGTGGGCGTCGCTGGCGGGATTGGCCGGACTGGTCATCGCCGCTGCGTGGCTGACTGCCTGGGCCGCTGGCGCGCGTGGGGCGCGCCTCCCGGCGGAGCGTGAGGAATGACGGGAGCACCCGGAGCCTTATGAGCCTCACAGTCACCGGAAAACCGCGATGGTCCCGTCCTCCGGGCGGGCTGTGGATGCTTGCGCTGACCGCGCTCCTTTCCGGATCGGGGATTGCGAGGGCCGCCGGGCCGTTGGACTTTGCCCTGCCGCAACCGGGGCGGGCCTTCAGCTTTCCGCGGGACCACGGCAGCCATCCGGAATTCGCCCTGGAATGGTGGTACGTCACCGGGGAGCTCCAGGAGCCTGACGGCGTCCGCCATGGCTTTCAGGCCACCTTTTTCCGACGGGCCAACCCCCTGGGACCCGACGCCGGAGCCCCCGCGACCGCGAGCTTCGGCGACGCGCATCTGTATCTGGCCCACATGGCCTTCCTCGACGGCGCGTCGGGAACCTTTCTCCATGAGGAACGGCTCAACCGGGAGGGATGGGACGCCGGGGCTTCCGTCCAAACCCTGAACCTGCGTAACGGGAATTGGTTCCTGCGCATGGCTCCCGAGGGCGGAGAGGATCCGTCCCGCCCGGTGCTGGAGCTCCAGGGCGGCATTCGCGCGGACGTGGCGTTCCGCCTCACCCTGACCCCGCGCAAACCGTTGGTCGTTTTCGGAACCAACGGGGTGTCTCGGAAGGCGGCGGAGCCGTGGGCTGCGAGTCATTACCTGACGTTTCCGCGGCTTGCGGTCACGGGGACGCTGAAGCTTCAAGGCCGGGATCGAGTGGTCCACGGCGAAGCCTGGATGGATCATGAATACAGCTCGAGCCAGCTGGGAGCGGGTCAGGTCGGCTGGGACTGGGCCGGGATCCGCCTGAACGACGGACGCGAGGTCATGGCCTACCGGTTGCGCCGCGACGATGGAACCTCGGATCCGTTCTCGACGCTGGCCTGGGTGGATGCCGGCGGCGCGGTGCGCCACCTGGACGCCACCCAGTTTCGCTGGGTGACTGAGGGGCAATGGCGGAGTCCGGCGACGGGTGCGGTGTATCCCGCCCGTGTGCGCCTTGAAACGCGGGATCCGGAATCCGGGGCGCCGTTGGTGCTGCAGTTGGTGCCGGTCCGGGCGGCCCAGGAGTTGACCGGTGGCCTGGGTGGGATCGCGTATTGGGATGGGGCGTGCAGGGTCCTCGACGCGGCGGGCCGCGAACTGGGAAATGCGTTTCTGGAGATGACCGGATATGCCGCATCCCTGGCGGGCCGGCTATGAGCTGACGACGCCCGTTGCCGCCCCGGTTCGCCCAGGTAGGGTTGCCGGACGGTGACGGACAACTCTGAACAGGCGGCGGTCGGTGACGCGGCGGCTCGCGGGCCCGAGTCCCGCCTGCCGGAGCTCCTCGCCCCTGCGGGCGACTGGGAGTGTGTGCGCGCCGCGGTCGAGAACGGTGCCGATGCGGTTTATTTCGGGCTCGACCGCTTCAACGCGCGCATGCGGGCCCGGAATTTCACCGAGGCCGATCTGGCACCGCTGATGACCTTCCTGCACGGGCGGGGGGTTCGGGGCTATGTGACCTTCAACACGCTGGTGTTCACCGAAGAACTGCCGGCAGCGGCCGGATATCTTCGCAGCATCATCGCTGCGGGTGCGGATGCGGTCATCGTCCAGGATGTCGGGTTGTGCCGGCTGGTCCGGAGGCTTTCCCCGGACTTTCCGATCCACGGGAGCACGCAGATGACCGTGACCAGTGTTGCGGGTGTGGAATTTGCACGAGCGCTCGGCTGCAACCTCGTGGTGCTCGCCCGGGAAAATTCGCTGAAGGAGATTTCCGAGATCCGGTCGGGATTGCGGTCGGCCCATCCCGGATCGGCTCCGTTCCCGCTCGAAGTGTTCGTTCATGGCGCGCTGTGTGTCGCCTATTCGGGACAGTGCCTGACGAGTGAGGCGCTGGGCGGTCGCAGCGCGAACCGGGGTGAATGCGCCCAGGCCTGCCGGATGCCCTACGAGTTGATCGTGGACGGGCGCCGGATGGATTTGGGGGACCGTCACTACCTCCTGAGTCCCCAGGATCTTGCCGGCCTGGAAGTCCTGCCTGAATTGGTGGCCGCTGGTGTCGCCTCGCTGAAGATCGAAGGACGTCTGAAATCCCCGGAGTACGTCGCCGCGATCACTCGAATCTACCGGAAGGCCCTGGATGCCCTGGCGGCGGCGGGTCACGGAAGCGCCCCCAGCAACGGGGTCGGGGCCGGAGATCGCTACGGCATGGAGATGGCGTTTTCCCGCGGCCTGTACACCGGGTGGTTTCGCGGGATCAACAACCAGGAACTGGCGCACGGTCGTTTCGGCAAGAAGCGTGGCGTGCTCCTTGGCGAGGTGGTTCGTGTCGCCCCCAAGGGCGTGGTGGTGCGGCTCACCGGTCGCGTTCAGGCCGGCGATGGCGTGGTTTTCGATGCGGGCACGCCGTCCGACAACGAGGCCGGCGGCCGGGTTCATGGCGTCCGGGAGCTGGCCCCCGGGGAATCCGGGTGCCCGCTGATGGAACTGCGATTCGGGCCGGGTGCGCCGGATCTCCACCGAGTCCAGCCCGGGAATCGCCTTTGGAAGACGGACGATCCGGCGCTGAACCGCGAAGTGCGGCGCACGTTCGAGGGGGAGGCTCCCCGGTTTCGACGCCCGATATTCGCCGAGGTTCACGGCGTCGCCGGCACCCCGCTGTCCCTCATTCTTCGTGATGAATTGGGCCACGTGGCCGAGGCGTCGTCGTCCCTGCCCCTGACCCCGGCAGTGCACCAACCGTTGACCCAGGAGCGGCTGGAGGCGCAGCTCGGCCGCCTGGGAGGAACCCCCTTTCGGCTGGCAACGCTGAGAAGCCACCTGGATTCCGGACTGATCCTGCCCGTCAGCGAGTTGAACCGCGTGCGGCGGGACGCGGCACGGGCGCTGGAGGCGCAGCGTGCGACCCCGCCCCGGTGGTGTCTGGAGGTGGCCGATCCGGTGATTGCGGTCGAACCCGATGGTGTCGCGCGCGCGATCGGCCGCGTTGAGGTGCCGGAACTGGTGGTGCTGGTGCGCCGCATGGATCAACTGGAGGCGGCGTTGGATCATGGGATTCGGACGGTGTACTGCGATTTTGAGGATCCCAAGCGGTACCGGGAGGTGGTGCGTCAGGTGCGGGCATTGGAACGTGACGGGGTGCGTCCGGAGGTCTGGCTGGCGCCGCCCCGCATCACCAAGCCGGGTGAGGATTGGATTCTCGACCAGGTACGGTCGGCGGAGGCCGACGGCTTTCTGGTGCGCAATCCGGATCACCTCCGGTCCTTCGCCGGTCACCGGAGGCGCGGTGACTTTTCGCTCAACGTGGCGAACCCGCTCACCGCGGAGCATTTCATCCGAGGTCACGGTCTGGAACGCGTCACCGCGAGCTATGACCTCAATGTGGATCAACTGGAGTCGCTCGTGACCGCGGCGCCGCCGGCGTGGTTTGAGGTCACCCTGCACCAGCACATGCCCCTGTTTCACATGGAGCACTGTGTCTTTTGCGCGTTTCTTTCGAAGGGAACGGACTACACCAATTGCGGGCGTCCGTGTGACCGCCACGAGGTGCGGCTGCGCGACCGGGTCGGGCTGGAGCATCCGCTCAAAGCGGACGCCGGATGTCGGAACACCGTGTTCAACGCGCGGGCCCAGACGGGCGCGGAATCGGTGGAACGTCTGAGGACCCTCGGCGTGGGGACCTTCCGGATTGAATTCGTGAACGAAACCTCCGACGAGGTGGCGGCGATCCTCAGTCGCTACGGCTCGCTGTTGCGCCGGGAGATTTCGGGAGCCGCCCTGTGGCGGGATCTCCGTTTGGAAAACCGGCTGGGCGTGACCCGGGGCCAGATGGCTCCGGAGGCATCGAACCGTGCGGCGGCCCGTTGACTCCGGCCGATTGCCCAGGGCTTTCCCCACCATTCTCGGAGATTTTTCGGGTCGGACCGGGTGGCGGCGATGGGCATCCGTATTTTTCCGAAAATCGTATTGCAGTGAAGTGCCCGATTGGTAATCTCTGCGCTCCCGTTGCCGGCTCCGGCAGACACTTGCGAATCGTTTTTGGCCTCCAATGCCCACCATTAACCAGTTGGTCCGTCAGGGCCGGGTGAAATTGAATTACAAGAGCAAGGCTCCTGCCTTGCACGGTTCGCCGTTTCGCCGGGGCGTCTGCCTGCAGGTGATGACCCGCACGCCCAAGAAGCCGAACTCGGCCATGCGCAAGGTGGCCAAGGTCCGCCTGACCAACGGGGTCGAGGTGATCGCCTACATCCCGGACGAGGGACACAACCTCCAGGAGCACTCCATCGTTCTGGTCCGCGGCGGCCGCGTGAAGGACCTGCCCGGTGTCCGGTACCACATTGTCCGGGGCACCCTCGATTGCGCCGGTGTCGAGAAACGCCGCGTCAGCCGCTCCAAGTATGGCGTGAAACGCCCCAAGGCCGCCAAGACCGCCGCCAAGTAATCTGCTGCCCCGCAACCTCCCCCCGTTCTTTGTATGGCCCGTCGTCGTCAAGCCGAGAAACGCCCGACTTCCGTTGACCCCAAGTTCAACAGCGTGCTGGTCAGCCGCCTGATCAACGTGATCATGCGGAGTGGCAAGAAAAACACGGCGCGACGCATCGTCTACGACGCGCTCGACGCGCTCGCGGAGAAGAATCCCGGGGTCAACACGCTCGACATTCTTCAGCGGTCCGTTGACAACGCCAAGCCGCGGATTGAGACAAAGGCGCGGCGGGTCGGCGGCGCCACGTACCAGGTGCCGCTGGAAATCCCGGTGGACCGTCAGACGGCCCTGGCAATGCGCTGGATCGTGACCTACGCCGACTCCCGGAAGGGCATTCCGATGAAGGACGCCCTGGCGTCGGAGTTGATGGAGGCCTTCCAGGGGCAGGGCAGCGCGATCCGCAAGCGCGATGACGTCCACAAGATGGCCCAGGCCAACAAGGCATTCGCCCATTTCCGCTGGTAGCCGCCACCGAACCAACCGACCGCCCCGCGGGCTGACCCGGGGCGTTTTTCATCCCCGGACCGCACGCCCCAGTACCCCTCGATGAGTGACGCCGCCGACATCAATTCCACGCTGAATTCCCCGAACCGCCAGTATTCGCTGGAGCGGACCCGGAACATTGGCATTGCGGCCCACATTGATGCGGGCAAGACCACCACGACGGAGCGCATCCTGTTCTACACGGGGCTGATCCACAAGATCGGCGATGTGGACGACGGCAACACGGTCACCGACTGGATGGAGCAGGAGCGGGAGCGGGGGATCACGATCACCTCGGCTGCGGTCACGTGCTTCTGGACGCAGAAGCCGGAGGAGGGATTGTTCAAGTCGCGTGAGGCGATCGCCCATCGCGTGAACATCATTGACACCCCGGGTCATGTGGATTTCACCGCCGAGGTGGAGCGGTCCATGCGCGTGCTTGACGGTGCAGTGGCGGTTTTTTGCGGCGTGGCGGGGGTGCAGCCCCAGTCGGAGACGGTCTGGCGCCAGGCGACCAAGTACCACGTGCCGCGCATTGCGTTCGTCAACAAGATGGACCGCACCGGGGCCAATTTTTCCAACGCCCTGAACGACATGCGGCGGAAGCTGAACGCCTACGCCTTCCCGATCATGCTCCCGATCGGCGCCGAGGAGCGCTTTGAGGGCGTGATTGATGTCGTCAACCAGAAGGCGATCGTCTGGGGCCCCGGCGACGTGCCCAACGAGGGGTTGAAATACGAGGTCCGCGAAATTCCGGAGGCCCTCCGCGAAGAGGCTGCCCAAGCCCTGAAGGAGTTGATTGAGGCGGTCTCCAACAAGGATGACGCCGTTGCCGAGCTCGTCCTCGAGGAGAAGCCGATCAGTGCGGCCGTGCTCAAGGCGGCGATCCGTCGCCTCACCTGCAAGATTGAGCTGGTGCCGGTCCTGTGCGGCTCGGCGTTCAAGAAGAAGGGTGTCCAGGTGCTCATTGATGCGGTCATTGACTATCTGCCCTCGCCGCTCGACATCCCGGCCGCCGTCGGTCATGTCCCGGGTGCGACCGACCAGGTCACGATCGAGCCCGATGACAATGCCCGGTTCTGTTCACTGGCGTTCAAGCTCTGGACCGACCCCTACGCCGGCAAGCTGGTGTTCTTCCGCGTCTACTCCGGGGTGCTGAAGAAAGGGGATACCATCTACAACCCCCGCACCCGCCGCCGCGAGCGGGTCAGCCGGCTGATGGTCATCCAGGGCGGGGAGCGCAAGGACATTGATGCCGTGTATTCCGGTGACATTGCGGCCCTCGTCGGACTGCGAAACATCACGACGGGCGACACCCTTTGCGATGAAGAGTTCGACGTCATGCTCGAGCCGCCGACCTTCCCGGAGCCGGTGATCAGCATGGCCATCGAGCCCAAGACCAAGGCGGACCGTGACAAGATGTCCGAAGGGCTCCAGCGCCTGGCCGAGGAGGACCCCACCTTCCGCGTCTTCACCAACGAAGAGACGGGTCAGTTGATCATCGCCGGGATGGGCGAACTTCACCTCGAGATCATCCGCGACCGGTTGAAGCGCGAGTTCAAGGTGGAGGCCGACGCCGGCGCACCGCAGATCGCCTTTCGCGAGACCATCACCCGGAGTGCGGATGGCGAAGGCAAGTTCATCCGCCAGTCGGGCGGACGCGGCCAGTACGGACACGCCTGCGTCAAGATCGAGCCCAACGAAAAGGGCAAGGGCATCGAAGTGGTCAACGAAATCGTCGGTGGCGCCATTCCCAAGGAGTACATCCCTGCGGTCGAGGACGGCATCCGCGAGGCGATCCGGTCCGGCGTGTACGCCGGCTACCAGGTGATTGACGTCAAGGTGGAGATCACGGACGGCTCCTTCCACGAGGTGGACTCGAATGAACTGGCCTTCAAGATGGCCGGCATTTTTGCGCTCAAGGATGCCTTCGGGAAGGCGGGTCCGGTCCTGCTGGAGCCGATCATGAAAGTGGAGGTCACCACGCCCGATGAATACCAGGGCGACATCCTCGGCGACGTGAACCGCCGCCGCGGGGTCATCCAGGGTGTGGATGCCAAGGCGGGCCAGACCATCGTCACCGCGAACGTGCCGCTCAAGGAGATGTTCGGCTATGCGACGGCGATCCGGTCGTTGTCCAAGGGCCGGGCCTCCTACTCCATGGAGCCCGCCGCCTTCGAGGAGGTGCCGTCCAGCGTCCTCGCCGAGATCCTCGACGCCGCCAAGAAACGTCCCGCCGCGCGCAGCTAGTTTTCGGTCCCATCAATTCAACCTGTTCTTTGTATGTCTGGACAACGCATCCGCATCCGCCTCAAGGCGTACGACCACCGGGTGATTGACGCCTCGGCGAGTGAAATCGTCGAAACCGTCAAGCGCTCCGGTGCCCGTGTGGCCGGTCCCATCCCGCTTCCGACCCACATTGAGCGGGTGACGCTCCACCGCTCGCCGCACGCGGACAAAAAGTCCATGGAGTCCTTCGAGCAGCGGACGCACAAGCGGTTGATTGACATCCTGGACCCCACTGCAAAGACCGTGGATGAGTTGAAGAAGCTCAACCTGCCGGCCGGGGTGGACATTCAGATCAAAATCTAACCCGAATCCCCCCATGCCACTCGGACTCATTGGAAAGAAACTCGGGCACACCCGCGTGTACAACGTGGACGGGGTCGCCACCCCGGTCACGGTGGTGCAGGTCGGGCCCAACCTGGTGCTTCAGGTGAAAAAGAAGGACGGCCGCGACGGGTACGCGGCGGTGCAACTCGGATTTGATGCGCAGAAGGAGTCCCGGCTTCCCAAGCCCCTCCTCGGGCACATCCGCAAACAGAATGGTGGTCCGGTGAAACGCATCCGCGAATTCCGGGATTTCTCCCGGGAGGTGAAGCCGGGAGACCTGCTCGGCGCCGACCTGTTCGAGGTCGGGCAGTTTGTGGACTGCATTGGCACCACGAAAGGGCGCGGATTTGAGGGCGTCGTGGGCCGCTGGGGTTTTGCAGGCGGCGATATGACCCACGGGGCGAAGGGCTGGCACCGCCGCTCGGGCGCGATCGGCTGCCGTCTCTTTCCGGGACACGTCAACAAGGGGCTCAAGATGCCCGGCCACATGGGCCAGGTCCGCCGGACAGCGCAGAACCTGGAGATTGTCCAGGTCCGCAAGGAGGACAATGTCCTGTTGATCCGCGGCTCCTTCCCGGGCAGCGAGGGCGACTATTGCATCATCCGCGAGGCCAAGAAAATCCCCGTCGGTTCCCCGCGGCTGAAGGCGATCCACGAACATCGTGAAAAGGCGCGCGCCGCCGCCATCGCCGCCGCCCAGAAAAAGGCCGATGACAAAAAGGCGGCAGGCAAGAAGAAGAAGTAGCCCGGAGTCCAATCCATGAAACTCTCGATCCAAAACATTCAGGGAAATCCGTCCGGGGAGCTGGACGTGTCGTTCCCGGTCATCGAAGACGGCCGGGGCACCCAGGCGGTTCACGACACCGTGGTCGCCCACCAGGCGGCCCAGCGCAGCGGCACCGCCTGCACCAAGACCATGGGTGAAGTGCGCGGCACCGGGAAGAAGCCGTGGCGCCAGAAGGGGACCGGACGTGCCCGCGCCGGCTCTTTTGCCTCGCCGCTCTGGCGGGGTGGTGGCGTCGTCTTCGGACCCAAACCCCGGGACTACGACAAGAAGGTGAATCGCAAGGTCCGCCAGTTGGCCCTGCGGAAGGCCCTGAGCGAGCGGCTCAAGGGCGGGGATGTCCTGATCCTGGACGATCTGAAACTGACCGCCCCGAAAACCCGCGAGTTTGTCGCCGTTCTTGGCACCCTCGGCCTGACCGGAACCACCTTGGTGATTGTGGCATCGCCGGATGCCCAGTTGGACCGCGCATCCCGCAACGTGCTCGGGGTTGAGGTGACGACCGGGGCCGTCATCAACACCTATGACGTGCTCCGCTTTGACAAGCTGGTGTTCACCCGCGCGGCCTTTGAGCAGCTCGAGGCCCGCATCAGCAAGAAGATCCAGCACTGATCCCCCCGCCATGAACGCCTACGACATCATCAAGACGGTTCGTGTCACCGAGAAGGGGACGCTACAGACCGAGCGGTTCAATCAATATACGCTGGTGGCCGACCGGCGGGCGTCCGCCCCCCAGATCAAACGTGCGGTGGAGGAGTTGTTCAAGGTCACCGTCCTGCGGGTGAACACGCTCCAGGTGCGGGGCAAGGCCCGACGGCAGTCCACGAAGGCTGCCGGGCGCGATGCCGACTGGAAGAAGGCGATTGTGACCCTCAAGAAGGGGGATCGCATCGAGCTTGCCTGAGACGGAGTCCCCGGGGAGGGCCTCCTGACTGGATATGGCGTCCCTCACTGGGGACGCCGTTTTCATTGATGGATCCCTCCAAGTCGGACGCGGTGCTTCCGCCGTTTTCGGGTGCGAGTTTCGGGCGGATTGCGACTCTGGGCCGCGCGTGACTGTACCGCTGCCACCGACACCTGCGGGGGAGGATCCCACCGCCTGGATCGTCGGGCTGCGTCCGGATCTCAACGGATCGCGTCGCGCGCTTCCGGCGGACCGGCCGCAGGGTTGGATCGAGGAAGTTGAGCCGGACGACTCCGGAGAGGCGGTGCGGTTCCTCACGGTGTTTCTCACCAACCGGGAATGCCCGTGGCGTTGCCTGATGTGTGATTTGTGGCACCACACCACCCTGGAGCCCGTGCCCCCCGGCGCGATCGTGACGCAAATTCGCACGGCCAGGCTCGGCAGGGGAGACGTCCCGGGCCTCAAGCTCTACAACGCGGGATCCTTTTTTGATGCCGGTGCAGTCCCACTCGCGGACCATGACGCGATCGCGTCCGAGATCGGCACGCACCGCCGGGTGGTGGTCGAGTGTCATCCCCGGCTGGTCGGTCCCCGCATCCCGACGTTTGCCGGGAAGATCAATCCTGCGGCGCTCGAGGTGGCTCTGGGACTGGAGACCGTCCATCCCGAGGTGCTGTCCCGGCTGAACAAGCGGATCCGCGTTGCCGACTTCGTCCGGGCCTCGAAGTCCCTTCGGAGCGACGGCGTCGCCGTCAGGGCCTTCGTGCTGGTCAAACCTCCATTCCTGGATGAAGACGCGGCCCTGGAGTGGGCGGTGCGGTCGTCGGAGGTGGCGTTGGAAGCGGGCGCCGGCGTCGTCTCCCTGATTCCAACGCGTGGGGGCGAGGGCGCGCTTCGTGAGCTGGAGCGACTCGGACTGTTCCGCGAGCCAGGGCTGGCGTTGATCGAGGAGGCCTTCGACCGGGTGATGGCCCTGGGTCGAGGACGGGTGTTCATGGACCTCTGGGAACTCGACCGGTTCGGCGCGCATGAGACCGGATTCCTGGAGCGCCGGGACCGGATGGAGCGCATGAACCGCCTGCAGCAGATCCTGCCGCGGATCGGTGCCGCGGCCGCCGCACCCGCGGTCACCCGTGACTCATGACCTCCGCCACATCGGCGGCAAAGGCCCGGACGTCTGATTCGGCGGTGTCCCAGGAGCACATCAGCCGGCAGCCGCCCTCGCCGATGAAGTTGTAGAACAGCCATCCGCGGGCGTGCAGGGCCTGGATGGCCCGCTTGGGGAGTTCAATGAAGACGGCGTTGGCCTCCCTGGGAAAGAGGATGGTCACGCCGGGAATTGGCGAAAGCAGTTCGTGCATCAGCGCCGCCATGGTGTTGGCGTGGGAGGCATGGCGCAGCCAGACGTCGTCCTTCAGCATCCCCACCCACGGGGCCGCCACGAAACGCATCTTGGAACAAAGCTGTCCGCCCTGTTTTGCCCGGTAGTCGAACTCCCGCGCGAGCTCCCGGTTGAAGAACACCACGGCCTCGCCGACATGGATGCCGTTTTTGGTGCCCCCGAAGCACAGGACATCCACCCCGGCCTGCCAGGTGATCTCCCGCGGCGCGACCCGGAGCGTGGCCACGGCGTTGGCGAACCGGGCACCGTCCATGTGCAGCCGGAGCCCGTGCTTCTTGGCCATCGCACCAATCGCCCGCAGTTCGGCGGGCGTGTACACGGTCCCGACCTCGGTGCCCTGCGTCACACTGACCAGCCGGGGCTTGGGGTAATGAATGTCGGTCCGCCGCAGGACTGCCTCCTCGATGCCGTCCGGGGTGAGTTTGCCGTTGGCCCCGGGAAGCAGGAGCAGCTTGGAGCCATTGGCAAAGAACTCGGGGGCACCGCACTCGTCCTTTTCGACGTGGGCCACCTCGTGGCACAGGACGCTGTGGTAGCTCTGGCAGCAATGGGCGAGGGCGAGCGAATTGGCCGCGGTGCCGTTGAAGACAAAGAACACCTCGCAGGGCGTCTCGAACAACTGACGGATCCGGTCGGCTGCACGTTGGGTCCATGGGTCATTCCCGTAGGCGGGGGCGTGTCCACGGTTGGCTTCCTCAAGGGCCGCCCACGCCTCCGGGGCAATTCCGGCGTAGTTGTCGGAGGCGAAGTGTCGGCGGATGGGCACCGGTTCCTGCGGAAGGTCAGCAGGAGCCTGGGAGGTCCGGGTGGTGGGATCCGGGGCGGCGGTCATGACGTTTCTGGAGACTCGGCGAGTTTGCGGTACAGGGTGGCGAGACTGATGTCGAGCAGCCGTGCCGCCGCCTCCTTGTCCCCGTTGGCGAAGGCGACGGCGTGCCGCAGGTAGCTCGTTTCGTGGTCTCTCAGGAATTTCTTAAGGCTGACGAGACCGTTGGTCTGCGGGTGAGGCTCGGAGTCCGTGGCGGGCTGGGATACCACCGGCCCGGTCCCCGCTCCAGGTCCGGGCCCGACCGCGGCTCCAACCGGTGTCGCCGTTTCAGCGGCCTGTTGCGCCTCCTGTCCATCATCCGCCGGGGCGCAGGCCTGGACGACCGGGGGCAGGTCGGCGACCTGGATCAAGGGAGTGTCGGCAAGGATGGCGGCCCGCTCAATATAGTTGGCGAGTTCCCGCACGTTGCCGGGCCAACGGTAGGCGGTCAGCGCCGCGAGGGCACGCCGGGTCACCCGGAAGGGCTGATCGGACCGGAGATGGACCCGGTCCTTCAGGAAATGGGCGACCAGCATGGGGAGGTCGTCGGGCCGTTCCCGCAGCGGTGGCAGCGCGATCGGGACCACGTTGAGCCGGTAATACAGGTCCTCCCGGAACCGTCCGTCCCGAACCAGCGTCTCCAGGTTTTCGTTGGTCGCGGCGATCACCCGGACATCCACCGCGACCGCGGTGTTGTCGCCGACGCGGCGCACTTCCTTGTCCTGAAGCACCCGGAGCAGGCGGCTCTGGAGCTGGGGCGGCATGGTGCCGATTTCGTCCAGGAACAGCGTGCCGCCAGCCGCCTCCTGGAACAGCCCATCCTTGTCCGACACCGCCCCGGTGAACGCCCCCTTGCGATGGCCGAACAATTCGGACTCCAGCAGATTTTCGGGCAGGGCGGAGCAATTGATCGGTACAAAGGGGGCCGCGGCCCGGTTGGAGTTGTAGTGGAGCGCGCGGGCGATCAGTTCCTTGCCGGTGCCGCTCTCGCCCAGCACCAGCACCGTGGTGGGGGTGTCCGCCACCTTTTCCACCAGACGGAAGACTTCCTGCATCCGGGGGCTGGCGCCGATGATCTGCGAGAAGCGGTACTGCCGGCGCAACTCCTTGCGCAGTTCCGTGTTCTCGGCGACAGCGGCCGTGTAGCTCAGCGCCCGGCGCACACAGAGCCGGAGGTCTCCGAGGTTGAAGGGCTTTCGCAGGAAATCGAACGCCCCGAGCTTCATCGCATCCACCGCGTTCTCCACCGTCCCGAAGCCGCTGATGACAATCACGGCGGGCGGCGGTGAGAGCTCACGGACCTTTCGGAGAATGTCGAGGCCGTGCGGACGCGTCTTGTCGAGATACAGGTCGGTGATCACCAGTTCCGGGCGCCGGGAGGCCAGCGCCTCGATCACTCCGGAGTAGTTGGTGAACGGGAGCACCTCGTGCCCGTCGGCACGCAGCACCTCGGCGACCATCTGCACCATGGTCATCTCGTCGTCCACGAGGAGGATCGTCGCCACGGCGGCACGTTACGGCATGCGGGAGACACTCCAAGCCCGAAGGCGTCCCGGGCGGGGGATTCGGGGCCGGCGGGGCCACCGGACGCCGCATTGCGGATGGCGGAGGCACGCGGGCTGCGGCACGCTGCACCGGTGCAGGGAGTTGTCGCCATCGTCGGTCGTCCCAATGTGGGCAAGTCGGCATTATTCAACCGGATCGCCGGACGCCGGATCGCCATCGTGCATGATCAGCCCGGAGTCACCCGGGACCGCGTCATGGCCGAGGCGGAGTGGTCCGGACGCCCGTTCCTGCTTGTGGACACCGGCGGGATCGGACTCCGGCCCGGCGAACGGGCCGATGACGTGATCGCCAGCGCCGCACTCGATCAGGTCGGGATCGCCCTGGAATCCGCGCAGGTGATCCTCCTGGTGGTGAACGTGCAGGAAGGGATGGTGCCGCTGGACCTCGAAGTGGCCCAACGACTCCGCGGAACCCACAAGCCGGTGCTGGTGGTCGCCAACAAGGCCGACAACCCATCACTGGAGGAAACCGCCGCGGAATTTGCCCGCCTGGGTTTCGAGACCGTGCATCCCGTCAGCGCCATCCATGGCATGGGGTTGGATGCCCTGCTGGCCGACGTCACGTCGCGGCTGCCTCGGCCTGAGGGATCCGAGGATTCCGGGGCCGCAGCCGGCTCCGCGGAAATTCCGGACCCGGCATCCGTGGCTCCCGGGGCCCCGGACGCCCGGGGGCTCATGGGACGCCGGGGACGCCCGGTGCGGCTGGCGATTGTCGGTCGGCCCAACGTGGGCAAGTCGTCCATCATCAATGCCCTGACCGGATCCGAGCGCGTGATTGTCAGCCCGATTCCGGGCACCACCCGGGATGCCGTGGATGTTCCCTTCGAGGTGACCACCGGCGATCGCCGCGAGGCCTATGTGCTGATTGACACGGCCGGGTTGCGCAAGGCCCGCAGGGTTGCGGACACGATCGAATACTTCAGTGCGGAGCGCACCCGCGACGCCATCGAGCGGGCCGACATCGTCCTGCTGGTGGTGGATGCCGAGACGCACATCGTCGAGCAGGACAAGAAGATCGCCGACCTGATCACGGGCGCCCGTCGGGCCTGCATCGTGGTCGTCAACAAGTGGGACCTGGTCTCCGACGCCGTGAAGCAGGCGCAGGAGGCGGAGTTTGGCCGCCGCCGTCGCGAGACCTCCTTTGGCCGGCCGCAGAAACGCGTCACGCTCGGCGACTTTGGGGATTGGGTGCATGAACAACTGTTCTTCCTCGATTATGCGCCGGTGATCTTCACCTCGGCACACGACGGGTTTCAGCTGGACCGCCTGCTGGAGGCGGTGCGCTACGTCGCCGCGCAGTTGGAGCAGCGGGTGCCCACCGCCCTGCTCAACCGCACATTGGGCGAGGCCATCACGCGACGGCAGCCGGTCAGTCCCTTGGGACACCGCCTGAAATTCTTTTATGCCACCCAGGTCCGCCTGGCACCGCCGACGTTCCTGGCCTTCGTCAACCGCGACGAGCACTTCAGCCCCGCGTATGGGAAATACCTGACCGGGGAGTTGCGACGTGCCTTCGGGTACGAGGGTTGCCCCATCGTGATCGTGCCGCGGGCACGACCCAAGACGATCGAGGCCATCCGCGGCAAGCGCTCGTCGCCGAAGCGCAAAACCGGAGTGACGGCAGGCCGTGGGTCTGGGAAACCGGTCCATTCCCCCACGCGCAGGGGCGGCAACCGGCGTGACCGGGCCGGCAGTGTGCCAAAACGCCGGGCCGGGGGACGGAGCGGTCCGCGTCGGACCGGTTGAGCCTCAGCGGCCACCGGATGCCGGCCCGGCCGCATTGAACGCCGCACGGATCCGTTCGACCCGTCTCCGGTTGGTCCCAAGGTCCGAATAGCCGACCCGGGATGCGGACCGCACGTGAATCACGGATTTTTCGGCATCCAGGCGGAATTCCACGTCGTCCACAAACCGCAGCAGTCTTGTGCGGCAGATGACACGCAGGTGGCCTGGGTCGCCGCGGACCTCAGTGGTTCCGGGGAACGAGAGCACAACGCGCCGGAGTCGTTCCATTGCGGCCTCCGGGGGTCCGGTGAATGCGAGAGGAGGAATCTGGTGCGCGGGATCCGGGTCCTCGCTGCAAACACAGTTCGGAGTCGGGGGGCAGGGGGGCAGGGGATCCCTCGCGGGTGTCATGGAGGCGGGCGGGGTCATCAGCGTGAGGATCAGCCGGGACGCGAGCATCCCGACCAGCACGACCAGGACCAGGACCCCTCGCTTCCAGCGCACAGCGGACCTTGGGGCCGGCGGGCCGGCATTGCACGTGGCGATCCTGATGGTGGCGAAGGAAGTTCCTGCCTGACGCCATCGCCCCCGCAGTGTTCGTCTCGCCGCGGCGCAGGGGCGTGACACCGGCTGGCGGGCTGGGGTTCACTGCGCCGGTGTCCACGGAAGTCCAGGAACCCCGGCTCGTCCTGTCCGCGGCCGAGGAGGCGTTTGAGCGGTGGCGCCGTCGTGCCGGCCTGGTGGTCGCCCCGCTGGTGTTTGGCGTGCTTTGGTTCTGTCCGGTGGGCGGTGTATCCCCGCAGGCCGACCGCCTGCTGGCCATCCTCGGCCTGGTGGTCGTGCTGTGGATGACCGAAGCGCTGCCGATGGCGGTCACGGCGTTGCTGGGTCCGACGCTGTGCGTGCTGGCCGGCATTGCCCCCGCCCAGGAGGTGTTCCGTCCGTTCGCGGATCCGATCATCTTCCTGTTCATGGGGAGCTTCATGCTGGTGGAGGCCATGATGAAGCACGGGCTCAACCGCCGGCTCGCGTTTCTGTTCCTTGGGATGCGGAGCATTGCGGAGAGTCCGCTCCGGCTCTACGCGGCGTTCGGATTCATCGCCGTCTTCCTTTCCATGTGGGTGTCCAATGCGGCCACCACCGCCATGCTCCTGCCGATCGGGATTGCCATTGCGACCGAGGTCGCGCGGCGTGAATCGGTGCGCCGTGGCGTAACCCTCGAGTTCACCCGGCTCCCGCTGGCCACCGGTCTCATGCTGCTGACGGCCTTTGGCGCCTCGGTGGGCGGTCTGGCCACCCCCATCGGGACGCCGCCCAACCTGATCGGCATCGGGATGATCGAGCGGATGCTGGGCACCCGGCTTTCGTTTGTGGAATGGATGCGGGTGGGGCTGCCGGTATCCCTCGTCCTGGGGGTGTTTCTTGTGGTGAATTTCCATCGGCGCTGCGCCGTGCCGGCATCGTCGCTCCAGGGCGGTGCCGCATGGCTGGCGGCCGAGAATGCGCGCCTGGGTCCCTGGACTCCGGGCCAACGGAACGTGCTGATCGTCTTTGGTGCGGCCGTCTGCTGCTGGCTGATCCCGGGCGTGCTGACCCTCGTCCTGGGCGCGACTGCCCCGGCGATCCGTTCCTTCAATGCCCGGATGCCCGAGAGCATGGTGGCCCTCTGTGCCGCGCTGGTGCTGTTTGCCTGGCCTCTGGACTGGCGGGAGGCGCGGTTCACGCTGTCGTGGACGGACGCGGTGAAAATTGACTGGGGGACGATCTTTCTGTTCGCCGGGGGCATGGCGCTTGGGGAACAGATGTTCTCCACCGGACTGGCCCGCTGGGTGGGCGATGGCCTTGCGGGGATCTTCCAGGCCCGAACGGCGCTGGGCATGACGCTGTTGTTCACCGCGGTGGCCATCGTGACCAGCGAAGCCACCTCGAACACCGCCTCCGCCACCATGGTGGTTCCCGTGGCCATCGCGGTTGCCCAGGCGGCCGGTGTGGATCCCATGCAACCGGCCTTGGGCGCCTGCATCGGGGCTTCCATGGGGTTCCTTCTCCCCGTGTCCACCGGCCCCAACGCCATCGTGTACGGGTCCGGGTGCGTCCCGCTGGTGCAGATGATGCGTCACGGCATCCTCCTCGACCTGTTCGGGTTCGTGGTGATCGTCGCCGTGGTCACCCTCCTGTCCCCATCGTGAGTTCCTCCAGCCTGTGGTCAACGGCCCCTTTTCATGTCCCGCCATCCCCGCCCGCATGAAGGGCCCTGCCCCGGCGCTGCAGCGTGGCGTGCAGGGCATCCCCGAGGCGGCCCTGATCCGCCCGCGGGCCAGGAGGATGGTGTTGCAGGGACGTAGAGGGCCCCTTGCATCCTGGTGCATTCAAACAGGCTGAAGCCTCCCGGTCTCGCTGGGCCAGGGCAAGCCCGGCACCGGGCCGTGATTCGAGCGGACCAACGCGTCGCCGTCCCGGTCTGGTGCCTCTTGACCGCAAGTCGCCCCGGGTCATGGTGGGTGGAGAATGGAGAACCTCAGTGGCACTGCGAACGGTCCGGTATGGAGCGAATTTCGTGCAGCGTTGGCGGTTCTGGCTGCACTGACGCTGGCAGGATGCGCCTTGGTGGGTCCCTCGACAAAATCCGAGAAGTCCGAATCCGAGGTTTCCATACTGCTCGAGGATTGCCCGGGTCCCGTCCAGGCCGCGTTGCTCGCCGAGGCCTACAAGGCAGGCGGCGTGATCGGCGAGATTGAGCGTGAGACCGAATCCGATGGCTCCGTGGTGTACGAGGGAACGGTAATGCTCCCCGGCGGCGGCGAGGTTGAGGTGGAGGTGACTCCGGATGGCCGGGTGCTGGAGGTGGAGGTGGAATCGCCCCAGCCCCGACGCCCGGGAGTCGGAGCAATGGGGTCGAACCTGCACTATTGACTTAAGGGACGGGCGCACGAGGACCCTCGAATACCGCGCCCCGCGCAGTTTGGGAGCATCGCGACGTTTCAAAACATCCCGCGGCTTAATCAAGACCTCCCCGCCGTTGCCCCGACTCACCACGTGACTCCACGATCCGGCAAGATTTACCCGCAACGGTCGAGCAATGTGGTGAGACTGCATACGCACCGCGATGTGTCAATGTTGCAGATCTGACCCCATTGCCCCCCACCTTGGGAACTGATCAGCCGCAGCCGGCTCCACCTGGTTCAACCTCAGGCGTCGCCCCCCCAGCGCGAAGACCTCCCGGCGACCCGCCAAGCCCTCATAAACCCCCGATTTGACTCCCGGGACCCCAATCCCCCTCCCAGCCCCAGACCTCCAGCTCGTTCCCCCCAATGCCCGCAGGGCAATTCCTGCTTCTGGGCCATCTAACAGAAACTTTTCGCTTGCAGAAGCAAACGTACTCTGATGCATTGCTCCCGGCTTCATTGAAGTTTGTAAACCCGGATACTCAAAGTAACCCAACGCCCACCGCATGAGCCCGCACCTCCGCCCCGCACCTCCGCCCCGCACCTCCGGCATGGCCGCGATTGGTCATGCTTCTCGCCGCTACGGTCCTCTATCTGCCCATAGACGCGGCTACGATCGAGTACTGGGTCAAACCTCCTGGAAGTGGTAGCGGAGGGAACGGGAGCAGCGAACAGAAAGCCGCGGTTTACAGCGGCACTGAGCTTCATGACAAACTTTCCTCGAACCTCGGCGATGATCTTGTCATCTATTTCCTTCCAGGCGACTACCTGATCAGCAGCGTTGGCTCGGCGCAAAGCATCCCGCTCTACTGCGATGTCAATGCCAATGTTGCCAATCGCTCCGTCAGTCTCATCGGAAAGCCCCATCCCACCACGGGAGCCCGGCCGCGGCTGATCCTGTCCACAGCCATCCAAAGCAGCGTCTGGACCGCGTCGATCGCCCACCACACACTGATCACCACTCCCACTTATCCCGACGGGCGCAAATCGTATTTGAAGCATGTCTCGATTCACGATTTGGACCTTGATGGAAACTTCCCGGCCCTCGGAGCGTGGACTTCGGAAGCCAACGCTACCGGATACAAATCGTTCGCAATTGATGTCGCCGCAGAATCGGGTTGGTTTAAAAACCTGAGAGTGCGGAACTTCGGTGCCGTCGGGCTTGTACCGAATTCGTACATCCATGTGACGGCCGGAGTGGAGGCATTTCCCGTTGTCTTCAATACGGTGCTCACCTCCTCGAATCAGACCGTCAACGGGACCCCGTTCTGCTGGATCGTCGAAGACTGTGAGGTCTCGGACTTCCACTCGGTACATGGCGGTTACGGGACGATGATCATGGCCAATGCCTACCAGGCCGCGCAGGGTTCCCTGACGGATAACCCCCGGGTGGTGATCCGGCGTTGTCAAGTCCGGGTCAATCAGCATGCCATTGGCTTCGGATCCGCCGGAACGTGCTCGGGCAGCGAATGTAAACGCCCGTTTCCAAATACCGCGAACCTTCCGGGTGGGCCGTCGGGCCGGATTCGGTTCCATGACAATGTCGTTCTTGGCACCGGGACGGGATTCAACACGGATACGGGCTGGTTGGGTCCCATTTTCTTCGACAACAACGCGTTCCTCGACACAGCCATTATGGGTAGCTTCGGCGAAGCCGGTACGAATCCGAGCAATCCGTCTCCCCATGACAGCTATCGCCTCCGCGAGAACCTGGTGCGCCTCCGGGGTCGGCCGGTTGCCAAAACATGGACCGACATCACCATGGCCAACTATCCAAACCACGCCACAGATCCGAACTTGGGACTCGGACGATTCCATCACGAAGAATCGCCGGCGAATTCCTTGTCCCATGGACTGATGATCAAGGGCACAGCCGGCAATATCCTGTTGGAGAAGAATCGCTTCACCACCTGGCCCAAGGGGAATTTCTATCTCCCAGCACCGGACTCCAACGATCATGAAAACTATCGGCTGGTCTGGAAGATTCCGGGTGGGCAGAACATCAACAGTTGGATCTACTCCAGGGTTCGCGCAGCGGTTCAACCCATGACGTTCACTGACAACCGCCTTTCGAAGAGCAGCTACGATTTTGGGACCCTCAATGTTGGTACGAGCTTCGACAATCTGAATTCTGAAACGGAATCCTCATTGACGCACACTTCCAGCTCCCCTCACGCGGCCGACCACCTGAACCTGAAGATTCCGTCCATCATCCTGCCGGCAAGCGGGGCCTTCGATCCACGCGGCACGTTGGGACGGGTCCATCTGAATCTCACAGGTGGCACAGATCTGGAATCGGTTCAGGAAATTCAAATCGGTCAGCCGGTCTATAATTCGGGCACCGCCACCCTCACGGTTCCGGGTCGCGTCGTCCGGCATGTGATTCCTCGGGGAGGCATCGTGGGTGGGACGGCGGCAGTGTCCGAGGTCCCCGTGCGGCTTCGGTACGAGCGACGCGCGGAGAACTTCACAGAGGCGACGATGGTCAGCCTCGCGGCAATCAATTCAAGCACCAGCGGACTCGTCACCTTCAATCTCCCGGGGGTGCCGAACAACTGGAGCGGAGTCCTTCGGTTCACCATGTGGGTGGACGGCGGGACCGGTGGCCAGGGAACGTTCGAGCCGCATGCCGACTCGTGGGCGACGCTCAATTTTCCGCTGGCCACTCCACAGGGAAAACCGGTTGTGGAGCTCACCGCGAGTCCTGATGTCAGTGACGACAAGAACACCTCCGCGGCCAAACGCGCAGTCATCAAGGTTCGGCGGAGCGTCACAACCAGCAGTTCCCTCACAGTGAAACTCACCCTGAACTCGCTTGAAATGAACCAAAGCGGCTTCACCAAGCCCGGCAGCAACCCACCCCAGGATCTGGCGGGAACCTACGGCACTTCGGGAACGGCCGACTACTACGTGATCAATGGCACCGGCACATGGAAGGCCCCCACATCAACAAGCCCGGCTGAAATCACCATCGCATCGAATCAAGCCGAGGGTACTGTCCAAGTGGTCACCCGCGCCGACAACCTCACGGAACAGAACCTGATCGTGTGCGAGTTAGTCAACAATGGAGGCGCCTACGCGCCTGGAATCTCTTCCCGTGTCCCCATACTCATCTTCGACGGCCCGGAATGGAACATCGTCGAACTTTCCGGGTTGGACTACGAAACCACGGCGCTCGGGGCGGCTCTGGCTGTCAATGCCGGGGTGATCAGTGGCAGTGCATGGTCGGTGCCGCCCCAAGCCGTGGGCCGGGTCACCTGGACGGGTGCGGAACATGGCGTGTTGTGGCTTCCCTCGACATTGCCCGCGACCGACTTCGGACTGACCTTCCGCCCCTCCGGCATCAGCTTCCGATCGGGTTTGTCAACCAAGTCCAAGGTGGTCGGAAGCCTTGGGACGTCGGCATACCTCATCAACGATGACAACACCGGAGGGACAACACTGCCGCATTTTCCGTTGGGCGGGGCGCCGAGCCGGGCCTGGGCCATCAGCCCGGATGGCGCGCGGGCCGTGGGATCCAGCACCTCCCCAAATGGAAAGACTCGGGCGGCGATGTGGGTGGGGACCACGGCCGCGGTGGACATCAGTTCCGGCCTGGAGGATCCAATGAACCTTCGGATCGGTGAAGGCCGCGCAGTCAACAATGCCGGGGTGATTGTCGGATGGACAAGCGGGTTTCCTAGCGGTGGCCCCAGCGTGCAGAGGCCGTTTCGGAATACCGGGAACGGAGCCGTCCTTTCGGATACAGACTACCTTGCAGTACCTGAGGGGGGAAGTGGAGAGGGTGGTGCCAACGCGGTTACCACATCGGAGAGCGCCCATCACGCAGCGGGCTGGTTTCGTTTAAGCGATATCAACCAGAGAGTTGGCGCTCGATGGGTGCCGGCGTCGGGGGTAACACTACCGTCAGTTCCGGTGAATCTGAGTCGCTTGGAGCGAGGTGCCGGTGCTCTCGATTTAAGGAGTGAAGCCATGGGGATTAATTCCTCAAGGTTGGTTGTAGGCTGGTCAGGACCATCTGAAACACACAATAATCGCCGGGCCGTCTTCCATGCTGGAGCAACCTGGAAGGATTTTAATGACCGGCGGTTTACCCACGGCGCTGGGTGGGAGTTGCGTTCGGCAAATTCTATTGGTGATACACGAGTCGTGGCCGGAGAGGGAGTGCAGTCTGGAGTTCAGAAAGGATTCATTCTCGTGCCACGACTCCCTGGTAACTGAGGACGCTTATTGAATTGGAGTAATATGAAACACTTGACAAACGTTTGTTTTGGCTGCCTGCTCCTCACCATTCCTGTGGAGATTGTTGCGGGACCGCCAACTCCGCCGATTGTGGAGAATACCGAAATCGCGACTATCGTTGCTGGGGTTCATGGGGTTCAATTGTTCTCTTATCGGGTCTTTGCTCATCGTGAGCCATTACCAGAACGAAGATACTACACCGTCTTCTTTGAATTGATTCCCACCAATTCAGCGCGCCCGCTGCGTGCAACTTCAGATCGAATTGAATTCCACGCGGATGAACCAATCGCTTCCGGTCGTCAGGAGTACATGAATCCGTTTGGAGGTAACCAGCTCACTCTCCTGGGCTATGATCAGGAGGATGTCGGCGAATGGGTCTATTACGATCTGCGGGAGCAACTCCCGGAAGATTCGTTCGCCTGGGTCCTGCTGGACCAAACAGAAGTGCTGCTGGGTTTCCGTTTCGCAGCGTTCGATGGCGTTCACTTCGGCTGGATGCGCTTTTCGCGTCCGGACACCAACTTCACCACCGCGTTCGATCTGAGCGCCCATGACTGGAACCCCATTCCCGGGGAACCCATCGGGGCGGGCCTCCCGCCGCGAATTCCCCTTGTCTCCGAGTGGACCGACGACGGTCTGCATCTCCGTTGGCCGGTGGCCGTCGCCGATTGGACGCTCGAGTTCACCGATACCCTGCGTCCGGAGGGCGATTGGCAGCCTGTCCCCGAGGCGGGCGGCACCGGGGTCATCCTCCCACCCTCGGAAAGCCAGCGATTCTTCCGTCTTCGAAGACCGTGAGACCACTGCGCCGTCATCGCCAGAGGGACGTTCGACCCTCCAAATCGGGCTTCACCCTTGTGGAGTTGCTCGTGGTCATCGCCGTTGTAGCGACGCTTGCCGGTCTGCTGCTGCCGGCGCTGGCGCGCGCCCGTGAGCGAGCGCTTGGTGCGGGCTGTCTCAATCACCTGCGTCAGCTTCAGATCGTCTTCCATCTTTATGCGGACGACCATTCGGGCCTGCTGTCCCCCAGCGAAACGTGGATGAGTGACCCGGAGGGCGCCCGCTGGGTGGAAGGCGTCATGTCACCGTTGTCCACCGCCCGCATCAGCGATCTGACCAACCGGCAGATGTTGCTCGCATCGGGGCCGGGCCGTTTGGGGCCCTATCTGGCCACCGCCGAAATCTTTCACTGCCCCGCCGATCGGAGCCGGACCAATCTGCTCACCCAGCGGGGGCCGCTCCGGGTTCGCAGCTACACGATGAACCAGTACATCGTTCGGGGTGACTGGCTGGCGATGACCCCCGATGGCAGCTTCGTGTACAGCCCGACAGCCTTTGTGAAGTGGGAGGATTTTCATCGGGCGTCACCTGCCCAGATTTGGGTGTTCATTGATGAGCATGAACTGACGATCAAGAACGGGATGTTCCAGTTCCAATGGCCGATGGGGCCGAACTGGCTGTGGCCGGGTCATTGGCCGGCCCGACGCCATGGTGGCCGGGGGGCCTTGAGCTTCGCCGATGGACACGCCGAACTTCCGAAGTGGCGGGACTCCCGGACCGGTCCCAGAGCTCGGACGATGGCCGAGGCCGAGGCCGTTGGCTGGAACGCTGCCAACAATCCGGACTACGCGTGGCTTTGGGAACGCACCAACGGCGGGGTGCCGCTGCCGTGAAGCCAGCGGCTTCAACTTCTCCAGTCACTCGACGGGTGCCGCCCCAGGCCGTGGGCCGGGTCACCTGGACGGGTGCGGAACATGGCGTGTTGTGGCTTCCCTCGACATTGCCCGCGACCGACTTCGGACTGACCTTCCGCCCCTCCGGCATCAGCTTCCGATCGGGTTTGTCAACCAAGTCCAAGGTGGTCGGAAGCCTTGGGACGTCGGCATACCTCATCAACGATGACAACACCGGATGGACAACACTGCCGCATTTTCCGTTGGGCGGGGCGCCGAGCCGGGCCTGGGCCATCAGCCCGGATGGCGCGCGGGCCGTGGGATCCAGCACCTCGAGCGGAAAGTTGCGCCCGGCCATGTGGGTCGGCAGCGCCGCGGCGACGGATGTGAGCGCTGGGATGGAGGATCCGATGAATCAACGCATCGGGGAGGCCAGAGCCGTCAACAACGCCGGAGTGATCGTCGGTCACGCAAGCGGCTTCATGGTTGGGGGCAGTATTTCAAGGCCGTTTCGGAATACTGGGAATGGAGCCGTCCTTTCGGATACAGACTACCTTGCGGTGCCGGAGGGGAATGGGACGGGTGGCGCGAATGCCGTTGCCACTTCAGAAGGTGCCCATCACGCAGCCGGCTGGTTTCGTTTGGATAGCAATAGCCTGAAAGTTGGCGCTCGATGGGTGCCGGCGTCGGGGGTAACACTACCGTCAGTTCCGACTAACCTTGGCCGATTGCGGCGTGGTGCAGGAACGGAGGACCTTCGGAGTGAAGCTCTGGGAATCAATTCCTCAAAGCTGATTGTAGGCTGGTCGGGATCTTCAGAAACACACATCAATCGCCGGGCTGTATTTCACGCAGGAATAGAGTGGAAGGACTTTAATGATAGACGGTTCACCCATGGTGTTGGATGGGAACTGCGATTGGCAAACGGAATTGCTGATACAAAAGTCGTCGTTGGTGAGGGTGTATTATCAGGTGCTCAACGAGGCTTTGTTCTGGTACCCCGACTTCCTGGAAACTAAATGCTGACTCAACCACTCACTCTGCATGAAGACTCTCAAAATTGCCATTACCATCGCATGGCTGACAGCAATCTCCCCGCTTGGACGTGCCGAAGTTCCAGCCATGCCTATCACAGTTAACACGCTAGTCAACCAATTGATAATGCAGGCCGACGGAAATTCACTATTTAATTATATTGCGTTTGCATCACGAAGTCCAAATCCAAATTACACATATTACAGCGTCTTCTTTGAATTGATTCCCACCAATTCAGCGCACCCGCTGCGTGCAACTTCAGATCGAATTGAATTCCACGCGGATGAACCAATCGCTTCCGGTCGTCAGGAGTACATGAATCCGTTTGGAGGTAACCAGCTCACTCTCCTGGGCTATGATCAGGAGGATGTCGGCGAATGGGTCTATTACGATCTGCGGGAGCAACTCCCGGAAGATTCGTTCGCCTGGGTCCTGCTGGACCAAACAGAAGTGCTGCTGGGTTTCCGTTTCGCAGCGTTCGATGGCGTTCACTTCGGCTGGATGCGCTTTTCGCGTCCGGACACCAACTTCACCACCGCGTTCGATCTGAGCGCCCATGACTGGAACCCCATTCCCGGGGAACCCATCGGGGCGGGCGTTCCGCCGCGGATTCCCCTCGTCTCCGAGTGGACCGACGACGGACTGCATCTCCGTTGGCCGGTGGCCGTCGCCGATTGGACGCTCGAGTTCACCGATACCCTGCGTCCGGAGGGCGATTGGCAGCCTGTCCCCGAGGCGGGCGGCACCGGGGTCATCCTCCCACCCTCGGAAAGCCAGCGATTCTTCCGTCTTCGAAGACCGTGAGACCACTGCGCCGTCATCGCCAGAAGGACGTTCGACCCTCCAAATCGGGGTAAAGTGACAGGTTCAAAGATTGACACACTGAGGGTCGCCGAGTAGAGATGCTCCATGCGCATGGCACGGATGAAGGTGAAGGCGGAGGAGGGGCGGGTGGGGGTGTACCACTGCATCTCCCGCGTCGTTGGCGGTCAGCGTCTGCTCGACGATCTGTGCAAGGAGAAGCTCGCCGAGATCCTCCGCAAACTCGCCCGGTTCTGCGGGATCGAGATCATCACCTACTGCATGATGGGCAACCACTTCCACCTGCTCCTGCGCGTCCCGGCAGCGCGGGAAATCCCGGATGCCGAACTGCTCCAACTTGGAGGGTTCTACGGCCCAAGAGAGGGATCCTGACCGTCCTGGCCCGGGAGGGATTGGGAAGCGTGGGGCGGTGGATCCGGATATTCGCCAGTCGCTGATGGAACGAATGGGCGATGTGTCCGCGTTCATGAGTTCAAACAGCGCTTCAGCCGCTGGTACAATCGCCAGACCGGCCGCTTCGGCACGCTGTGGGCCGAACGTTTCAAGAGCGTCTTGATCGAGGACAACCCGGGTACGGTCCGCATGGTGGCCGCGTACATTGATCTGAATCCGGTGCGGGCCGGCATCGTGCCGGATCCCGGGTACCGCTTGATTCTGCGGCTATGCCGCAGCATGACGAACGGCGGGTGCTGCGCAAGGGTTGATGAGCTGCCTGAAGCCGCTCGCCTGGGGGCAGGCGGCGGCGGAGTACCGGCAGAGTCTGTTCGTGACGGCGGGGAGCCCGGGGCGGAGCGACAAGGTGACGCTCGATCGGGAGGCAATCCTGGAGGAGCTGCGACGCGGCGGGGCGTTGAGCGTGCCGCAGGTGCTGCGCCTGCGGGTGCGCCACCTGACCGACGGGGTGGTGCTGGGATCCAAGGCGTTCGTGAACGAAGTGTTCGTCCAGCACCGCGAACGTTTCGGCGTCAACCGCAAGGATGGGGCGCGGCGGATCCGGGGTGTCCCACTCCCCGGGATCAGCGTGCTGAGGGATCTGCAGGTGCGGACGGTCGGGTAGCCTGGCTCCCATGGGACCGCCGCGTCGGGCGCAATCCATCACGCACCGATCCGTCGCCGTCCATCTCCCCCAACCGCAATCTCCAGCAAAGTCGTCTCGCCCCGCGTGATCCCGCTCAGCGTCAGGTATGGCGGTTGGTGAATCGTGGAGTTTCCCCGAACCCGGACTGCAACTCCACACGCCCCAAAGCGCCAGAGGGCTGACGCAGTCCATGAGGCTTTGCGTCATGACACCGAAGGCGTGCGAAATCCGCCTCGGTGCGCATCTCAGTTTTTTGCGGAGCGGGAGAGGGGAAAAGGGTGGTGGGAGTTAATTATTGGCGAAGGAGGGCGGTTTGGCGTGGGGAAAGAGGAGAGGCCAGCGGCCATTGCGCCAGAGGATTTCCAGCTCCAGGATAATCTTTGAACCTGTCACCATATCGATTCGGAGAACCAGTTCACCAGCGTGGCGACGGACACCTACGGCACGCCCGATGCCGGCCGTTGGAAGATGGAGTTTGTGTACCATGGTCGTGGACGGTTGCGAATCCGTCAGGATTTGGAGCGGCGGTGCAGGATTTCAGTTTGGCCCAATCGAACCGACCACGCCCCGACACCGTCCCGTGCAGCGCCAGTCTCCGGCCCGACGAATTGCGCATCCGGCTGGAGGGCGTTCCGAAGCGAAGTCCGGCGAACCACCGGGCCCTCTTGGTCGGGTGGGTGTGTCCAGACCCGCTCTCCGGCCATCGGTCTGGACCGGCAAAACTTTGACGGTTCTTCAAAAATGCGTATTTTCGCATTGATGAAGACAATCGTCACCGCCACGGAGGCCGCGCGACGGTTCGGCGACCTGCTTGCCGAGATCAAGCATGCGGGCAGGTCGGTCGAAATCACGAAGAACGGTGAGGCCATCGCCACGCTCCAACCTGTCCGCCGGGCCGGCGGCATGACCCTGAAGGAGTTTGCGGCCCTGTGGGCGGACGGCGCGGACACCCCCTCGTTCGCGGAGGATCTGGAGCGCATCAATGCGGCGGATCAGCCGCCTGCCAATCCATGGGCCTGATCGTTGATTCCTCCGCCATCATTGAACTGGAACGTTCCGGAGGCGACCTCGGGAAGCTGCTCAAGAAGCATGGCGATGAGGAAATCTCGTTGCCGGCCATCGTGTGGGGTGAACTCTGTGCCGGGGTTCATCTGGCTGATTCGGTGCCGCGCGCGCTGAAGCGCCGCCAACTGCTCGACCGCATCCGGTCCGGAGTGGAAATCATCGAGTTCGACGAGGTGATCGCGGATATTTGGGCCGAGTTGTTTGCCGATTTGCAACGCCGCGGTGAACCCGTTCCCGCGAATGACCTGTGCGTGGCCGCCACCGCGCTGGCCTTGGATCATCCGCTGTTGATCGGCAGCAGGGGCGAGAGGCACTTCAAGAAGATCAACGGCCTCAACCTGATCAAGGTCGGCTGATCCTGCGGTTTCAAGCAAGGATCACCCCAATCACCGTCACCCATCACGCCGTTCCAATACCTAACGGGGCCGGATTCGGTAAAAGGCACTCGGGCCGGATTCGGCCGGGTGGTAGGGTGATCGAGCTTCCGGAACTGGAACCCAGGGACCATCAAGGCTTGGAGCCGTTTCCAACAGATCCGAATCCAGCCGCCAACCCAGTCGAAGACTGCCGTCAGCGGCATTTCTCGACAAACTGAGGAGAATGGCTTCGGCCAAGACGGTCCGGGTTGTTTCCGACGGAAGGAATCCTTCCATGTCCACCAGTGTTGCCCGGAGAGTCACTGGCCCCACGCCCTCAAGGCTCAGTTGATCACCCGAGATGGAGGCCGCTCCTGAAATCATGGTGTAGTTGATGAGGTGCCCGAAGCCGGTCTCGGATGGCAATTGCAGAACCTGGCCGGATTCGCCGTGTTGCGGAATCCTCAAGCCGTCCAGCGGCCTCCGAACGCCGGCGCGCAGCTGAAAAATTTGCAGCGTACCCTCCGTGGCCATCACGAAGGCTCGGTCCCCTTCGACGGTCATGTCCCGGACCCCGGGATTCCCAAACTCGTGGTCACCCATCACCCCGAACGGGGCCGGAATCCCGGGATCAGCGGCGCGCAGTGCCGAGGAATCGGCGCAGACCAGCACACCGTTCCAAAGCCCGAATGGGAGACCTTGGCTCCACGATTCGGAGCCGATCATGCCTCTGGATTGCAACGTGGGCCGCGTGGGATCCGACACATCCACGGCCTGAAATCCCAGGGGCGCACCCGAAATCAGAATCCTCTGTCCATCAAGGACCGGATTGCGCTGGCCGACGAGATCGGGAAGCCATCCAACCAGGACCGGACGTTCGGGGATTCGGACATCCGTGACCGAGAATCCGCCGGTGGCTTCCGTGGCATAGGCGTAGCCGTCCTGAAGCAAGAGCCCCGTTGACGGCAAAAACATATGATTGTTGGCGGGCCCCAACTGCCCCACCAGCCGCGGATGTCCGGGGTCCGCCAGGTCCACCACTTGAAGCCCGGACCCGGTCGCCAGGCAGGCAACCGCGCCGGAGATGGCGATACGGCCAAGGGGAATCCCCAAATCCAGACGCCCCACCTCTCCGGATCCCTCGCCCTCCCCAAGACGGAGGACATGGAACGAGCCGTGCTCCGTGGTGACGCAGGCAAGGTCGCCGTCCATGGCGGCGTCCAAGACGCCATTCCCGATGGGAAACTCCCGGGCGGCCTGCAGTTCGTTGAGGTCGCCGACCGACTGCACCCGCAGAGCCCCTGCTGCGCCGCCGCGGATTCCATAAAACACGCGGCTGTTGGAAATCCGAAGGGGACTCGAAGCCGGCTCGCCAGCCACCTCGCCGAGGAGTTTGAAGTCCACCGAGATCGGATTGAAGACCCGGAGGGTTTCCACCGGATAAATCCCATCGTTCCCCTTCTGGGTGGCTTGCACCACGATGGACTGCGTGGGGACTCCCGCATCAACGATCAGATGGCCGTTTTCGATCCGGCCGGGCCCGGACAGCACCCGATATTCCACCGGCAGTCCGCTCGTGGCGGAGGCGCCGAGCGGATGCGCGATTCCGGGCCGGATGGGTTCCGGAGCAGGTATCGGCCAAACCAATTCCTGCCTTGTCGCCTCGCGCCAGGTGCGCAGCACCAAGTCGGTCGCGTTGACCGTGACCCACAGGTCGCCGTCCGGAAGAACTTGGAGGGTGTCCGGCAGCTTTCCCACCACTCGTGGGTTTGCCGGATCCCGCAGGTCAAGGATTTGAACCGCGTCGTCCATGGTGCCGGCAAAGGCCCATGGCGTCCGGGTGGACAGCGAATGAACGCCAGCGCCACCCAGAGTTGCATGCCCGATCAGGGGCGGATTGGAGGGATCAGACAAATCCAGCAGGTAAACTCCATTCAGCAGGTTTGGTACGACTGAATAAGGTCCCACTCCGATGACCAGATGATTCCCAGTGACCTGCAGCTGGTTGAGTTGCGGGTATCCCGGGAGCACCATCTTCGACAGACGGCGCGAGTTGAGGGGATTGCGCACGTCCCAGAGGGTAAGCCATGCTGCGTGCGTGACCGTCGCGAGGACACCGTCCTGGGTGGTCAACGCGACAATTGGGGAATCATCGCCGATGGAACCGACGATTCTCGGTTGGTCCGGATTGGAAATGTCCACCACCTGGACCTGGTCAGGTCCGTCCGCGATCAAGACGTGGGATCCGGCCCGGGCGCTGGCATACGACCCGCGCAAGCCCTTCAGGGAGCCTCGAAGCCGCGGTTGTGTGGGGTCGTCCACGCTGACCAGTTGAAACACGCCGCCCCCGGTGGCCAACAGCAGGCCGTCGTCAAGCAATAGGTGATAGGCGGTTTCGGTCCCGGGAATGGTCCCGATTCTCGCCGGCCGTGCGGGGTCCCGGATATCGAAAACATCTACATCGTTTCCGTACCGGGCCACGAATGCATGGCCGTTCGTGACGACCAGCGACGAAGCGCGACCACCAATCGGAATTCGCCCGACGATGTGGGACTCAATCTCGGTGGCGTTGACGACGCGTCGGGCGGTGACCGGTGAGATTTCGGAAGTTCCCTGCTGACGGGCCAACAGCACCACTGGCCCTTGGTTCGTCACGAACAATTGGCCGTCCTCCCACCGCGCCGGTCCTGACTCGACGGCGATGTCCACGGGCAGGCCACTGGTCGCGCGGATTTTGAACCCGCCGGCGGTGCCGGGCCGCACCCGGTCGAGATCGGGCGATTCCCAATGCAGATGCTGGGGAATCCGGCGCTGGACTTGCAGCGTGTGCACACCCCTCCCGGTACCCACGGCCACCAAACGGTCGCCATCAGACGAAATCCATAGTGGCCCGGATGCAGCCGCCGCATGCTGAAGCCAGTTTTCATGTCGGCCAAGCACCTCGGGCACCGCAGGCTCCCTGAGACCAAGCACTTCGATGTTTCCATAGACATCGGCAAGGTAAAGGAGTCCGCCGACCCAACGCATTGTTGAGATGCCCGTTGCCCCTCCGCGAAAACGATGGCTGCCGATTTCGTGGATCCTGGTCGGATTTTGGACATCAAAGACCCTCAGGACGTTCCGGTGGGCGGCCACCAGGCGGCTGGACGAAATTCCGATCAACTGGGAGATCCCGCGAAACGTCAGGGCTCCAATCCGCCTCGGGTCGCGGGGATTCGAAATATCCAGCACATGAATGCCACCGCCGATGGCCAGATAAAGGCGGTTGCCGACGACGGCGACCGATCGCACCTCGGAGAACTCCCACGAGACCCAGGGAATCTCGTAACGCCCGATAATGGACACGTTCGCTGGGTTTCCAGCGTCAATCAGGACCACCTGGTTGAACTGAAAGGCGGCGATGACCAGGCTGCCGGACCGGGCGAATTCCACGACACGGTCCGGAGCGGAGAATCCGGCAAGGAATCGAGGGTTCCCGGGGTCCTCAAGGTTCACCATCCGGAGCCCTGAAGATGCAAACCCGGCAAAGGCTGGGTATCCGGAGGCCTCGAGCGTCAGGAGCCGGTCGGTCCGAATCTCGCCCATCCGGTCCATGAAGCCGTTACGAGGGTAGGTCGTGAGGCGGAACCCACCGAGGGCGTCGGACACCACCAAAAACCTGCCGGCATCGAGGACCGCATTGACGTCGCGACCAAATCCGGAACCCGGCATCGGTCGAAGTTCCACGCGAAACTCATTAAAGGTCCGCATCACCAACGCTTTGTCGAAGTCACCGTTGCCGGGTTGCTCGGCAACCACCGTGACGACATCCACATTCGTCACCCAAAGCATCCCGTCGCGGATGACGGCAGGCCCTTTGACGACGCGGAATTCGACCGGCAGGCCGCTGGACGCCTCCGCTTCCAAACGATGCCCGGTCCCCAGCGGAAGGACCGGCTGGTTCGGACTCCCCCATTGGAGCATTTGGGGAATACTTGCAATCCCAGTCCCCGTGACCAGCAAGCCCGTCGCCAGGGAGAAGAGGAATCGGAGCATCATTGTCTCAGGGTCCTTTCAGCAGTGAATACCGAGCCAATAGAGGTTTCGCAAATGCAAACTTGCCAAGCCGAGAGGACCCGGCCAAAAACGCATCTGAGGCACTGTTGGCACTCGGGAGCTTGGTTGTGTTGCGGACTTCCGGAACAGCCAAAGGACGGCCTGTTCCTCAGCGCAGACGTCAGGGGAGTCAGTGGGGATCTGTATCATTGACAGTTCAGCGAGGTGTCGCCGGTTTTGCTGCAGCTCGGGCTAAAACGGCGGAGGGCCGCGCGTACTCCAGGGCGCTTCGCGCACACCGACGCGAGGCCGCGCCATCCGGGTTGGGCGACACCGGGGCGGTCCTGGTGACCCGGACCACGTCACCGGGAAGCCGGAAGGCCCTCGGTAATCGGACGGCTTGGGCACCTCCATGTCGAACGAGTTTGGCTGTCAGGCGTCTTCAGCATTCAGCGGAAGGCTTGCGCCGGGAACGGGACTCCAGGCGGTACACTTTTTTTTGTTCTGCACACCGGGACGCTTGCGGTTGACTGGAGCTCCTGTGCCGCGCGAATACGCCCTTCGAGCCCCGGAGGCCTCTGCCGAGCTTCGGATAGACTACGCTCGTGAGCTGAACCCCCAGCAACTGGCGGCGGTCACCGCCCCGCCGGGGCCGGCCCTGGTCCTGGCCGGGGCCGGGGCCGGCAAGACGCGCACGCTCACCTACCGGGTCGCCTGGCTTTTGGAGCAGGGGGTTCCCCCGGAGCGGATCCTCCTGCTCACGTTCACCAACAAGTCGGCGCGCGAGATGATGCAGCGGGTCGGCGAACGGGTCGGGGGCGATCTGACGCGGTTGTGGGGCGGCACCTTCCATTCGGTCGGACTGCGCATCCTGCGGCGTCACGCCGACCGGTTGGGGTACCGTCCGGACTTCACCGTGGCCGACCGGGAGGATTCCCGGGACCTGATCGCCGCGTGCATCGAGGATGCCGGTGTGGACGTGAAGGCCCGTCGCTTCCCGAAAGCGGAGGTGCTTGGGGAGATCTTCTCGATGGCCCTCAATACGGCGCGGCCGCTCGCGGCGTTTATCGAGGCGGAGTACGCGGATTTCGTCCCGTTCACCGATGTCCTTGCCGAAGTGGCCCGCCGGTACACCGCGCGGAAGCGCGACACGGGACTGATGGATTTTGACGACCTGCAGGTGCTCTGGCTGCGGTTGCTCCAGGAGCACGAGGACCTGCGGGAGCTTTACGGGCGCCGGTTCCAGCACCTGCTGGTGGACGAGTATCAGGACACCAACCATCTGCAGTCGGCGCTGTTGGACGTGCTGACCGCAGGTCATGGCAACCTGATGGCGGTGGGGGACGACGCCCAGAGCATCTATTCATGGCGGGGCGCCAACTTTGCCAACATCCTGGGATTTCCCGAGCGGCACGCGGGCGCCCGGGTGTTCCGCATCGAGACCAACTACCGGAGCACCCCCGAGATCCTGTCCGTGGCCAATGCCGCACTGGCGGCGAACACGCGCCAGTTCCCGAAGCGGCTGCAGCCGGTGCGTCCCAGCGGACCAAAGCCTGCGCTGGTGGTCTGCAATGACGGGTCCGAGCAGGCGGCCTTTGTGGCGCAGCGGGTGCTGGAGCTGCGGGACGAGGGGCGGCGTCTCGATGACCTTTGCGTGCTGTACCGGTCGCACTTCCACGCGCTGGAGCTGCAGCTCGAGCTGACCCGGCGGAACATCCCGTTCCTCATCACCAGCGGCCTCCGGTTCTTTGAACAGGCGCATGTCAAGGACGTGGCGGCGTATCTCAAGCTCGTGACCAATCCCCGGGACGAACTGGCGTTCAAGCGGCTGGTGCGGATGCTGCCGGGGATTGGCGGCAAGGGGGCGGACAAGCTTTGGCGTCGGTTTGCCGCGGAGCTGGGACCCCTTCCGGAACCCGCGGCGAGTCCGGTGGTGTCCGACAACGACGGTGGTGCGGATCCGGTTGCCGGGGACGCCCCGCCGGTTCCCGTGGCACCCGCCCTGGCGAAGATTTCCGACGCCGTGCCGAAGCGCACCGCCGCGGCTTGGGCGCAGTTCGCCGCCACCCTGTCGCAGTGCGAGGCGCCGTCCGTCCGGCGCTCACCGGCAGCGCTCATCCGGTTGGCGGTTGAGGCGGATTACGCCGACTACCTCAAGGCGACGTACGAGAATGCCCGCAGCCGCCTTGAGGATCTCGATCAACTCGCCAACTACGCGGGACAGTTCCAAGGCTGCACCGAGTTTCTGTCCCAGCTGGCCCTGCAGACGAATCTCGAAGCCGGGGAGGAGGGAGGTCGTTCCGGACGCGACGATGAGGAGCGCCTGCGCCTCTCCACCGTCCATCAGGCCAAGGGACTCGAGTTTGGGGTGATCTTCGTGATCATGCTCTGCGACGGGATGTTTCCCGGTTCGAGGTCGCTCGATTTTCCCGATGCGCTGGAGGAGGAACGCCGCCTGTTTTACGTGGCGACGACCCGGGCCCGCGATGAACTGTATCTGCTGTACCCGCTGATCCGGATGGTGCAGGGCGGGATGACCCTCCAACAGCGGTCCCGCTTCCTTGGAGAGGTTCCCCAAGATCTCATCGAGGAGTGGCAGCTGCGGCCCGGCATTGCCCGGAGCCCGGGCAGGGCCGCGTTTGAGCCGGACCCCAACCCCGATCCCGATCCCGATCCCGACCCTGATCCTGATCCTGAACTGCAGCCGGATGCCGGGCCGTCGTCCGGGGACGACCCGTTCTGACGCCGACGTGTCCCACGACTCCCCACCGGCCGGCGGCCTCGACGCCTTGCTGCGGCGTCCGGCCCCCTTGCTGGCCCTGGCGCCGATGCAGGACGTCACGAACCTGCCCTTCTGGCGCCTCCTGTCCCGTCGCGGCGGGCCCGACGTGTACTGGACCGAGTACTTCCGGGTGACCGACACGTGGCGTCCGGAGAAATGGATTCTCGAAAGCATTACCCGCAATCCAACCGGGCGGCCCTGCATTGCGCAGTTGATCGGCAATGATCCCGGGGCGCTCGCGCGGGCGGCGCGGGAGTTGCAACGGCATCCGGTGGCCGCCATTGACCTCAACCTCGGCTGTCCGGCGCCCGTGGTGTATCGCAAATGTGCCGGAGGGGGGCTGCTGCGCGACCCGCAGCGTCTGGACGCCATCCTGGGCGCGCTTCGCGACGCGGTGACGGCGCCTGGCGTGCGATTCACCGTGAAGACACGGCTGGGCTTTGACCGGCCGGACGGGTTCGAGGCCCTGCTGGGCCTCTTTGCCCGGCATGCGCCGGACCTGGTGACCGTCCACGGCCGCACCGTCTCCGACGGCTATCGGGGCGATGTGCGGCAGGAATGGATCCGGCTGGCGGTGCGGGCGTTGAAATGCCCGGTTCTGGCCAACGGCAATGTGGATTCGGCGGCGCGGGCGCGTTCCCTCCTCGCATTCACCGGGGCCCGTGGGTTGATGATCGGGCGCGGCTGCATTCGGAATCCGTGGCTGTTCGAGCAGATCCGGGCGGATATTGCGGGGCGACCGGGTCCCCGGCCCACCGGCCGGGACGTCTTTGGGTATATTCAGGAACTTTGGGAGGCGACCGAGCCTCCAGGCTCGAAGGAACGGCTCCAGGTGGAGCAGATGAAGCGTTACCTGAACTTCATCGGGCAGGCGGTGGGTGCGGACGCCGGTGCTGCGGCTGCGTTCCTGCACCGGATCCGTCGAAGCACCTCGCGGGTGGAGTTCTTCGAACTGTGCCGGGGCGCGCTGGACCATGACGAACCCATCGCCCTGGTTCCGCATGCCGGGGTGGTCGCGGCACGCAATGAGGAGTCGGGTTCCCCTATGGGGATGGAGCGGGTGGGCGAACGAGTGGCTGACCCGGCGGCTGACCCGGTGGCTGACCCGGCGGCTGACCCGGTGGCTGACCCGGTGGCTGACCCGGTGGGGTGAGGCTCCCGCCGAACCGTGCGTGTCGCTTGGAAGTCGGGCCTGCGGGGACTCCACGCGCGGACGGCTCGCCGGAGTCTCGCCCCACCGGGAGGGGGGGCCATGTGGGTGGATCGAGTGGGGTGAGGCTCCCCATGATCCGTGCGTGTCGCTTGGAAGTCGGGCCCGCGGGGACTCCGCGCGCGGACGGCTCGCCGGAGTCTCACCCCACCGGGAGAAGAGGACGGGCTGAGGGGTCTCCAAGTACGAACAGCCCGGGCGGCCTCCCATTCGCAGAACCTGCTGCTGGCCTTTGGGGCCCGGGAATGCTGGCATCGGGGCTGCGATGAACCGAATTCTCGTCCTGTTCGATTCCAAGACCGGCAACGTGGCCCGCATGGCAGCGCTCATCGCCGAAGGGGCGCAGTCCGTTCCGGACACCGAGGTGCGTGTCCGTTCGGTGGAGGATGCGGCCGCCGCCGCCGCGGATGTGCTGTGGTGTGACGGACTGGCGGTGGGCAGCCCGACGAACATGGGAATCCTGTCGTGGCAGATGAAGCGCTTCTGGGATGAAACGATGGGGGAGCACTGGATGGCTGTGGACGGCAAGATTGCCTGTGCCTTCAGCAGCGCTGGCGGCTGGGGTGGAGGGATGGAGTTGGCCTGCCAGTCCCTGCTGACGGTCCTGATGAATTTCGGCTTTCTGGTGTTCGGGGTGACGGATTATTCGGGACGTCACATGACCCTTCATTACGGTGCCGTTGCGGCGAAGGAGCCCCGCGAGGAGGAGACCCGCGAGTCCTGCCGGATCCTCGGCCGGCGCCTCGCCGAATGGACGGCGGCGCTGGTGCATGGGCGCCAGGACCAGCACCCGCTGCGCAAGTCCACCCCGCGCATGCCCCCGGGGTGAGCGGCTCCGCCCCGGGGCGCCGCGGGCCGGTTCAATCCCGAGGTTGACCCGGCCCCTCGAATCCGAGATCGGCGGCCGAAATTTCCCGGGTCGCCCGGCGGCGGCTCCCGCGATAGGGTTGGCGGATGTCTGAAACCAAGGCGGCCCGCCTGGCTGAGGATCCGTGGAGGGTCTTCAAAATCATGTCCGAGTTTGTGGATTCCTTCGACACCCTGTCGCACCTCGGCGCGGCGGTCACCGTGTTCGGGAGTGCGCGGACACGTCCGGACGACCCCTACTACAAGGCCACCGTAGCCCTGACGGAGGGGTTGGCGCGGCAGGGGGTCGCCACCATCACCGGCGGCGGCCCGGGCATCATGGAGGCCGCGAACCGCGGAACCTCGCATGTCAAGGGCGTGCCCAGCGTGGGCCTGAACATCGAGCTGCCCTTCGAGCAGAAGGGCAACCGCTACGCCAATGTCTCGATCAACTTTCACTACTTCTTCACCCGCAAGGTCTCCCTGGTGAAGTACAGCATGGGTTTTGTGTTCATGCCCGGTGGATTCGGAACGCTCGACGAACTCTTCGAGGTCGTGACCCTGGTCCAGACGCACCGCATCCCGTCCTTTCCCCTGATCCTGTTTGGAAAAGGCTACTGGCAGGGGCTGCTGGACTGGATGCGGGAGGTGCTGGAGCCCGGGCAGTTGATCTCGCCTGGAGATTTGTCGCTGTTGCGGGTGACTGACGATTCAGCCGAGGCGGTGGGATGGATCCTGGAGTACCGACGCAGCGTGGGCGTACCCGAGCAGGTGCCTGCGGCGTTTCGCTGAAGCGGCACGCGCCTTCCCGTTTCATACGCCCTGATTGAATGTACCGGTCCACGCGCTTCGAAAACGGATTGACCCTCCTGAGTGCCCGGCTGCCCCGCCGTGCCAGTGTCGCCCTCGGCATCTGGGTGGGGGTGGGCGGCCGTCATGAACCGGCGGCGGCCAACGGCATCTCCCATTTCATCGAGCACCTCCTGTTCAAGGGGACGGCACGCCGGAGTGCCGCGGAGATCTCCCAGGCGGTCGAGGGGATCGGCGGCTACCTCAATGCCTTCACGGACGAGGAGCACACCTGCTTCTACGCACGTGCGCAGGCTGCCCGCATGCCCGCGCTCCTTGATGTGCTGCTCGACCTGTTCCTCGACTCGCGATTCGCGCCGCGCGAGATCGCGAGGGAACGCGATGTCATCCGGGAGGAAATCGCCATGTATCTTGACCAGCCGGCCGAGCGGGTGCACGACCTCCTCAATGCCCTTCAGTTCCCCGATCATCCGCTCGGACGCCCGGTGATCGGAACTCCGGAGACGCTCGGAAGCCTGCGTCGGCCGGAGGTTCTGGACTACCTGAGAACCCGTTACGTCACGGGTGCCACGGTGATCGCCGCCGCCGGCGAGGTGGACCACGGCGATCTGGTGCGCCGGGTGCGCCGGCATCTGCGCCGGTTCCGGCCGGGTCCGCGCCCGGAGTTTTTGCCGGCGCCACCCCAAGCGTCCGGTCCGCGCGTTGGTGCGGTGGCGATGCCGATCGAGCAGGCCAACTTCAGCCTGGGCATCCGCACCTGCTCGCGTCACGACCCCCGGCGCTTCGCGGTCCGCCTGCTGAGCGTCGTGCTCGGCGAGAACATGAGTTCGCGTCTGTTTCAGGTGATCCGCGAGCGGCATGGGCTCACCTACAACATCCAGTCCAGCATCAGCCTCTGGGAGGACTGCGGCGACCTGGTGATCTCGGCCGGGCTGGATCCCGACGACCTGGAGCGGACCCTGCGTCTGGTCCGCCGGGAGGTGAACCGGATGACCGCGCAGGCGCCGGATCGCGCGGAGTTTCGCCGGGCGCGGGACTATCTGCTTGGCCAGCAGGACCTGCTGCTGGAGGGCACCGAGCACCAGATGATGACCCTGGGCGAGCAGTGGCTGGCGTATGGGCGCATCTTTTCGCCCGGACAGATCCGGGACCGGCTCGCCGCGGTGACGCCTTCGGAGGTGCTCCACGCGGCCCGCGAGTATCTGCGCCCGGAGCACTGCAGCCTCGCTCTGGTGGGTCCCCGGACGCAGACCGCCGGCCTGGAGCGGTTGCTCCCGGGCTGACCCTTGGGCTTGCCGCCACGAGGATCCATCGTGGTTTTGGTCCTGCGAATGCTCATCCGCCTTCACGCACCGTATGCTGACCCGTCGCTTTCAGCCCTCGAATTGAACGTGGCGGTTCCGGCGCGCCCGCGGTAGGCATCCCCTCGAGTTTCTCCATGCAGAATTTCCGGTTCCATCTCACACGGATCATTTTATGGGGCTCCGCGACCGTCGCTGCGATTGCGGCGTCCAACAGCCCGGTGGACCTGTCCCGATCATGGGCGCAATGGCGTGGCCCGCTGGCCAACGGGGTCGCGCCGCATGCAAGCCCGCCATCGGAATGGAGCGAAACCCGGAACATCCGATGGAAAATCCCGCTGCCGGGGCAGGGGCACGCGTCGCCCATCGTGGTTGGGGGGCGGGTCTTTGTTCTGGCGGCAGTGCCGGTTGGGGAAGCGCAGACCCCCGTCTTCGATTCAGCCCCGGGCGTTCATGACAGCGTGCCGGTCACGCACCGGCACGCGTTCGTTGTGCTGGCCGTCAATCGTCGGGACGGGGACATCCTTTGGCGCACACCGGTGACCGAAGCCTGGCCCCACGAGGGAGGACACACCACCGGCAGTCTCGCCTCGAACTCACCGACGACGGATGGCGAACGCTGCTATGCCTTCTTTGGTTCGCGCGGCCTCTACTGCCTGGATCTCACGGGTCGTGTGCTGTGGCAGAAGCACCTCGGCACAATGCAGACGTTGCATGCCCATGGGGAGGGAAGTTCCCCCGTGCTGCATGGCGACTGGCTGATTGTGAACTGGGACCACGAAGGCGACTCGTTTCTTCACGCCTTCGACAAACACACCGGCGAACCCAGGTGGAAGGTTGCCCGTGATGAACCCACCTCCTGGTCCACGCCCCTGGTGATTGAGCATGCGGGCAAACCCCAGGTTGTCATCAGCGCGACGCGGCGGGTGCGCGGTTACGATCTGGCCACGGGGTCCCTCCTCTGGGAGTGCGCCGGCCTGACCGACAACGTGGTGTCCTCACCGGTGCATCACGACGGACTCGTCATCGCGGGCAACAGCTACTACCAGCAGGCCATGCTTGCCGTCCGGCTCGACGGCGCGAAGGGCGATGTCACCGGAACGGATCGCGTGGTCTGGCGGCTGAACCGGTTGACACCCTACGTCTCCTCGCCGCTGCTCTATGGCGACACGCTGTATCACCTGCGCCACAATCAGAATGTCCTGGTGCGCCTCGATCCGGGGAGCGGGCGATTCCGGGGCGATCCGCTCCGGCTCGAGGGACTCCACGACTTTATCTTTGCGTCGCCGGTGGGCGCGGCGGGCCGCGTCTATGTCACGGCGCGCGACGGGCGAACCGTGGTGTTGCGGCATGATCGTGAGAACGCCGTCCTCGCGGTCAACGTGCTGGAGGACCGCTTCAGCGCGTCGGCCGCCCTGGTGGACGGAGAGCTGTTCCTGCGCGGGGAACAGTTCCTCTATTGTGTGGCCGAGGAATAGACGGGGTTTGGATTTGGTGCTTCGCCCGGGGCAAGATTCGGGGCTTCCGGCGTCGCGACTTGCAGGGTACCCGATTTGGAAATCATCACCTGATGCGTGACCGGCAAATCCTTCCGCCCGTTCCTTCGTGGCCCTGCAGCACGGAAGAACCCTGATGCGGAATTGCTGTAGCGACGGGTGCGTTGGAAGGGAAGCGGTCCGGATTGTCCCGGCCCGCTGCGGAAATCCGGCGTGTGGCCCCGGGGCTTCCCCGGCCACTCAGCCGGACCCGGAGTCCACGAATTCCAACGGCGGCGCCTTGGGCAGGACGCCGAGGGCCTGGCCGCGGGCGAGGAAGCGGCGGATGCTCTCGCGGCCGCGTTCGCCGTAGTCGAGGGTCCAGTGGTTCACATACATGCCGACGAAGCGGTCCGCGAGGTCCCCGCCCATGTCGCGGGCCCATTGGAGCGAGTGGGCGACGGCGTCCGCGCGATGCTCCAGACCGTGACGGATGCTGGCCGTCAGGATGTCGCTGACCCGGCGGCGGAGGTCAGGCGCATGCCGTTTGTGAATTACATTGCCGCCCAGGGGCAGCGGCAGTCCCTCGTTGGTGCGTCCCCACCACACCCCGAGATCCTCGCAGAGAACGAGTCCCTCGTTCCGGTAGGTGAGTTGTCCTTCGTGGATGATCAATCCCACGTCGGCCGCGCCCGAGCGGACCGTTTCGAAGATTTTGTCGAAGGGAACAACGACGTGCTGGATCTCCCGGGCGGGGCGGTCGAGCCAGAGTTGGAGGGCCAGAAAGGCGCTGGTCATGGTGCCGGGCACCGCGATCCGCCTGCGGGCCATTTCCTCGCGGGTAAAGGACTGCCTGGCGACCAGCATGGGTCCATAGCCATCGCCCATGCTCGCACCGCTGGGCAGGAGCGCGTAGGAGTCGCTGACGTGGGCGTAGGCGTGAATGCTGATGGCGGAGATGTCGAGTTCCCCGCGCGTGGCGCGCTCGTTCAGCGTCTGGATGTCCTGGAGGATGTGCTCGAAGCGGAGGCCGGGCGTTGGCAGCAGGTTCTTCGCGAGGGCGTAGAACATGAAGGCGTCGTCGGGATCCGGGGAGTGACCGAGCGTCAGGGTCTGCGTCTGCATCCGACCCCGACGCTACGACGAACCGCCCGCAAGTCGAGTCACGGACATGCCTTCGGGATCCGCGTGACCTCGCGCCCGCCCGGGTGCGAGGCTGCCGGCAGCGCGTGGAACCGTTTGACGTCATTGTGCTGGGCGCAGGGGCCGCGGGCCTGTTCTGCGCGGCGACGGCGGGTGCCCGCGGACGCCGGGTCCTCGTGTTGGAACATGCCGCGCGACCGGGCAGCAAGATCCTCATCTCCGGGGGCGGCCGGTGCAATTTCACGAACCTCCACGCGGCGCCCATCCACTTCCGGACCTCCGGCAGCCCGCATTTCGTCAAGTCCGCCCTCGCCCGGTACTCCCCCGCAGACTTCGTGGCCCGGGTGGAGCGCCACGGCATCGCCTGGCATGAGAAGAAGCTGGGTCAGTTGTTCTGCGACCGCAGTTCACGAGACATTGTTGCGATGCTGGAGGCGGACTGCGCGGTGGCGGGAGTGGACCTCCGGTTGGAGTGTGGGGCGCTGGAGGTCCGCCGTGACCCCGGCCCGCCAGGCCTGCGCTTCGGGGTCCGGTCACGCCTGGGCCACTTTGGTTCCCGTTCGGTCGTTGTGGCCACCGGGGGGCTGTCGTTTCCGAAGCTCGGGGCAACCCCCTTCGGTTATACGCTGGCAGAACAGTTTGGGATCCGGGTGGTCCCTCCAAGGCCGGGCCTGGTGCCACTTTGTTTCCCGCCGGCGGAGCAGGCGGTGTTTTCGGGCCTCAGTGGCGTGTCGCTGGATTGTGAGACCCGGGCGGGTCCCGGGGCGCCCCGGTTCCGCGAACACCTGCTGTTCACCCATCGCGGCCTGAGCGGGCCGGCCATTCTCCAGATTTCAAGCCACCTGGATCCCGAGGCGGGGTTGGCGGTGGATCTGCTCCCCGGGCAGCCGGCCCTGGAGTGGCTGCGGGATCCCTCCCGGCGAACCCAGACGCTCCGGCAGGCGTTACGCGGAATCTGGCCGGAGCGGTTCGCGCAGCTGTGGACCGAACGTCTTGCGGGGACGCGTCCGCTGGCTCAATGGCCCCGACGCGACCTGGAAGCGCTGGCGGAACAAATCCACGGCTGGAGACCTCTCATCTCCGGGGATGAGGGGTATGCCAAGGCGGAGGTGACGCTGGGCGGTGTGGACACCGCCGAATTGTCGTCCAAGACGATGGAGTCCCGCCAAGTCCCGGGTCTCCACTTCATCGGAGAGGTCGTGGACGTCACGGGCTGGCTGGGTGGGTTCAATTTCCAGTGGGCCTGGGCCAGCGCCCATGCGGCCGGAATGGCGGTGTAGCCCGGCGGGGATCAGCGCAATCCGGCGATCCCGTTTGGCAACGTGTACAGCGTGTTGACCTCTTCGGGCGCAAGGGCCCGATTGAAGACGGCCAGTTCATCCCAGAGGCCGAGGTAGCCAAGGCCAAGCATCATCAGGCTGCGTCCCTCCTCCCAGGTGTAGGTCTGGCGGCGCGGTCCGATCACGCCTGCCGGCCGCCCGTCCAGATAGAGGCGCGCGATGCCATCGTCGCGCCCGGTGTTGAAGTGCTCGAAGGTGAACACCACGTGGGTCCAGTGCCCGCCGCCGAACGGAGGCTCGGCGACCGTCACCAGGGGTTTTTCTGCTGGCGTCAGGTCCTCCCACTTGCGGTTCTCCGGATTCCAGACCGCAAGGTCCGCGTACGCCCCGAGGCGGAACGGGATGTCATTGGTCCGCCTCTCAAACTCCACGAAGAAGGCTGCGTCGTTCCAGGCGCGTGGGGTGATCTGGATCGGATCGCAGTAGCCGGAGGCCAGTTCGACCGCGGGGTTCACCCGCAGCCAGAAGGAGACGGTGCCGCTCCAGTTCTCGGCGCGGTAGCCCATGTTTTTCTCGGCGGAAAAGAACACGAGCGGACTCTCCCGGCGGGTGAACCGGAGGGCATTCCCGAACCGTCCCTCGCCCACGGCCAGTTGCACCCCGCCACCGGCGGGGAGACCCGGCCGGGCGTCGTCGCGCTGCTGCATCGAGGGAGCATTGGAGAGTCCGCGCGGGCCCGCGGCGACGTCGGCGTCCAGACCACGGTCGAAGGAGGCGTGGAACAGCAGCGAACGTCGCAGGGAGTCCGGGCGCCCGGAGTCGGTGGCACACCCGGCGGCGGTCACGAGGATCGCGAGCGCCAGGACTGCGGGCCGGAAGGGACCTGGGGATTCGGGGGAGTTCATGGGCATTGCGGATGGCTCTGATGCGACACCGATGTGGGGATTCTGACAACCCCTGAGCCGGCGAATTTTGGGCTGCCACAGACCGGATCCCGGGCGGTTGCGCGATGATGTTCCCTTCGCAAGACTGGGTGCATGTTTTCCAAAGCTCCTTTCGATGACGGCCGGCGTTCCGCCGGATGGCTGCTGGTTGCGATGCTGGGCCTTGGGGTCCACGTGTCCGGTACCGGGGCGCCGGTGACGGCGTCACGGGATCAGCCGTTTGTGAACTCGCTGGGCATGAAGTTCGTTCCGGTGCCGGGCACCCCGGTCCTGTTCTCGGTCTGGGAGACCCGGGTCCAGGATTTCGAGGTGTTTGTGGCGGAGACGAGCCACGAGGCAACCGAGGGCACGTATTCGCTGGGCACCAACCGATGGAAACAGACGGGCGACCACTGGCGTTCTCCTGGCTTTCCTCAGACCGGACGGCATCCGGTGTGCGGCGTCAGCTGGAAGGATGCGAATGCCTTCTGCGAATGGCTTTCAAACAAGGAGGGACGCACGTACCGGCTGCCCACGGACTCGGAGTGGAGCCTGGCCGCGGGCATCCCGGGCGAGTTCGGCGCGACCCCGAAGGAGCGCAGCGGCAAGATCCCCGGTCTGTACCCGTGGGGCGAGGCGCTGCCCCCGAATGTGAGCGGACTGCCGGCCGGCAACTACCCCGGCGCCGAGGCGGCGGAGACCCAATGGCCGGAGTCCTTCCGGGTCATCGAGAACTTCCGTGATCCGTTTCCCCGGACCGCACCGGTGGGCAGCTTTGATCCGAATGCCCACGGGCTCTACGACATCGGGGGCAATGTCTGGGAGTGGTGCATGGATCCGTTCGAGCCGGGAAAGGAGCATCGCACGGTGCGCGGTGCGTCGTGGGTGGACAACCTCCCGGACATCCTACTGAGCACCTACCGGCACTACGGGCGCCCGGAGTTGCGCAACACCAGCGTCGGATTTCGCATCGTCCTGGCGCCGGAACCTCCGCAGGATCCGCCGTCGGAGCCCTGAGTTCCCGGAGGGGCCTCAGCGGGCCTGCGGGGGTGCGAGACGCGGTGGGGGCATCACGGCGGGAGTCCCCTGGACCTGCAACGCCCGCTCCCGAAACCCGGAGGTCAGCTGGCGGCGGGACCATCCGATGAACGCGAGGTCTTTCAGCAACGCCAGGAGTCCATGGAAGCCGGTGACCAGGATCGGCATCCAGGCGATGGATGACGCGAGGAAACCCGCCGCGGGCCCGGCACCGCGGTTCATTCCGGTTGCGAAGAAAACCAGGGGAATGGAGATGGCGGTGAGAAATCCGATTCCAAGTGCCGGAAGCACCTGGACGAACAGGAGGGTTTTCAGAGCCGCTCCGGTAAAGTTTCGGGACGTGAGGCCCATCCACATGCCAAACCAACCGAGGGCAATGAGGTTGACGGCCGAGCCGACCAGCCCAACGGCGACGATTGCGATCACCCCTCCGGTCGCCATGGGCCCGCCCGGGGCGCCCGGGCCACCTGGCGTGACCGACATGGAAACGGTCACCGACCCGGTTCCGAGGACCACGCTGCCGCCGTTCGTGGCGGTTCCTCCTGTCGTGTTGGTTGTCCCGGCCGGTGCCGGGAGAACTACCGGAGGGGTCATGACGTTGAACTGCTCCCGCATGAGGACCCCGGATCCGGCGGCATTGACCAGCAGGATGATCAGAATCGGCGGCGCGAAGAGGCGCTTCCAGGCCGCCCAATGACCGGACACAATCGCGGGACCGGTGAGCGGTGTGGCGAGCAGAAGTTCCAACAGGCCGCTCCGGCGGGACTCGACGAGAAACCGGACGGCCTGGGTTGCCACCCCGATGTAGAGCAGCGGCACCGTGATCCCCGACACCACCTGCCATGCGATTCTCCCGATGGACAGGGCGCCTTCGCCGTCACCGAACCATCGCCAGAGTGCGGCCGACCCGGCGAGCGCGATCGCCATGGCCCAGAGAATTCGGGCAATCCAGGAATCGCGAACAACGAGCCAGGCGGCCGGGTTTTCTTCGAGCAATCGGCGGTGCCTTGACGGAAGCCCCAGGTTTCGTGAGGGCGCCCGGAACCCCGGCCATGGTGTCCGCCCGGACCGTCCTGATTGGCGATCCTGCCAGACCCTGGGAAGGATGCGCCCGGACAAAGCGATCATGGAACCGGCCACGGCCAGATTGAGCAACCACCCCGGCCAGAACGGGGCTGATCCGGTGCCCTGGGCATTGACCAGGAGGTTCGCGGGGCTGGTTTGGCGAAGGAGGTTGGTCATCCACGAAGCGCTCGTTCCTGCGAGGGAGTCCAGCATCGGGCCGCCGGCGACGAGGGTGACCAGCAGGACCAACGTCAGGCCCAGCGCCCGCTGGGCATCGCGCGACATGGAGGAAACCAGCAGCCCGGCCGCGAGTGAAACGGCCAGGGTGCTCCCGAGCGCGAGCGCAGACTTCCAGAATTGTTCGCCGCTGACCCCGCCCAACAGCAGGCTGCTGGCGATCACCGGCAGGAGGGCGAGCATGGCAGCGCCGGCACGCAGGGACGTGGACGCCAGCTTTCCGAACACGACATCATCCCCGCGCAGATCGGTCAGGAACAGCAGGCCCAGGGTGCCCTCCCGCTTTTCACCGCTGAGGCAGTCCGCAGTCAGGAAGGGTCCCGCCATCAGGGCCACGACAAACGTCTGCCAGGTGAGGACCTTGAAGAGCCCCGATCCGAGGACGGCCATTGGAAACATCGTGCGACTCGAGAGTGTGGCCAGGAGGAGAAATCCGGCACTGATCACGATCGCCGTCAGCGCCACCAGCAACCGCAGGCGTACCGTGACCGGCTGGCGCGCCGCAACGCGAAGTTCGCGGGAGGCCAGCGGGAGAAACGTCACGCCTTCCGGAGTATCAGGACGAACTTCGAGCGGCAAAGGGATAGCCACATGACAAAGCGATGAATGGCGCTCTTGTGCATCTGCCATGCCCGGGACCCTGGACTTCCCGCTCTCATCCCCCGTCCCGCAGCCTTGACAGGTGGCGGGGTCTCCGGAGCCTGAAACGGTGATTGTTGAGGGAGGAGGTGCGTGGAAAGGGCGAACCGGTGCCGGAAGCGGGCGCCAGCCGGATTCGGGTTCCGGTCCCCTGTTCCGGGCCCGCAACCGTCTGATGGCGCGCGGCGGGATTCATCTGCAGCCGCGTTCCTCCGGACCCCGGAGCCGCGAATGAATGAACCTTCTGAGAAAGCCGGTGTGGATCCCGCCGTTCTGGGCGGTCTGCTGCTGACCGTTGGCGGTATTCTTCAGGGGGCCGGTGCGAGCAGCGGACGGGTCCGGATCACCCTGGCTCGCATGGCCTCGGCGTATGGTTTTGAGTCCAGGATCGCCATCACGCCACGGTCCGTCGTCCTGGCGCTGCAGTCCTCCGACGGCAGAACGGTCTTCAACGGGACCGGGGGCACAGACCAGCAGGGAGTGGATTTTGAGAAGGTTTCCGGGATCAGCGAATTGAGCTGGGCCGTCGCCGGTGATTCCCGGCCCCTCGATCAACTGCGGGAGGCATTGGATGCCTTGAATCAGGCGCGTCCGTATCCGCGTCCGGTCGTACTCGCCGGCGCCGGCTGCGCCGGTGCGGCCTTTTGTTTTACCTTTGGTGGCGGGGCGGTCGAGATGGGCATCTGTTTCATTGCCACGGTCTGCGGGTTGTATGCGCGTCAGCAAATGCATCGCTGTCGGTTCAACCAGTATTTGTGCGTTTACGGCGGCTCGGCGGTGGCTTCGATCGTGGCGGGAGCCTTCCTGAAGTCGGCGCTCGATGTGAAACCGGAGATCGCCTTCGCCACCTCCGTGCTGTTCCTCGTCCCCGGGGTGCCGTTGATCAATGCGTTCACCGACCTTCTGGACGGGAACACCCTCAACGGCATGGTTCGGAGTGTGCATGCGGTTGTGGTCTCCGTGGCCATTGCCTTCGGCATCCTGACCGCGTTGCTGATCTACCGGCTGCCCTTGTGATGTCCGGTCTCGCCAGCGTGTTCTTCAAGGCGGTGTGGTGCGGGGTGGGCGCCACCGGGTTCGGCATCCTCTTCAATGTGCCGCGTCGGGCGCTGGTCGCGCTGGCCTGTGGCGGGTGCCTGGCCGGAGGCGTCAAGTTCGGCGTGCTGTTCCTCTTCGACGGCGGGCAGATGGTGCTGGCGGCATTCCTCGCGTCGGTGGTCGTCGGTGCCGCCAGCCTGCCCGCAGCCCATTGGCGGCATGTACCCCCCATGGTCCTTGCCATCCCCTCGGTCATCCCCCTGGTGCCCGGTCTCTATTCCTATCGCACCATCCTGGGTCTCATGAAGCTGACCGGCCCCGTCGGCGCCGACTACCCGGACCTTCTCGCCTCCACGGCGCAGAGTGCGGCGCGGACCGTGTTCCTCGTCATGGCAATCGCCATCGGGGTGTCCATTCCGCTGCAGTTGTTGCGCAAGGATTCCGTGAAGCACCTGCGCCTGGGGCGCACGGTTCGGGATGCGGCTTCGGATTGATCGAAGGTCCGCGGAGCGCCGGGGGACACGGGTGCGACCGGGCTCAATGGCAGGACGCGGCCGCCGCGGCTGCCGGAGATGGCCCCGGGCTGACGTAGGGAATGCCCAAGGCCAGTCCCCGGAGAACGAGGAGGACCCCCACTGTCGCGACCGTGGCGGGGACCAGTCGGGTGAGCCGCAGCCGCAAGGCCATTGGAATCGCGTGACCCGAAAGGCCAATGCCAAGCATGACCGGGATCGTCCCGGCACCGAAAAGCGCCATGTAGGCAACGCCGTGGAGGACATTCCCGGTGGCGGCGGCCCCCGCGCACGCCGCGTACACGAGGCCGCATGGCAGGAGCCCGTTGAGGAGGCCCAGGATGCCCATGGACACCGCGGAGCGCTGAATCAGCACCTGCTGGAACACCGACTTCAGCCCTTGAACACCCCACGTGATCGCGACGCCAAAAAAGGGCCGGGAGGACAGCGCCAGTCCGACGAGCATCAGGACGCCACCGGTGACGGAGATCCACCGTTGAATCCCCGTGAGTGCGAGTGATTGCCCGAGCAACCCGAACAGCAAACCCATCAGGGCATAGGTGATCACCCGGCCTCCCTGATAGCAGAGGCGGCCCGTGGTGAAGCCGATCCGCCCGCTGCCGGTGGAGGGCAGGGCCAGCGCGAGGGGCCCGCACATGCCCGCGCAGTGCAGGCTCCCAGCAAGGCCAAGGGCAAAGGCGGTCCAGAGCATGTCAGGGAGCCGGTGGCGCAACGATCAGCGCCGATTCGTGGTAGTAGTCGCCGCCTCCCGAGGTCCAGGCGGCACGCACCCGCCACAGCCCCGGCTTCAAATGCCGGGTGTCCACCCTCTGGCGTCCGGACGCATCCGGCGCCAGCGGCACTTCATGGTCCAGGGAGGCGTCGCTGGGGCGGTAGAACTGCAGGCTGCCGGTGACTCCCTGCCGGGCGTGGGCGAACGGGAGCTCCAGCCGGACCGCTCCATCGCGACCATCAATCCGGACTCCCTCCGTCAGGGCCCGCGTGCGTTGCTCCCGCGCCATCTGCGCCTCATGCCGGAGTTCCTGCTCGTAGTAGTCGCGACGCACGAGGTCGGTGTTCAGTCGCAGGGCGAACACGGTGAAACCGGCAATGGTGGTCAGCAGGGTGGCGAAGAAGAGGCCCAGGGCGACCGGCCAGGGATTGATGGAGCCGGGGGAGGCGGTCGGGTCGGGCGTGATGGATGGGTTCATAAAACGGGATCAGGAACGAGGCCCGACGAACGAGGTCTTGATTGTTTCGATATGGCGTCCGCCGGCGTAAACGCCGATTCGAAGGGGGGTGTTTGGGCCGGGTAACAGCCCGGGATCGAGCTCCACCAGCACCGAGGTTTGCACAAGCCGGTCGCCGGGGGCGATCAGTTGAGGCGCCCCGGGAACCACCACCCGGGCCGGAAGATTCTCCACCCGGAATTCGACCGGAAGATCGCGGTGGGTCTTGTTGATCACCTTGACGGTGTAAAGGTTGCTGATGCGTCCGGCGGCCGTGGTCTGGAAGAGGGAGCCCGGGGCGCGAAGGAATGTGGTTTGCAGGTCGGTTCGCGTGAGGACCAGGAAGACAAAGAGTCCGATCAGGCCGCACAGAACGGTCGCATAGAGCTTCATGCGCGCGGTGAACCGGAGTGGCTCCCCACGCTGGATGCCGTTGAGCGAGGCGTACCGGACCAGGCCGCGGGGGAGATGCAGACGGTCCATGACGGCGTCGCAGGCGTCCATGCACGCGGTGCAGTTCACGCACTCCATCTGGATCCCGTTGCGGATGTCTATGCCCGTGGGGCAGACCACGACGCACTGGTGGCAGTTGACGCAGTCGCCATGTCCGGCGGCACGCCGCTGGTCCGGGGTTTCGTCACGACGCCACGGTGCCCGGACCTCGCCACGCCGGTGGTCGTAGGCCACCACCATGGTGTTCTCATCGAGGAGCGCCGACTGGAACCGGCCGTACGGGCAGATGAACGTGCAGGCCTGTTCACGAAACCGGGCAAAGATGGCGTAGAACACCAGCGTGAACCCCAGCATGAAGCCAAGGCCGATCCAGTGCTGGCGCGGGTCGTCGGTGATGATCTGCAGCAGGGCGTCGCTGCCAATAATGTACGCGAGCAGGGTGTTCCCGATCAGGAACGAGAGGGCGAAGAAGATCCCGTGCTTGAACAGCTTGATCCGCAGCTTGCGTGCGGACCACGGGGCCGCGTCGAGCGCCCGCTGCGCCACGGAATCCCCCTCGATCCAGTACTCCAGCTTCCGGAAGACCATTTCCATCAGGATTGTCTGGGGACAGGTCCACCCGCACCACAGGCGTCCGAAGGCGGTCGTGAAAATCATGATGCCGGCAAAGAAGGCCAGCATGGCCACCGCGAAGAGGATCATGTCCTGCGGCCAGAAGATGCGCCCGAGGATCGAGAAGCGGCGCTCGACCATGTTGAGCATCAGCAGGGGGTTGCCCTGGATGCGGATGAACGGTCCGGTGAACAGGACGATGAGCAGCACCCAGCTCAGCCAGGTGCGCCAGCGGTACCAGCGTCCGGACGGCTGTCTGGGATACAGCCAGCGACGGCTTCCGTCGCGGGTTGCCGTCGCCAGATGCTCCCGGAAATCGTCCCAGTCCACCGGACGCGTGACGCTTCGCGGGGGCGCCCCGGGGTCGTCCCCGCCGTTGCCCGGGGTGTTCACGGGATCCAGGGGCAGGCGGTCACTCATATTCCTCCGCCGGGACTGCTGGGGCGAGGTCCTCGCGCTGCTTCGGATTGGGCGGCGAGGTCCCGCGCAGGGTATAAATGAAGCTGGCGACGGCCTGGATGTCGCCGGGGGTGAGCACGCCCTTCCATGTGAGCATCCCCTTCTCCGGAACGCCGTTGATGATGATCTTCAGGCTGTCGCCATAGGTGTCGCCGTGGATCCAGTAGTCATCGCAGAGGTTGGGGCCCACAAGACCGCCGCCGTCGTCCCGGTGGCACGGGGCGCAGTAGGTCGTGTACACCTGGCCGCCCCGCGCGAGGATCGCGGCGTCGGAGGACGGCTCCAGGGAGTCCAGCGAGGCTTCGAAGCCGGCCTGTGCGGCGTTCTTGATGGCGTCCCCGCGGATCATCGCCTTGTGGTAGGCGGCGATCTGGAGGTCGCCCCGTCCGAACACATGGTAATATCCGAGGTAAACTGCCGAGAACACAATGGTGAGATAGAACAACCACACCCACCAGCGGGGGAGATTGTTGTCGAGCTCCTGGATGCCATCGGCGTCGTGGTCCAGCAGCAGCGGATCTTTCGGGGGGTCCTTGGGGTCATTCATGGCGGGAGCCTTCTTGCCTGGGGTCCTGCGGTTCGCCGTCGTCGAGGGGCAGGCGGCCCATGGCGGCCATCAGCGAGCGCCGTTGGAGCAGCGCCCAGAGGAGGGCGCCGCAGAAGACGGCGAAGAACAGGCCGATGGAAAGGACGCCATAGAGGCCGATGCCTCCAACATGGCTGAGCACGTTGCGGATCATGGGATGTTCAGGGCGCGGTGTTGGGGGCGGCGGCGACGGCGGGCTCCGAGCGGATGTCGGTTCCGAGGCGCTGGAGGTACGCGATCATGCCGAGGATCTCGGCGTCGGGGACCGCATTGGTGATGGAGCCGAGCCGCAGGTTGGTGATGATCCTGGCGGCCTGAACCTGCAGGTCGCGCTGGGCGTCGCCGTGTTCGTATCCCTGCGGGTAGGGTACGCCAACCTTGCGCAGCGCGGCGATGCGTGCCGGGAGCGCATTGGTGTCGAGGCGTTGTGTGAGGAGCCAGGGATAGGGGGGCATGATGGACCCGGGCGACGTGGATCGCGGATCCTCCATGTGGTTGTAATGCCACGCATCCGGATACTTGCCGCCCTGGCGGTGGAGGTCGGGACCCGTGCGTTTGGATCCCCAGAGGAAGGGGTGATCGAACACGAACTCGCCGGCCTTTGAATAGTCGCCGTACCGTTCGGTTTCGAACCGGAACGGACGGATCATCTGTGAGTGGCAACCGACACAGCCCTCGCGGATGTAGAGGTCGCGCCCCAGAACCTCGAGCGGCGTGTAGGGCTTCACACTGGAGAGGGTCGGCACGTTGCTCCGGATGAGATACATCGGCACGATCTCGACCGCCCCGCCGATCAGGATCGCCACAAGGGTCAGCCCCGTGAACAGCGCGGCCCTGGACTCGAGCGAACGGTGTCCGTGCTCGGGTTTCGGCGGCGCCTCCTCCACGACGGCCTGGGCGGCGGTCTCGGGCTCGAAGCTGCCCTGGCGGGCCGTCCGCCACAGATTGTATACGCCCACCAACGTCCCCGCGAGGTAGATGCTGCCGCCCAGCGCCCTCAGGCGGTACATCGGGATGAGTTGCAGGACGGTTTCCAGGAAGTTTGGGTACTGGAGGAATCCGTCCGGTGTGAACTGCCGCCACATCAACCCCTGGGTCACGCCGGCCCAGTACATGGGGATGGCGTAAAACATGATCCCAAGCAGGCCGAGCCAGAAGTGCCAGTTGGCCAGCTTCACGGAATAGAGGGGCGTCCTCCAAAGCTTCGGGAACAGCCAGTAGAGCATGGAGAAAATCAGGAACCCGTTCCAGCCGAGGGCTCCGGTGTGGACGTGGGCGATCGTCCAGTCGGTGTAGTGGGACAGCGAATTCACCGACTTGATGGAGAGCATCGGACCTTCGAGGGTGGCCATGCCATAGGCCGTAACGGCGACCACCATGAACTTGAGCACCGGTTCCTGGCGCACCTTGTCCCACGCCCCGCGGAGGGTCAGGAGCCCGTTCAGCATGCCGCCCCAGCTTGGCGCCACCAGCATCACGCTGAACACCATGCCCAGCGACTGGGCCCAGTCGGGCAGCGCCGTGTACAGCAGGTGATGGGGTCCCGCCCAGATGTAGAGGAAGATCAGCGACCAGAAATGGATGATCGAAAGCCGGTAGCTGAAGACCGGCCGGTTGGCCGCCTTCGGCAGGAAATAATACATCAGCCCGAGAAATGGCGTTGTGAGGAAGAACGCCACGGCGTTGTGGCCGTACCACCACTGCACCAGGGCATCCTGCACCCCGGCATAGATCGAATAGCTCTTGAAGGCCCCCGCCGGCACCTCCAGGGAGTTGACAATGTGGAGCACCGCGACGGTGACCGCGGTGGCGATGTAGAACCAGATGGCGACGTACAGATGGCGCTCACGGCGCCGCACGATGGTCCCGAGCAGGTTGATGGTGAAGACCACCCATACCAGGGTGATGGCCATGTCAATCGGCCACTCCAGCTCCGCGTACTCCTTGCTGGTGGTGAACCCCAGCGGGAGGGTGAGGGCGGCCGCGACAATGATGCCGTTCCAGCCCCAGAAGTTGATCCAGCTGAGGCGGTCGCTGAACATCCGCGCCTTGCACAGCCGCTGGAGCGAATAATAGACGCCCATGAACATCCCGTTGCCCACGAAGGCGAAGATCACGGCGTTCGTGTGCAACGGGCGCAGGCGTCCGAACGTCACATATTGGAGGTTTAGATTCGCCTCGGGCCAGAACAGCTGGACTGCGGCGAGGAGCCCGGCCGCCATGCCCACCACGCCCCAGACCAGGGTGGCGATGGCGAAGGCCCGCACGATGCGGTTGTCATATTGGAACGTCTCAGTCTTCATGTGGAATGGGTTTTCCGGGTCTCGCCGGCGCCGCGGGTGGTGGCACGGGGGCGTCGTCTCCAAGGACCCGCAGCGCCGGCGTGCCGGTGTCCTCATACTGGCCGGATCGGACGGCCCAGAAGAACGCGCCGAGAAATGCCGCGGCAAACAGCAGACTCAGGGGAATGAGGAGGAGGATCACACTCATGCGGGCTCCTCCGGCCGGCCCAGCCCGGCCCGACGTCCGAGCCAGTGGGTGGCCCCCACGGCAAACACCGCGACGGTGACCGAGCTCACCGGCATGAGCACGGCGCAGACGACCGGCGAGAGGTTGCCCGACGCGGCGACCGCCACGCCCGCGACGTTGTACAGCGCGGAGATCAGGAAGCTCATCCGCACCACTCCAACCGAGCGGCGGCTGAAGCGCAGGAGTTCGCGGGTGCGCACCACCTGGCGGGCATCGAGGATGACGTCGCTGGCGGGCGAGAACGCCCCGACCTGTTCCACCACGGCCACGCCGACATCACCCTGTCGCAATGCACCCGCATCATTGAGTCCATCGCCAACCATCATCACCGTGCGGCCCGCCTGCTGCAGCGCGCGTATGAATGCCAGCTTGTCCGCCGGACTTTGATTGAAGTGCAGCGCGGCGCCCGGGGAGAACAACGCGGCCATGCGTTCCCGATCCCGGTCGTGGTCCCCGCTGAGCAGCGCCGTCCGGTATTCCGGCGCGAACCCGCGGAGGAGTCCGTCCACCTCGGGACGCAGGCTCGCGGTGAAGACAAAGCAGCCCCGCGGCCTTCCGTCGAAGGACACCCGGACTGTGGACCCAGCGCCGCCCGGCCACGCCTCCGCCGGACGGAACGGGGCCTGGACCCAGGCGGCCGACCCGAGGCGGATGGTGGTGCCGCTCACAACCCCTTCCACCCCGCAGCCGGTCGTTTCTGCGAAACCTTCGACCACCGGGAGCGGACCCGGAGGTCCGGACGGTTGCGTCCTGAGCCAGTGCGCCATCCGGGCGGCAAGGGGATGCGCCGACTGGGCGGCAAGCGCGGCGATTTGTGCCGCTTCGGCGGGCGACAGCGGTTCACCCTGGAAGCTCACTTCGCCGGAGGCCGGACAGGTCAGCGTCCCGGTCTTGTCGAAGACCACGGTGTCCACGCGGGCCAGGGCCTCCACGACGCCTGCGTTGCGCAAATGGATCCGGCGCCGGCCCAGAACGCGTGTGGCGGCGCCGAGGGTGAACGGGGCCGCCAGCGCGAGGGCGCATGGGCAGGCGACAATGAGAACCCCGACGAAGGACCGCACCGAGATTGTGGGATCCACGAGGGCCCAGTACGCCGCCGAGCCGGTCGCAATCCCCAGCACGATCCACGTGAACCGGCGGCTGTACCGGTTGGTGAGCGTGCTGAACGTGTCGTCCTTGTCCTTCCGGAACGCGTCCTGGTTCCACAGGGAGGCCAGGTAGCTCTGCGACACCGGTTTCACCGTTTCCACCTCGATGGCCCCGCCAACCTGGCGTCCGCCCGCATACAGCAGTTCTCCGACCGCCCGGGGCACCGGGGCGGCCTCCCCGGTGACAAAGCTGTAGTCCATCAGGGCATTGCCTGAAATCAGACGGGCATCGGCGGGAACGAGTTCGCCGTGGCGCAGCATCAACCGGTCGCCAACCTCGATTTGCGCCAGGGCAACCCGTTCCTCAGTTGACGTTCCGTCTGGTGGGCACGGCCGCGACCGCAGGACCGACAACGGGAAGAACGCAGTGTAGTCCCGGTCGAACTGGAGGCGGTCGAACGTCTTTTGCTGGAAGAGGCGTCCGCACAGGAGGAAGAACAGCAAGCCTGCCAGCGAATCGAAGTAGCCCTCGCCGCTCCCCGTGACCACCTCGAAGACGCTCTGGGAAAACAAGGCGGCGATGCCCAGCGCGATGGGCACATCCAGGGTCATCCGCCGCAGCCGCAGGCTGACCCAGGCGGTTCGCCAGTAATCCAGCGCGCTGAAGCCGACGACCGGAAGCGCCAGCAGGAGGCTCAGCCATCCCACCAACATTCGAAACGCGGGGCCGCTCGCGGAATCGAGCCCGAAGTACGACGGCAGGCTGAACAGCATCGTGTTGCCGAAGGCGAAGCCCGCGACGCCGATCTGCAGCCACAGGCGGCGCGCCTCCGGACGCTTCGGGCGGCGGTCCAGATCGGCGAGCGTCAGGTCGGGCGGATACCCCAGCGCCGCCAGCAGTGCTGCCAGGTCGCTCAGCTTCACGGCCCCGGGGTCTGCGGCAACCGACAGCTCCCGTCGCGCGAAGTCCACCCGGGCGGGTCCGATGCCGGGTTTGAGGCGGTAGAGATTCTCCAGCAGCCAGACGCAGGCGACACAGTGGATTGCGGGCAGCCGGAAGGTGACCCGGAACTGGCGGTCGTCGGTGAAATCCACGACGCGTTCACGGACGGCTGGCTCGTCAAGATACCGGTAGGCCTCCGGGCCACCGGACGGTGCGACCGGGTGCTGCGGCGCCTCCTGCAGCGCGTAAAAGTGCCCCAGCCCTCCATCCTGAAGGAGCTCGAACACGGTCCGGCACCCCTCACAACAAAAAGTGGCGTCGCCTGCCGTCTGCCGGGCCACACCGCAGGGACTGCCGCAATGGCGGCAGTCCACCCGGGCGACCGCCGACACTTGCACGGGGGGCGCTGGGGCGTGGAGGGCGCCTGTCGGAGCGGATGGGGCGAGTGCGGTCACGAAGTGTTCCTGACGTGGGAACACAACCGTGGGGTGACTTCGCCCGCTATACGCCGCTTGCCAGAGGCTCCACCGATTCTGCCATTAGCCCGATCGGCCTCAATCCCGGCGTTCCGCTAATGGCGCCGCTGCCCGGTGGGATGCGCGGGCCGCGCTTCACTCCGCGTTGGGATAACTGCCCAGCACCTTGACGAAACTGCAGTGGTGTCCGAGCAGCTCGATCGCCTTGGCCACCCGTGGCTCCCCGGAGTGGCCGTCGCAGTCCACAAAGAAGAAATACTCCCACGCCTTCCGCTTGCTGGGACGCGACTCGATCTTGGTCATGTTCAGGCGGTAGCGGCGGAAGGGGGCGAGCGCCTTGTGCAGGGCGCCCACCTCGTCCCGGATGCTGAACATGATGGACGTGCGGTCGCGTCCGCTGGCGGGACCGCACTGGCGGCCCAGCACCAGGAAGCGCGTCGCGTTGGCGGCGTTGTCCTGAAGGTCCTGCTCAAGGATCGGGAGCCCGTACTGTTCCGCCGCCAGCTGGCCGCACAACGCGGCCGATGTCCGGTCCTTGGCCGCCAGTTCGGCGCTGCGGGCGTTTGAGGTGGTCTCCACCAGTTCGGCGCGCGGGAAGTTGCGCTGAATCCATCCGCGGCATTGCGCGAGGGTCTGCGGGTGCACGTAGAGCCGCTGGATTGCGGTGCGCGCGACCCTTGCGGCGAGGCAGTGCGAAATGCGCAACACCACCTGGGCGACGATCTTCAGGTCGCTGTCCACGAACATGTCGAGGGTGTGGGTGACCACGCCCTCGGTGGAGTTCTCCACCGGCACGACCCCGTAGTCGGCCCGAAGCTTGGAAACCTCGCTGAACACTTCGGTGATCGTCTGCTGGGGTGCATAGCGCAGGCTGGCGCCGAACCGCTTCAATGCCGCCTGGTGCGTGAACGTGGCCTCGGGTCCCAGGTAGGCGATGACCAGCGTCTTTTCCAGCGACAGGGCGCTGGACATGATTTCCCGGTAGATCGCCTCGAGGCTTCCGTTCGTGATCGGACCCTTGTTGAGCTTGCGGATGCGCTGGAGGACGGCCCGCTCGCGGTGCGGGGCATAGATCTCGTCGCCAGCCTTGAGCTTGATCTGGCCGATCTCCAGCACATGCCGCGTGCGCTCGTTCAACAGGCGGACCACCTCGGCGTCCAGCCGGTCAATTGCCTGGCGGTGTTCCTGAAGGCTCATGCGTCCCGACAGCCTGCCCGACCGGCCGGCGGGGGCGAAGCCCGAAACGTTGTCGGATCGGCTGGGGCTGGCCTGGCGGGTTGGCATTGACCGCCGACGATCCAGTGGAAGAGCCTGCGTTGATGTCAATGGCGCGGGGCCGGCTTCGCGTTGCGCTTGCCCTGGCGGCGACGGTCTCCACCGGAGGGTGGGCCGCGCCGCCGGTGATCCCCGCGGCGGTCAGGTCCAGCGCGCGCCAGCGGGTGGACTACGGCTATGCGCCGGGCATCGTCATCGCCATGGTGAACGCGGAGGGGCGGACGTACTTCACCCATGGCCGTCGCGATTGGTCCCCCGAGTCGCCATTGGCGGATGAGACCACCCTTTACGAGATTGGCTCGGTCACCAAAACCTTCACGACCGCCCTTTTGGCCGAAATGGTGTCGCGTGGCGAGGTGAGCCTGGAGACGCGGGTCCAGACCCTGCTTCCCCCGGGGGTGGGGATGCCCGCGAATGGCGGGGCCGACATCACGCTGTTGCAGTTGGCGACTCACCGGTCCGGTTTGCCCGCAAATCCACCCGACCTGCTGGAGACCGGGGCGCCGTTGGACAATGTGTTTGAAAATTACTCGGTCGCGCATCTGCATGCCTGGCTCTCGGGGGCGACGCTTGGCCGCAGTCCCGGCGCCGCATTTGAGTACTCCAATCTTGGGATGGGACTGCTTGGGCACGCCCTGGCCCTCAGGGGAGGGGTTGAATTTGAAGCCTTGCTGGTGGAGCGGATCCTTGAGCCGCTGGGTTTGGCGGATACCCGGGTCAATCTCTCTCCCGGTCAGATGTCCCGCCTCGCACCGGGGCATTCCGGAGTGGTTCGCAGGCCCCCGTTCCGGATGAATGCGCTGGGGGCGGCGGGCGCGTTGCGCTCGACCGTTTCCGATCTGGCGACCTATCTGGAACATCAGATGGGACTGCGGTCGGGTCCGCTGAGCGCCGCGCTCGCCTCCACCCAGACCTTCCGTGCGATGAGCGACATGCCTTCGGTCGGTTTGGGGCTGGCGTGGTGGCGGTGGAATTTTTCGGACACGATCGTGCAGCACGGTGGGGACACCCTTGGGTCCACTGCATTCATCGCCTGGCGGCCGGCCACCGGCGTTGGAGTGGCCATCCTGTGCAATGCACGGGCGAACGCAGATGTGGCCCTGCTGCAAATCGGCTTCAACTGCCTCACCAGCGAGGTGTCCGTGAACACCCCTGCGGCGCCCGCCACGGTCGCCGAGGCGACATTGCGAAAATACGTGGGCCACTATGGACCCGCGGATGCGGGGTTCACCGCCACCCTGGCGCTCGGACGCCTCGTTCTCGCGTACGCCGACCAGCCTGCGTTCACTCTTTACCCGCAGAGCCATGTCTTTTTCCGCGCGCCGGACGTCGCCTCATCCGCCATCTTCGTTCTCAACCCGAACGGAGGCGGCGAGACGCTGCGGTGGACTCAGGGCGGGACCACGACGGTTTACTCGCGGATGCGGCGCCCCCCCGCGCTGACGTTCACCGCCGATGGCAGCCCTCCGGCGCTGACGCTTGCCGGCGAGGGGGATGCCACGTACACGTTGGAGCGGTCCGTTGACCTGGCGAATTGGGAATTTGTAAGGGATTGGACGGTTTGGGAGGGCCCGGTCCGGCCAGACATCCGAGGTGAGATGGACTTCTTTCGCCTTCGCACTCCGTGATTCGCCAACGGAGAATCAAGATTGGACAGTACGCTCCAGCATCGAGGTTCCCAACGGGCCGGAGACGGCCGGATCCGGGGAGGCGCACCGGGTGGAGTCGGGTCGGCGAACTCGGGACAAGCGGGAGGCGGGACGGGCGTTCTCCGGAGCCAGGTTTTTTGCCGGCGGCCTGCCCACCGGATGGTGCGGGTGTCCCGATTGTTTGCAACCGCTTGACGCTGGACCTCGGGCGCTCTTGGCTGGCCCGACGTACGTGATGAGCGTGTTCCTTAATCCGGCCGAGGGCCGACTGCGTGCTGGCTGGCGGCTGCTCCTTTTTGGCATCGGGACCCTCGTGGCCGCCCTGGCGGCGGGCTGGATCCGGTCTTTGGACGCCGGTTCTCTCTACTGGCGCCAGGCCGCCGCCGCGGCAGGTGGCGCGCTGCTGCTGGCCGCCGCTGCGTGGGTCCAGGCGCGCTGGGTGGACCGCCGGCCCTTCGCTGATTTTGGACTGTTCCGGGGCCCGGAATGGATGGGTCGCTTCCTGTTCGGTCTGGCCTTGGGCGCGATCCTGCTCGGAGCCCTGTTTGGGGTGGAATGGGCTGCGGGTTGGATCCGGATCAAGCCGCCCGCAGCCCGGGTGGGTGCCGGCGCGGACCCCGCCGTGTTGGTCGCGCAACTGATCCAGTGCGCGGGCATCGCGTTGGTGTGGGAACTGGCGTTCCGGGGTTGTGTGCTCCGCAATCTTGCCGAGGGATTCCGGTCGGAGCAGACGGGTCCCGACCGGGCCGTCGTCCTGGCCTGGCTTGCGAGCGCCGGGATCGTTGGGGTGTTTCAGTTCCTGGAGGAATTCACCACCCCGCTGGGAATACTAAATGCCGCCGTTGCCGCGCTCGTCGGGGGGGTGGCTGTGGTGTGGACCCGCTCCCTGGCCTTGCCGCTGGGATTTGCGATCGCATGGCGGTTTGTCCAGGGACCGGTGCTTGGCTTCCCCGACCGGGGCAGCCATGCCGGAAACACGGTGATGGACATCGCCCTGGGCGGTCCCGTGGTGCTGGCTGGAGGCACCTACGGACCGGAGGGCGGCTTACTGGCGACGCTGGCGCTCGCCCTGGGGGCGCTTGGGTTTTGGTGCTGGATCCGCTGGCGGGACGGCTCCGTCAAGGTTCAGGCGGCGCTGTCGGAGTACCATGGGCAACCGGGGGAGGGACGCCGTTCCGTCGTCCCCGAATAGGTTCGGGCCCGCGACGGATGGGGTCGGCGCGTGGTGCCCTGTGACCCGGCGGTCGCGGATCCGAACAGGGCCGGTGCGACGCCAGCCCACCCGAGGAGGGAACGGTGCGCGTGACTTCAGTGCGGCGGCGCCGGGTGCCGGCATGAACGGGCCGAGCTGCCCCGAGAATCTCAGCGGGGCTTCTCCGACAGGCGGACCTTCGCAAGATAGATGCTCGTCCGGCCTTCATGCGAGGAGTAATAGCTAACCCAAAGGAGGTCCTCGTGCGGAACCATCCCGGCGTAGCTCGTATCGCCGCCCGAGGGCAGGGCCAGAAACTCCGTCAGCCGGCCGGCCCGGGATCCACCCAGCACAGGGCCGTGCGCACCTGCGGTTCATGGAGGCGGCACGCCGCGACCAGCCGGCCATCCGGGAGCTGGATCATATGGGGCCCGCCCAGGGCGATGCCGAGGTCCATCCAGCGCCACTGGGTAAAGGGCTTCCTCGCCACACCCAGCAGACCCGTCCGCGGCGTCCCGTCCCGCCGCAGCAGGCAATAGGCGGTGTCGAAACACGCAAAACCAGCGGTCGCGAAACCGGACGAGGTCGGTGAAGGCGTTGTGCGGAGCTTGATCCCAGATCTTCCGAACCTCGACGATGGCCGCGGCGCTGTCTGCCCGAGCGGTGAGGCCGGCGAGCAGAAGGCCAATGTGCGTGATGCAGACCAAAGGATTCATCCGAGGGCTCGTGGGCAGACCGCCGCCTGGCGGTCGGACGGCGGCTCCCCGTCATTCGAGGCCCGGAGTCCGGCCAGGTCCGGTGCGAATGCGCTTTGGCCATTCGATGCCGGACACCGGAAGGCAGCGGCGGGACGCATCAAATCCGCAACCGTCATGAGTGCGCGCCCATCCCTTTTCCACGTCATCAGTCTGGACCCCGGTGGCGCGCGGCATCGCGACTTTGCTGCAAACAATGCCCATTTGGGGCGTCCCGAGGTGTTTCAGGCCATCCGGGGGGCTGATATCCCGCTGGCGGAGCGGGTGGCCTCGGGATTGATGACCGCGGACCTGACCGCCTCGGGCTCGGTGACGGAGGGGAGCGTGGGCTGCGCGGCCAGTCACCGCGCCCTCTGGCGCCGGATCGCGGGCTCGGCCCAGGGAGCCATGATCCTTGAGGACGACGCCTTCACCCATCCGGAATTGCCCGACTATATTGCGGCCCACCGGAAGGCCCTCGACGACGCCGATATCGTGCTGTTCGGCGTCAACATGGACTCAGTCCTTGCCACCGTCAGCCCTCAGGGTGTCACCAGCCGTTCGGGCCTGGCACCGAAGTATCCAGACGCCGGGTGGATTGAGTCCGCCTTTGGCGCGACGGCGCTGGCCGACGTGCGGCGGCATCGCCTGCTCAACGCTTTCGGGCTGTGCTGCTATTGGCTCAGCCCGTCCGGTGCGCAGCGGTTGCTCGATGGATGCTACCCCTTGACCCTGGAACCGACCGAGATCCCCGGCGTGATGACGCGCTATCCGGGCTCGGCCATTGATACCCGGCTCAATGCGTTTTTCCCGCGGGTTGAGGCGTATGTGACCCTGCCATTCCTGGCCTACACGCCCAATCTTGACTCCTCGACCTTGACCTGACCACCCGATCCCGGCGCATTCGGGTTCGCCCCGGACCAGTCGGACTGACACCCTTTCCCGAATGAAGTTTCGGGGCGTCCTCATTGGCATTACTGCAATGGTTTTGGCGGGATCCTTGTCGTGTGGGCCTGCCGCGGCGCAGGAGTTGAAGCCGGGCAACAGCGCCGATGCCGAAGCGAAGTCACCGGAGCAACAACAGGCCGCCTTCCGGCTGGCTCCAGGATTTCAGATCGAGCTGGTCGCCAGCGAGGAGACCGGGCTGCCGAAGCCGGTGTCTGTTGCGTTTGATGACTCCGGTCGGATGTGGGCGGTCACCGCAACGGAGTATCCGCGGGATCAGGATCCGGAGGTCTGGAAATCACCCGGACGCGACCGGGTTGTGATCTTCGACACCCCCCTCGCCCCCGGGCCGCACACCGCCCGAACGTTTGCGGACGGCCTGGTGATGCCGTTGAGCGTGCTGCCCCATCGCAACGGCGCCATCGTCGCCCAGGGACCGGAGATCCTGTTCCTTGAGGACTCCAATGGCGATGGGCGGGCCGACCGCCGCCGGGTGCTCCTGCGGGGCTTCGGAGTTCAAGATACCCACACGCTTCCCCATCAATTGGAACCTCTGCCGGGGAATTGGGTCGTCTTTTCTCAGGGGGTCCTCAACAGCGGGACCGCGGTGACTTCCACGGGCGCGCAGGTGAATTTCGACAAGACGGTGATCGCGCGGTTTCGTCCGGACGGCTCGGAATTGGAGATTCTTGGCACGGGCCTGAACAACATCTGGGCGTGGGTCCAGGATCGGAATGGTCGGGTCTTCTTTCATGAGGCCAACGACCTCGGCTATAGCCTGGTGCCCTTCGAGCGCGACACCTCTTATCCGAGTTTCATCAAACGACTGGTGCATCCCGACGCCCCCTATCATCCGCCCACCGCACCCCATCTCAGCTTGGGCGGGACCGGATTTTCCGGGCTGGCGTTGTCCGATGACCGCTCCGGGTCGTTTCCTCCCCCGTGGAAGGACGTCTTTTTTGTCGCCAACCCAATCACCCGGAAGATCAACACGGTGGCCGCCAGCCTGGACACCAACGGGGTGTTCACATTCCGGCAGCTCCCCGATCTGGTGACCTCTGAGGATGAATTCTTCCGTCCTGTGGCGTTGCGGTTCGGTCCGGACGGCTGCCTTTATGTCGTGGATTGGTACAACCCGATCATCTCCCACAACGAGGTGGACCGGAATCATCCGGCCCGGGACAAGACCCGCGGGCGGGTGTGGCGGGTGCGGCATGAGAGCCAGACCCGGCGCTCTGCGCCTGATGTGGCCGCGGCGCCGAACGCCGCGTTGCTCCGTCATCTCCAGGCGCCTGGCACCTGGGAGATGCGGGCGGCCTGGCACCAGATCGTTGAGCGCGGGGTCCGGGAACTCGTGCCCGGGCTCATCACGTTGATCCGCGATCCCGCAATCCCGGATGATGTGCGGATCCACGCGGTGTGGTGCTTGGAAGGACTGGGGGCGTACGACCCCGGACTGTGGCGCGAGCTTCTGGCCAGCGGGAATCCGGACGTCCGGCACGAAGCGGTGCGCGCCCTTTCCTCGCTCCGGCCGCCCGCGGAGTCCGTGTTCAACCTGTTACAACCCCTGGCCGACGAACCGGCCTTCAGGGTGCGCCATGAGATCATCCGCTTCTTCCGGGACTGTCCGGAGCCGGTGAGCGATGCGCAGCGCGCCTGGCTGGCGCGGTGGCGGACGGATCCGGACCTGACGCAGACCATCAAGGGCTGGGAGCGGGACTATCTGGCTCCAGGCGGAGTCTATGAATCCGCTTTTCAGAACCTGCTGCTCCAGATGGTGGACGAGAAGGAGCATCCACGATTCCCGTCCCCGGTCTCCACACGCTGGTCCCAGGTCCTGGGACAGCGTCCGCCCCGGTCGGCCGAAGATCAGGAGCGGCTCAGCGATCGTCTTCGAAATCTCTTGAAGGCCGTGACGTCCGAAGCGGCATCGGACGGCGCCCGCGGGCGGCAGTTGTTCGAGGAACGCTGTGCGGGCTGTCATGCGATCACCGGTGACGGCCGCGGGTTTGGCCCCTCGCTGAGCGGTTCGCGAAACCGCACCCCGGAGGCCGTGCTGACGGCGATTCTGGATCCGGGCCAGGCCATTGAGGGCGTTTTTCGCACCTACCGGGTGGAGACCGTGGGCGGCGATGTTTTCGAGGGGTTTTTCGGAGAGGAGACCCCGGAGGCGTTGACCCTGCGATTTGCAGGGGGAACGCAGGAGGTGATTCCGGTGCAGGATATCCGGGCTGCGGGCTATGTGGACGGTCTGTCGGTCATGCCGGAAGGGTTGCTGGACTCCCTTTCGGATCAGGAGGCGGTGGACCTCGTGCGTTATGTGCTGTCCCTGCCGTAGATCCCGACAACTGAGCCGCGATGGCAGGTACCGACCGCGGCCTTCGAATGACATGGAAGGGGCGGGCCTGGGGATTTGCGATTCGTGGCGGGCCGGGTCTTCAGAGCTCAAAAGGTCGGGGCGGATGGACCTTGGAGCGAAAGTTCTGCCGGGCTCACCCAGCGAGGTGGCAGGCGACTTCGCGGCCGCCCGAGAGCCGGCGTAATGCCGGTCGTTCCGTTCGACACCGCGGTTCGGCCACCGGGCAGCGCGGATGAAACGGGCAGCCGGGAGGCGGATGGATTGGCGAAGGCACATCCCCGCCCAGCACGACGCGCTGGCGCTTCGAGTCCGGATCCACGACGGGCACCGCCGAGAGCAGTGCCTGCGTGTAGGGATGTCCCGGTGCGCGGCAGAGGTCCCGCGCGCTTCCGCTTTCCACCACCCGGCCCAGGTACATCACCAGGACGCGCTGGCAGAGGTGTTCCACCACGGCCAGATCGTGCGAGATGAACAGGTAGGCCAGTCCGCGCTCGCGCTGGAGGTCCTGGAGCAGGTTGATCACCTGGGCCTGCACGCTGACGTCCAGGGCGCTCACTGGTTCGTCGCACACAATCAGCTTTGGCTGGACGGCCAGGGCGCGCGCGATGCCGATGCGCTGCCGCTGGCCGCCGCTGAACTCATGCGGGTGGCGGTCCGCCAGGACGGGGTCAAGCCCCACGCTTTGGAGCGATTCCCCGATGCGGGCCCGGCGGGCGGCGGCGTCCGGTGCGAGGCGATGGATGTCGAGCGCCTCGCCGATGCTGTCGCCAACCGTCAGCCGGGGGTTCAGCGAGCTGAAGGGATCCTGGAAAATCATCTGGAACTGCCGTCGCAACGGACGGAGCGCCCGCTGGCTCAATGGCGTGAGGTCGGTGCCGGCAAACACCACGCGTCCGCCGGTGGGATCCACGAGTCGCAGCACGGCACGGCCCAGCGTGGTCTTGCCGCAGCCGCTTTCCCCCACGAGCCCGACCGCCTCGCCCGCCCCGACGGTGAACGACACTTCATCCACGGCGCGGACGTGGCCGCGGGTGCGTGCGAACACGCCCTGCTTCACCGGAAAATGGACCTGGAGATCCTGGACTTCGAGGAGGGGCATGTCGGTTCAATCCTCCCAGAAGGGACAGCGCACGAGGCGCTCACCTGCCGCCGGACCCAGATGCGGCTGAAGGGTCGAACACCCGGCGCGGGCGACGGGACACCGCGGGGCAAAGCGGCAGCCGGGCGGCCAGTTGCCGGGGCCGGGCACGTTGCCGGGAATCGCCTGAAGGCGCTCATGCTGACGGCCGATCTCCGGTACCGAACGCATCAGCGCCTGCGTGTAGGGGTGCAGCGGGCGGCGCAGGAGATCCGTCGCCGGGGCCTCCTCGACGATCTGGCCGGCGTACATCACGGCCACGTGGTCGGCCAGGTCGCCGACGAGGCCGAGATTGTGCGTGATGAGCAGGATTGCCATGCCGAGCTGCCGCTGGAGGTCGCGCAGCAGCTCGATGATCTGGGCCTGGATCGTCACGTCGAGCGCGGTGGTCGGCTCGTCGGCCACCAGCAGCTTCGGTTCGCTCGCCAGCGCCATGGCAATCATCACCCGCTGCTGCATCCCCCCGGAAAGCTGGTGCGGATAATCCCGCGTGCGGCTCCCGGGCGCGGGAATGCCCACAAGCTTCAGCAGGCGGAGGGCTTCGTCGTCCGTTGCCTTCGCCGGACGGTGAAGCCTCAGAGACTCCAAAATCTGCGATCCGATGCGCATGACGGGATTCAATGAAGCGCCCGGTTCCTGGAACACGTAGCTCACCACGCCGCCCCGGATGCCTCGCAATTCCGCCGCCGACAGTCGCAGCACGTCGCGGCCCTGGAGGAGGATTTCACCGCCGGCATAGCGCGCCGGCGGGGTGGTCAGCAACCGGGCGATGCTCAGCGCCGTGACGCTCTTGCCGCAGCCGCTTTCGCCGACGAGGCACAGGGTTCGCCCCTCGTGAATGGACAACGAAACCCCATCCACGACTCGGGTGGTGCCAAAATCAATCTGGAGGTTGCGAATATCGAGCAGGGGCATGGAGATTTGCGGGAGAATGCGGGTCTCCCGTCGGCGCCGGACCGACAGGCTTTGTCTGACAGGAGCAAGATGCAAGGTTCGAGCGGGACCGGGCCAGGGCCACTGCCGTGGCCTCGGGTCGGGCGCTTCCCGCAAACCCTGCCCGGGCCGGTCAAACGCAATCACCGGGTCCGCACGAAGGTTTCATCCACACCGGCATTCAGTCCCTTCGGGCGCTGGCGACGGGAGAGGCCGCCGTCGTCCTGGCCGTCCGTTCCCACCCCATAGACAACATACCCCGGGTCCTGCCTGCGGTACTGCAAAGGGTTCCCCGTCACGGGATCCATCGGCACAAAGGGGAGGTCCGCAGGCACCAGCAGTTCCAGGGACTCCGGACACGCCCCTTCGTGGCGCAGACGCCACAATTCGACGCCGCAGGCTGCTGCTGCGGCGTGCAGCCGGGAGACGTCCGCCAGGTGCCGGTCAAAAGTCCGGCCGATGGCGGACACGAACATTCGGGCAAACGGCATCCGGTGGCTGGACCGCTCGAAGCGGGCGGTTGCCGCCTGGACCCGCTGCCGGCCGGCGGGATGTTCGCTGAGAGGTGCCCGAGACACCTCGATCACTTCGAGGAGGTAGTCCAGCCCGACCCGGCGGTCCCTCGATTGGAGGCCAAGGCCCCAATAGAGCTGCAGGGCGGCGTCCCCGATCCAGTTGGGTGCCCCTCCTCCCGGAGCGTTGAAGCCTCCGGCACCCGTCAACTTGCCCGGGCTCATCCGCAGGGCGTCGGTGAAGAAGATGAGCTCTCCGGCCAGACCGCGGGTCGGTTGGGCCGTCGCGGCTGCATTCAGAAAGGCGTCCCGCAGTCCCTCGAGGAGCGGCGGGGACAGGGCGGTCCGGTTGACCACGTGTTCGGCGGCACTCGTGCCGATCCCCCGGATCGCCACCGCCACCAGGTAGGAAATGAGCACCGGTTCCTGGCCGACAGTCTCGGCGAGGCGGAGGCAGGTGAGGATGGCGGCGACGGCGTCGTCGGGACGCCCTTCCTCGGCCGCCAGGTGGGCTTCCATGGCCAATACCTGGGCGGCAGCTTTCAGGGGCGCCAGATGCGGTAAAAGCGTCAGGTAGCCCTTGGTAAAATCCGTAGGGTACCGGCACCCTGGCCGCTTCAGTTCCTGGTGGAGCGCGTGAATTGGTTCGGCGTGAAGCTCCAGAAACTGGCGCGCTGCGGCGCGCGGTTCCGCAGGCAGGGCGTCTCCGGGGTCCGGGAGCTTTGCGGAGCCGATCCAGATCAGGTCCGAGTCACGCCGGGCTGCGCTGAGAACGGCCGCTGAATCGAGGATTTTGGGAGCGGCGTTGTCCCCGGGCGGCACCGTGGCATACCACACATCCAGCGCTGCGGGCGTGGTGGGAAATCCCATCGCGCGGAACCGGGCAAGCCGGGGATCCTCCCGGACCGGGCCGTAGCGAACCCACAGCGTCCAGCCTGCGACGGCCACCGCCAGCGCCAGCGCCGCGAGGATTGGCCATGGCAGCGTTCGCACGGGCTTCATACCCCAGCGGTACACCGTGCCGTGTCCGCTGCGCAAGGCGCCACCTTCGATCTGGGATGCGGAGATCGTCGGGCGTGTTCCGGGACTGCGGCAGACCCATGGGTGTCAGCATTCGTGCTATTGCGGGAGTTCGCCGTTGCGGTGCCCGGGGAAATTCGCTCGCAGACCTGGGTGAGCGGCCGTACGATCACGTCATGGCTGGGCCTCGTTTTGTCGCCGTGATTTGGATCCTGGTCGCCGCGGGTGTTTGGCGGCTGGCCGGGGCCGTGCCGCCGACCGTGGAGGCCATCGCCCAACTGCCCCCGGCCGCCGCCGGACCGGTGGACTTTGAGCGCGATATTCGCCCGATCCTTGAATCGAGTTGCGTCAACTGCCACGGCCGCGGCAAGGCCAAGGGAGACTGGCGTCTCGACACCCGTGAAACCCTGCTGCAGCCGGGGGCCTCCGGCCCGGCCGTCATTCCCGGCCGCAGTGCGGCGAGCCGAATGATCCATCTGGTGGCCGGCACCGACCCCGAGGATGTCATGCCGCAAAAAGGCACCCGCCTCACCGCGGAACAGGTGGGTCTGCTGCGGGCCTGGGTGGATCAGGAGGCACCGTGGCCCGAGGATATCAGCTTTGCCCGGCCCGCCGATCGCAACCTCGTGCCCCGGCGTCCCGACCTTCCCGACGGAGGAACCGGACACCCGCTGGACCGGTTTATTGAGGCCTATTTCCGTCAGGCGGGGGTGTCGCCGGCCGGGGTTGTGGACGACCGGACTTTTTGCCGACGGGTGTCCCTGGACGTTCTGGGTCTCCTGCCGACCCCGGCGGCGTTGGACGCCTTCGAGGCGGACCCGGCTCCGGACAAGCGGGCGCGGTGGGTCCGGAGCCTTCTGGCCGACGGGCCGCGCTATGCCCAGCACTGGCTCACTTTTTGGAACGACCTGCTGCGGAATGATTACCGGGGCACCGGGTACATTGACGGAGGCCGGAAGCAGATCAGCTCATGGCTCTACGCCGCGCTGCGGGACAACAAGCCCTACGACCAGTTTGTCCGCGAACTGGTGAACCCGACCGAGGCCAGCGAGGGGTTCAGCCGGGGCATCGTCTGGCGGGGTACGGTCAATGCCTCCATGACCCCACCCATGCAGGCGGCGCAAAACATCAGCCAGGTGTTCATGGGGGTGAACCTCAAGTGTGCATCGTGCCACGACTCCTTCATTGACGACTGGCAGTTGAGCGATGCCTATGGACTGGCCGGCATTTATTCCGAAGAACGGCTTGAAATGGTGCTATGTGACAAGCCGACCGGCCGGATCGCACCGCTCCGATTCCTCTTTCCGCAATTGGGCGCGGTGGACCCGGAGGCGCCACGGGACCGGCGTCTGGAGCAACTGGCCCGGCTCATCACGGGTCCGGACAACGGCCGTCTCTCCCGCACGATCGTCAACCGCCTCTGGGCGCGCTTCCTGGGCCGCGGTCTCGTGGAACCTCTTGATGTGATGCAGCATCCGGCCTGGGATCCGGACCTGCTGGACTGGCTCGCTGAGGACCTTGTGGCCCATGGCTGGGACCTCAAGCGGACCATGGAGCAAATCCTGACCTCCCGGGCCTATCAGTTGCCGGCGGTCAGCCTGCCGGAGGCGCCGGACGAGGCGTTTGTGTTTCGCGGCCCGGGAATTCGCAGGCTGACGGCCGAACAGTTCCGGGATGCGCTTGGATCCGTCACGGGTGTCTGGCCCGACCGCCCCGAGGGCGGGCTGGATGCGCTCCTGGTGGAGCCGGGATCGGCGGAGCCGCTGCCGGCGTCGCCCTTCTGGATCTGGTCGGATGCCCATGCCGCAACCAGCGCGCCGCCCGGCACCAACTGGTTCCGGCGCCCGCTCGTTCTCGCCAACGTCCCGGGGGAGGCCACGCTCCACGTGCAGGTCGACAATGCGGTTCGCGTCTTTCTCAACGGCGGCCGCATCCGGGGCGTCGAGGCCGCGGACTGGGACCGGCCGGGCATTTATGACCTCCGGCGTGGACTGAGGACGGGCACCAACGAACTCGTGCTTGAAGCGGTCAACGGGGGCGACGCACCGAATCCGGCGGGGCTGCTCGCCTACGTGAAGCTGCGCCCGGACGCCGACGGTGGCGGAGACCCTCTGGATGTCGCTTCGGACGCCGCCTGGGGAGTTTCGGACCGGCCGGTGAATGCGGCGGCCCCGGATGAGGGCGTTGTGTGGCGTCCGGCGCAGGTGCTGGGGCCTCCGGGCATGGAGCCGTGGAGGGCTGTGGATACCCTCGCCCGCAGCGTGGCCGGACGCCCGGTGTATGGTCAGGTACGCGCCTCGCTCACGGCGGCCGACCCCCTGATGCTGGCGCTGGGTCGGCCGAATCGCGAGCAGGTGACCACGGTGCGCCAGTCGGCCCCGACAACGATCCAGGCGCTGGAATTGACCAACGGTGAGACGCTATCAACGCTGCTCCATCGGGGCGCGGAGCGCCTGCTCGCCGGTGGCACCGATGGGCGGCAGTTGACCGAGCGGCTTTTTGTGCGCGCACTCTCGCGTCCGCCCAATGCGCAGGAGCTTGACCTGTCCCTCGGGTTGGTGGGCGAACCCCCGCGGCGGGAGGGCGTCGAGGATCTGCTGTGGAGCCTTGCCATGTTGCCGGAGTTCCAGTTCATTTTTTGAGAAACAGGTCCTGATCGCATGCCCATGAAATTTCCCGACTACAGCCGCCGTGAATTCGTGCAATCGCTGGGCGCCGCGACCCTGGGCGCCCTGGCCTGCGGTCCGACGCGGATCCTCGCCAATCCGGAGGCCGGAGCGCCGCCAGCGACGGCCGACACCCTGATTGTGCTCTGGATGGCCGGGGGCATGGCGGCCACGGAAACCTTCGACCCCAAGAGGTACACGCCATTTGAGAAGGGCATGGATCCCAACACCGTGCTCTCCACGTTTCCCTCGATTCCCACGGCGGTGGATGGCATCCGGTTCAGCGAGGGGCTGGAACATCTGGCGCGCGTGATGGATCGCGGGACCTTGATCCGCAGCTACACCGCGGGCGATCTCGGCTTCATCCTGCATTCGCGGCATCAGTATCACTGGCACACCGGCTATGCGCCGCCGCAGACGGTGGCCTGTCCGCACCTCGGCGCGGTGATTTCGCGCACGCTCGGGCCCCGGGATCCCGCGGTCCCCGCGTTCATCAACATCGGCCAGCGTCTCGATGTGGGTGAGGGCGAGGAACTGAAGGCCTTCACAACCGCCGGGTTTCTTGGAAGCGAACATGGGCCGTTCAACGTGCCCTTTCCGGACGCCGCCAAGGATGTGGTCACACCGCCGGGGGGCATGAGCCCCTCGCGGTTTGAGAGCCGCGACCGGTTCTACCGCCGGCTGGTGGAGGCCTCGCCGGTCGGCCAGCTGGGCAGCGGCTTCCAGCAGGAATCATTGATGCGGTCGCTGGACAACGCCCACCGGCTGTTGAGCTCTCCGGCGGCGCGGGCCTTCGACCTGACCCTGGAGGATCCCGCCACCGTGGCGAAGTACGTGCCCGGCGGATGGGATTTCTCCAGCCGTCTCGGGGGTGAGTTCACTCGGGAGGGCAGCTACGAGCGGGCCAACATCCAGCGTTTCGGGCTTGGCTGCCTCCTGGCGCGACGGCTGGCCGAGGTGGGGGCGCGCTACATCGAGGTCACCACCGAGTACATCCCCTTCCTGAACTGGGATACGCATGAGCACGGCCATGAGAAGCTGGTGAACATGAAGCGGGCGATTGACGGGGCGATCGCCCAGCTGGTCCTGGATCTTGAGGCACGGGGCCTGCTCGATCGCACGCTCATTGTCGTCGCCAGCGAATTCAGCCGCGACATGATGCAGGAGGGGAAGCCGGACAAACCCATCAAGGATCAGGTGCCGGTGCCCGACCGGATCGAATCCATGACCCATTACGGCATGCACCGGCATTTCACGGACGCCGGTTGTGTGCTGCTGTTTGGCGGCGGCATGCGGCGCGGCCATCTGCACGGGGTCACCGCCGATGAGCGGCCGTGCAAGACCCTGCGCGACCGGGTGGTCATCGAGGACCTCCATGCGACGATCTACCGGGCCATGGGGATCTCTCCGAAGCTCGCGTACGAGATCGAGAAGCGGCCCTTCTACGTGACCCGCGATGGCGTCGGCCAGCCGGTGGCCGGCCTGTTTGCGCAGCCCGTCTGACCCGCGCCGGTGCGTGGGCCATCCGGCCAAATATGCGGGTCCGGCTCCAATTCCCGATTGCGACATCCGGCTGGCGGTCGTAACTAAAGGACGTGGATCCCTTGGTGGCAGGACTCCTCGCCTCGCTGGGCTGTGTACTCGGTCTCGCATTTCTTTTCTTCGTCGTCTATCGCCGCCACCTGCGGCGGTTGCGCCGCCGGCATTCGGGAACTCCCGGCGGGGACGCCGCCGGCGCGGAGCCACCGCTTCCCTTTCAGGTGCCGCAGCGCTGGATGACCGTCCGCAGCGCCAACACGGGCTACGTCCGCGAATTGCTCGGAGTCGCTGACGAGGTGGCGGTGCCCTGGGCCGAGGCCCTGGGGCGTGCGCGGGAGCCTTTCTTGTTTGTTTCAGCGCCGCTCGACGGCTGGACCCTGGTGGTGGGAGGGCGGCTTCCGGATCCGGCGCAGGACATTGACGCCCTCTACCGGTTTCTGCACCGGCTGAGCCGGGAACTTGGCGAGGTTCAGTTTTACTCGAGCGACCGCGTCGTGCATGCCCACGCCTGGGCGCGACTTGATGACGGGCAGGTGACCCGCGCCTACGCCTGGGCCGGTGAGACGCAGTGGAACGAAGGGCGTCCAATGCTGGAGGAGCGATTGCTGGGTCTCCGGTGTCGCGAGTACTTCGAGGAGCAGGAACCGGTCCCTTACGGAGAGGTCTCCCCCGAGGTCCGGAATGCGGAACGGGTGGTCCTCCTGTCGAGGCGGTGGAGTCTGGATCCGGTCGCCGCCAGTCACCGGCTGCTGCGGATGGAAGGGGTTCGGTCCAAGGGCGGGGACGGTCCGCGTGGCTGAAATTGTCACTCTGCCTTAACAAATCCGGCAACGCGGCTGGCAACGGCGCGCCTCTCCGGTAACGTCCGCGGCGTGTTGTCCGCCATGCACCCAGGGTACTGGCTGGCGTTCCTGCTCTTCGTTCTCGTCGCCCTCGCGCTGGACCTCGGGGTGTTCCATCGCGACGGGCATCGCGTCGGATTCCGGGAGGCGCTTGCCTGGACGTCGGTCTGGGTGGCGTGCGCCCTGGCCTTCGCCTTCGTGGTGGCTCCGCGGTGGATCCCGGGCTGGACCCCGGCCGCGACGGCATCCTTCGTCACCGGCTACGTGGTCGAATTGTCGCTGTCCATGGACAACGTCTTCGTGATCGCGGTCATCTTCCGGTACTTCCGCGTGCCCAACGAATGGCAGCACCGGGTCCTGATCTGGGGGATCCTGGGCGCCCTGGTGATGCGGGCGGTGATGATCATGGCCGGGGCCGCACTGATCGCACGGTTCCACTGGACGCTCTACGTGATGGGGGTGTTCCTGGTGTACACCGGCATCCGGATGCTGCGGAGCTCCGGGGGTGCCGATGCGGTGGATCCCGAGCACAATCCGGTGGTGCGGCTCGTCCGCCGGTTCCTGCCCGTCGCGCCCAATTACGATGGACAACGGTTCATCACCATCCACGGCGGGCGCCGCATGCTCACGCCGCTGGCGCTGGTGCTTGTGGTGGTGGAGACCACCGACGTGGTGTTCGCCCTCGACTCGATCCCGGCCATTTTCGGCGTCACCACCAACCCGTTCATCGTCTTCACGTCCAATGTGTTCGCGATTCTTGGATTGCGATCGCTCTACTTCGTCCTGGCGAGCCTCATGGACTATTTCAAGCTGCTCAAATACGGCCTGGCCATCGTGCTCGTCTTCATCGGCCTGAAAATGCTGGCGGACCACTGGCTCAAGGCCTGGCTCGGGGAATACCTGGTCAATGTCTCCCTGGGTTTCGTGATCGGAACGATCCTCACCTCCATGTTGGTGTCGGTGATCCTGGGCCTCCGGGAGCATCCACACGGCGCACCGCCGGCTTCGCCGCCACCGGATCCGTCCCGATGAGCGCCGGCATTCCGTCATGCGATCCGGCCGCGGGATTCATTCCGTTATCAGCGCAACTGGCCGATCTGTTTCGCTCGGAAGGGGCCGCCGGGCTCACCCTCAACCAGCTTCTGGAGCGCACCGCGGACCGCGGACCCTACGGACTCATCATCCTGATGTGCCTTCCGTTCATGGCCCCGTTCGCCATGCCCGGGGTCAGCAACGTCTTCGGGGTGGTCATCGCAATGCTGGCGTGGCGGATTCTCCGCGGCGAACCGGCGCGCCTGCCCCGCCGGTTGGGCAACCGCAGCGTGCAGGGACGCGTGCTGGCCCGGGTGGTCGCCGCCAGCATCCGGGTGCTGGGCTGGGTCGAGCGCCTGACGCGTCCGCGCGGTCCCGCGTGGCTCCAGGGATCACAATTGCGCCAGTTCAATGCCCTCGTGCTGGCCTACGGCGGACTCCTCCTCGCGGCGCCGATCCCGCCGATCATTCCCGTCTCCAACCTGGCCCCGGCCATCGGCATCCTGCTGGTGGCCGCCAGCATGATGGAACGGGACGGTGTCATGATCTGGGCCGGCTATGCCGCGACCCTCGGGGCCACCGTGTACATTGGGGTGATGGCGGTCGTTCAGTTCCAGCTCTTCGTGATGCTGTGGCACCGGTACGCGGATTCCGTCGCGGACTTCCTCCGGAGGCTGCTGACATGAGATGCCGATGGATTGTGGCGGATGCCGATCCCGTGCGGGTGCGCCCTCTCGAGTGCGACCTCGGCATCGGACGCCTCCTGGCGCGCTGTCTGGTGCGGCGCGGCCTGGACGATCCGGCGGCGGCCCGGGCGTTTCTTGAGCCCCGCCTGAAGCGGTTGGCCGACCCGTGCGGGCTGCCGGACATGGCCAAGGCGGTGGACCGTCTGCTGGCCGCCAGGGCCGACGGGGAGCCGCTGGTGATTTTTGGTGATTACGATGTGGACGGCGTGACGGCAACCACGCTGCTGGAGACGAGTCTCTCGACGCTGGGATGGCGGGTGGACCATTACCTCCCGCATCGGATGGACGAGGGCTACGGGTTGAGTCAGACGGGCGTGGAGAATTGTCTGGAGCGATTCCCGGTGAACCTGCTGCTGGCGGTGGACTGCGGCTCCACGGCCGCGCAGCAAATTGCCTGGCTGGCGGCGCGCGATGTGGATGTGGTGGTGCTGGACCACCATCAGGTGAGCGACCCGCCCCCGCCGGCGGTTGCCGTGGTCAATCCGCAGCTGGCGGCGCCCGGAATGCCGGATCACCGGGAACTGTGCTCCGTCGGACTCGCCTTCAAGCTGCTTCATGCGCTGCTGCGGCAGGGGCGCGACCGGGGGTTGGACGGCTTCGAGCGGTTTGACCTCAAGCCCTTGCTGGACTTGGTGGCGCTTGGAACTGTGGCCGATCTGGTGCCCATGATCGGGGAGAACCGGATTCTGGTGACTGCGGGCCTCAAGCGACTGGAGACCACGACGCGTCCAGGCCTGGTGGCCTTGAAGGATGTGGCCCAGACGCGGTCGCCCGTGGGCGTCTACGAGGTCGGGTTCCAGCTCGGCCCCCGGCTCAACGCCTCGGGCCGCATGGAGACGGCCGAGGCATCCCTCGAACTGCTGCTGGCACCCGACCTCGAGACGGCCCGTCCACTGGCCGAGGCCCTTGATGGGACCAACCGCGACCGCCAGGCCATTGAGCGACGCATCGCCGGTGACGCGCTGGCGCAGATCCGGTCGAAGTTCCGGGCCGAGACCGACCTCGTGATCGTCGAGGGGGCCCTCGACTGGCACATTGGCGTGGTGGGGATCGTGGCGGCCCGGGTGCTGCAGGAGTTCTATCGTCCGACCATCATTTTCGGCGGGGACCATCAATTCTGGCGGGGTTCCGGGCGGAGTGTGGCGGGATTCGACCTCGCGGCGGCCCTGCGGGAATGCGACGACCTGCTGGAAAAGCACGGAGGACATGCCATGGCGGCGGGTGTGACCATCCGGCCGGGGCATCTGGATGCCCTCCGGGAGCGCTTGAACGCCGCCGCCCGGAAGGTGCTGCGTCCGGAACTGTTGCTGCCGGAACTTCATCTGGACGGCGAAGTGCCGTTGCGCGAGCTCAGCGTGCCCGCGGTGACCGAGTTGATGCGGCTGCAGCCGTTTGGTCAGCGCAACCCGGCCGTTCAGGTGGTCATCCCCCGGGTCACCCTGGCGGTACCCCCGCAACGTCTCGGACGGGAACAGCAGCATTGGAAGCTCCGGGTGACCGACGGCGAGGCGCATCTGGACGTCCTGTGGTGGGGCGGTGCGGAGTCGGGCACCCCGCCGCCCTCCGGCGTTTTCGACCTGGCGGCCATGCCCCAATTGGAGACCTACAACGGGCGGACCGCCGTCCGTTTGAAGTTTCTCGACTGGCGTCCCTCGGAAGCCTGAGGTCCAACCGCCGTCCGCGAGGCAACCTGGAACGACTTGCGAAACCTTTTGTGGACCGAATTTCCGGGGTTCGCTTAACTCGCGCGCGTTCCACGACAATCTGAATCAGGAGTTCGAACATGAGCAACGTCAGCAACGAAGGCATCGCGTCCAACGCCAAACGCCTCCTCTTCGCCGGGTTTATGGCGATCCTTGCCGCCGGCATCGGCTTTGCCATCCGCGGCGGCATTCTGGCCGATTGGGGACGGGAGTTTGGCTTCACGGCTTCCGAGCTGGGCCTGATCGGTGGCGCCGGGTTCACCGGGTTCTGCTTCGGCATCATTGTCGGCGGCCTGGTGGCGGACCGGATCGGCTACGGCAAGCTGGTGGTCGCCGCCTTCCTGCTGCACATCCTGTCCGCCTTCGTGACCTTCGGTGCGAGTGCCGGCATGGCGAAGACCACCGCGTACAACTTCCTCTTCGTCGGCACGTTCATCTTCGCCCTGGCCAATGGCACCCTGGAAGCGGTGGCCAACCCGCTGGTGGCGACGCTGTTTCCCAACAACCGCACCCATTATCTGAACATCCTCCACGCCTCCTGGCCGCTGGGGCTGGTGATCGGCGGTGCCATGGGCTGGATCCTCGGTGAACGGTTGGGCGTGGGCTGGAAGATCCAGCTGGGCCTGTTTCTGATTCCGACGGCGGTGTACGGTTTCCTGTTTTTTGGACAGAGTTATCCAAAATCCGAGGCCTCTCAAAAGGGCCTCAGTCTCGGGCAGATGTTCAAGGACGTCGGCCTGCTTGGGGCCGCGGTCATCGCCTTCATGCTGTGGCTGTTCTTCAAGGACAACCTCGGCGGCATCCTGGGGTCCCTCACGGGCAACGAATTCTTCGGCGGTTCGGCCTGGGCCATCCTGGCCATCGTGGTCGGGGTCGTCGCGTTCCTCTGGTTCTCGAGTCTCAGCGGCTTTGCCATCGGGGCCTGGCTCCTGTTCGTCCTGTTCATCACCCACATCATGGTGGGTGCGGTCGAACTCGGCACCGACCAGTGGATTCAGAACATCACCGGCAACATCCTGACTTCCGGCGAGGGCAGGATCCTCTTTGTCTTCACCTCATTGACCATGTTCGTGTTGCGCTTTTGCGCCGACTTCATCGAGAAGCGCATCGGGCTGTCGCCCATCGGCATCCTGCTGGTGTGCGCGGTGCTGGCCACCGTCGGCCTCAACCTGACCGCGGGCATCACCACCTTCTTCGGCGCGCTGCTGGCGCTCACCGTGTACGGCATCGGCAAGACGTTCTTCTGGCCCACCATGCTGGCGGTGGTTTCGGACCGCTTCCCGCGCACCGGCGCCGTGGCGATTTCGATCATGGGCGGCCTCGGCATGATGAGCGCCGGTCTGATCGGCTCCCCCGGACTCGGGTACGCCAAGGACCGCTTCGCCGGCGAGGCCCTCCAGGCGTCCGACCCGGCGGCGTTTGCCGAGTACAGGGCCGACCGGCCGTCGAAGTTCCTGTTCTTCAGCGATGCCTATGGACTCGACGGCATGAAGTTGGGCGCGGCGAAGGAGACGCCCGCCAACGAGCGCACCGCGGTGAAGCAGGCCGTGGTGACCGCGGACCAGAACGGCGACCGCAAGACCTTGAGGGCCGACTCGTTCATCCCCGCGGTCATGGCGGTGATCTATCTCCTCCTGCTGCTCTACTTCAAGGCCATCGGCGGCTACAAGCCGGTGAGCATCAACAACACCCTCGGCACGGCCGAAAGCTGAGGCGAAGCCGCCCGCGCCGGCATCCCCCCCGCCAAACGGGCGGCCTCCTGAAGGGAGGCCGCCCGTTTTCGCTGTCCCAAGAGGGTCGCGCATGGAACGCGATCGCACCAAGATCTGGGACGGTCTCCCGCACGTCCGTAATCTCCCCCACTGCGGGTGTGTGAAGTCGCTTTATCGCGTTATCGGCAAGCCGACTCCGTGGTTGCCTTCGCCCGACGTTTCGGGAGAGGGTGGCCATAGTTCAAACTCAGAGCGACCATGCGTCTCCTCTCCTTCCTGTCTCTTCCGGGCGGTCTCACCGGGCCCGCTGCCGTCCGGGATTTCTTCGCCGGGTTTCGCGATTGGGGCCTGCTGGCCCTCTGGCTCGGTTGGCTGGGCGCGGCTGCGGGGGCGGAGCCGGAGGTAAGGAATGTGCGGGCGGCGCAGCGGGCGGGGACGGCGCTGGTGGATGTGTACTACGATCTGGTCGGGGCGGGGGCGCCGGTGACGGTGGAGGTGGCGGTGTCGGCCGACGGCGGGGCGAGTTACGCGGTGGCGGCGAGGACGTTGAGCGGCGCGGTGGGGGAGGGTGTGGTGGCGGGACTGAACCGCCATATCGTGTGGAACGCGGGATCGGACTTGGCCGATTTCGTCGCACCGGCGATGCGGGTGAAGGTGACGGCGCGGGCGGGGCCGGGCCCAGCGCCCGACGGCTTCGTCCTTATTCCGGCGGGAAGCTTCCAGATGGGGGACAGTTTTGGCGAAGGTTGGGAAGGTGAACGTCCGGTGCATACGGTGTCGGTGAGCGCGTTTTACATGGGGAGAACGGCGGTGACGAAGTCGCAGTGGGATTCGGTGCGGGGATGGGCGGTGGTCAATGGCTACACGGACCTAGTCCCCGGCGGTGGAAATGGGCCCGACCATCCGGTGCATAGCGTGTCATGGTATGACGTGGTGAAGTGGTGCAATGCGCGGAGCGAACGGGAGGGACTGCCCCCGGTGTACCGCGTGAATGGAACCGTGTATCGGACGGGTGAGCGTACGCCCACCATCGAGTACGCAGCCCACGGCTACCGGCTGCCGAGCGAAGCGGAGTGGGAAAAGGCGGCGCGGGGCGGCCTGAGCGGCCGGCGGTTCCCGTGGGGCGACACGATCAGCCACAGCCAGGCGAATTATGCAAGCTGGGACGGCTACAGTTACGACGTGAGCCCGACGCGAGGCGTTCATCCGGCCTACCAAAGCGGCGGTTCTCCCTTCACGAGCCCGGTGGGATCATTTGCCTCGAATGGCTACGGAATTTACGACATGGCGGGGAACGTTTGGCAGTGGTGCAATGATTGGTGGGATGGCGACTATTACGTCAACTCTCCGGGCGTTGATCCGCGGGGTCCGAGTTCGGGCGGGTTCCGGGTGTACCGGGGCGGCGCCTGGTACTACGACGCCGACTACTGCCGCTCCGCCTGCCGCAGCTACAGCTTCGGCCCGTACTACCGCTACTACGACGTCGGTTTCCGGCTCGCCCGCAGTTCAGGTCCCTAAAGGCCTGAGCTCAAGCCGCGCGGGGCGGCGAGCCGGAGCCGGGCGGAGCCGGCGCAGGCCGCTGCCCCGCGCGGTGGGGAGGCGCCGGGGGTGGGTCTTCCCCCGGCTCGGAAACGAAAAAATTTTTTAAGAACAAACCGTGGCCTTTGCATTCTTCCAAATCCCCGCGATGGGGGGTGGCGCGGCCGGGGAGGAGTTGAACCGCCTCCTCCGCAGCGGCCGCATCGCCTCGGTGCGCAAGGAATTCGTCCCCAACGGTGACGGCTCCTTCTGGGCCTTTTGCCCTTTCCCCAACTGACCCATGAATTTGTCCCTCCGCCCCCGCCTCCCATGGATCCTCGCCTGCTTCCTGGCGCTCGTCTGCGTCGCGGGCCGTGCGGCGGAGTCCAATCTCTTTCCGCTGGACACGCGCCTCGGGATCACACTCACCGGACAGGTGGTGGACGGCACGGCGCCTGGCGGTCCGTATCGGCCCTTGGGCGGGGCGACGGTCAGGGCAGGTGGGGTGAGCGGGACCACGGGCGGCGACGGCCGGTTTGCGCTCAAGGCGTCGCTTGCGGGAGCGGCGGAGCTGACCGTGGGCGCGGGGGGGGTTATGCCGGTGATCCTTGGGCTCGGTCCGGCGGAGAGCGGCGAATCGAGTCGGGATATGGGGATCATCCGCCTGACGCGATTGACGGATGGCCCGGTCGTCGAGTCCCTGCGGTTGGAGCCGCATTACTTTTTTCTGCATGGCAGGGGTCTGGCGACCGAGGCGATCGTGCGCGTGAACTGGCAGGGACACGAACCGGACTTCGTCCGGCTGGTCGTCGGCGGGCGGGAAGTCGCCCGGCGCCCGGGAGGAACGAGCGGGATGGTGCGCATTCCTCTGGCGGTGGACGCGGTGTTTACGGGCTCGCTCCGGGAGCAGTCGCTGGAGGCGGTGGCGGTGACGAAGCAGGGGCTGACGTCCCGTCCCGTCAGGGTGTCCGTCTTGGTGTTTCCCTGGCCGGCTTTCCTCGAGGCCCTGCGTTCCTTCAGCGAGCAGACCCCAACGCGAAGCATCGTGCTGGACTTTAATCTGATCAGCCGGGAGCAGGTGGTGACCCTGCCGGTGCTGGGTCGTTTTGGCTTCGAGTTCGGGCTGGGGATGAGTTTTGACTACGCCTTGACGGATGGTTCATGGGAGGCCGCAGTGGGGATGCAGACCAGCGCCAGTCCGGGCCGACGGGGACGTCGTCCCACGATTCCCGGATTCTCCGGCTACGAACGCCCCCGGCTCTACATTGGCAACCGGGAATTCGAGGCGGCGGTCTTTGCCCAGGCCGCGGGTGTGGCGACACCGCAGCGGGGCATCCAGGTCGAGGAGATCCGCGGGGGATTCAGCCTGGGCGCCCGGCTGGAGGTCGGTCGCTACGGCCTGCTCGACCTGGTCGGGCCGGGTGCGACGACCGCGGTGCGTCATGCGCTGGGCGAAGAATTTGTGCGGGGTTTCTCGGTGCGCATTGATGCGCTACCGGAGATCACGGGATCGGCCATCTTCGCACCCCGCTGGCCGCTCGATTTGAAGGGCGGCGAGGCGGAATTGAAATTGGGACTCGAGGCGATCTACGCGCCGAGAGTCGGGAAGGCGGAGGCGTCGGTCTATGTTGGAGGCAGTGCGGCGGGCACGTTCGGTCTGCCGCAGCCGATTTTCCGCGAGGTGAACTTCAAGTCCTATGTCGGGCTCACGGCCAACGTCTGGGTCTTCAATACCAAGGCTGAGTATGTTTTCCTGAACTACAGCTACCCGGCCCGCCGCCTGTCGCTGGCAGCGCTACCGGTCGAGGGGGGCTATATCCTCCCCGCCGCGGCCAATGCGGGAGGCGGCTGGACGCTGGTGGAGCGGGCCTGGCGCGAGGCGGGGGATGAGTATTTCCTGGCGGTGCCGGCGGCATCAGGGCAACCGCTGACGGGTGTCGCCAGGGCGGGGGCGGGCTCCGGGGCGCTGGATACCTTTGCGCGCATGAGCGTGACGCCCTCGCCGGGCGCGGTGTATTCGCCTTCCCCCGCCGTCGGCCTGGCCCGTCGGCTTGCCAGCGATTCCAACCTGCCGGCGCAGGTGGAACTGCCGCTGCTCGGAAATGTCTTTGCTGACGCCGAACCCGCCCTCGCGGCCAGGGGCACTGAACTGATGCTCCTCTACGTGCGCGACACCGGTGCGGAGAATCCCGTGCAGTTCACCGGGATCGCCTTCACCCGCTTTGACGGCGAGAACTGGAGCGCGCCGGCGGCCCTGGCGGCGGATCCGCGCGCCCAATTCAACCCGCAGGTGGTCTTTGACGGCAACGGCGACGGCCTCGCGGTCTTCGAGCGGGTGAAGGATGCCGCGTTCGACGAGGCTGACCTTGGGGAATTCGCCGCGCGTTTGGAGATCGTCTGGTCGCGGTGGGATGCCTCCACGGGCACCTGGTCCGTTCCGGAAGCGCTGACCGACAATGCCATCCTCGACTTCAAACCCCGGCTGGCCGGCCCGCTTGCCGATGGCGACCTGCTCCTTACCTGGAGCCAGAGTGAAGGCAACCAACCCACCGGAACTGCCGCCGCGCCCCTGCGCGTGCTGACCGCCCGCTGGGACGCGGCGACCCAAACCTGGGGCGAACCCGCCGTGCTGGTGGACCAAATTGCGGGTGAGTTGGGCGACACACTGGCCGCCGGGGGCGACCGGGCGGTCTATGTGTGGAGCCGCGACCTGGACGGCGATCTGGAGAACTCCGCCGATGCCGAGCTGTTTTACCGCAACTTCGACGGGGTCGCGTGGGGACCGGTGACGCGCCGCACCACCGACAGTGTGGCCGATCGCAATCCCCGCGCCTGGGTGGATGCCGCCGGCCGGGCCTTTGTCGTGTGGAATCAGGCCGACCGGCTGATGCTGGACCGGGATTTTGCCGGGACACCCACGGTGGTCCGCGAGGCGGCCGACAGTCTGGGGGTGGCCGACTTTGCGCTGACCGGCGGGCCGGGGGGCAACGTGGTGTTGATCTGGCAGGAAATGAGCAACCACGGCTCCGACGCCCGTTACCGCGTCTATGATCCCGCCTCGGGCTTGTGGAGCCTCGACACGCTGCTCACCACAGACCGCGACCTGGAACGTTCGTTTGCGCCCGTATGGGACGCGGCGGGCAATCTGACGGTCGCCTACAACGCGGTCGCCATCTCAAGCGAGACCGTGGCGGTGACGGTGGAGGGCGGCGAGGTAATCGAGGTCGAGGGCGTGCCCCAACCGGGGCAGGTGGACCTCCGGGTGGCAAAACGCGCGCTGGTGCGCGATCTGGAAGTGGTGCCGGACAGCCTGCGCGTGGAGGGGGAACGTTTCCTCCCCGGCGACCAGGCGACGCTCCGGGCCACCGTCCGCAACTCCGGCAATGTCGCGCTGCAGGGGGTCGTGATGCGATTCCATGACGGCGATCCGGACGACGGAGGCCCCCTCATCCACGGGGTGACGTTGCCCGGGTGGCTGTTGTCCGGAGAGACCGCGGAGATTGTCCACCCCTGGACGCTGCCGGAACCGGCAGCGTCCCGACGGGTGGTGGCGGTGGTGGATCCCGCCGGGGCGATCACCGAGTTTTCCGAGGAGAACAACAGGGCGTCGCTCCTGGTCGGCGGCGTGGATCTGGAAATGAACTACCGCTCCGGCACCGTGCTCCGCGACGGCGCGGTGCGCATCGTGGTGGGCGTGGTCAATCGCGGGGCGCCTGCATCACCCGTGACCGATGTCCGCTTGGAAAAGAGCGGTGCGGATCCCGCCGCAGCCCCGCTGGCGGTGGCCGTGCTCGGCCAGATCGCGCCGGGCGCCGAAACGACGGTCATCCTCGAACTCCCGGCCGGAAGTCATGCCGAGGGCGAGACGGTTTACCGTGCGGTGGCGGATGCCGAAGGGCTGACCGGTGACGTGGCTGCGGGCAACAACGAAACCCGATTCGCGCTGATGCTGTGGATTGATGACGATGGCGACGGCATGCCCCGCTGGTGGGAGGTTTTGCATGGCTTGAACGATTCCGATCCGGACGACGCTGGTCGCGACGACGACAACGATGGTTTCACGAATCTTCAGGAGTATTTGAGCGGCACGAATCCGCGCGTGGCTGAGGACTTTTTGCGCGTGGGCGAGTTCCACGTTGTCAACAGGCCGGTCGGTGGCGGTGTGGTGGTCACCTTTGCCTGGGCGAGCGCTGCGGGAACCTCTTACGATGTGGAGCGATCCTCCGATCTGATGGAGTGGGAGACGGTGGTCGAGAACGCGTCTGCTACTCCTCCACTCAACGTGTTTGAGGAGGAACGACCTGCCGGCCTCGGGCAAAGCTTCTACCGGCTTCGCGTCAGGCCTTGATCGGGAAAGGACCCCGGAGACTGTTCACCGCGGAGGCACCGGGAGAAGGAGTGGGACAGACAGAGTGCCAAACGGCAGGGACAGGACATCTGTCGGGTCCTTGGCTCGCCGACGGGCAGATTGTTAAGGATGGGCTGTGGTAAATTTCGGCTGGCCCATTGATGTTGGATTGGTCAGTGCTGCAGTGGCTCGCGGCACCGCCCCTCTTTTCGAGGATTGACCGACCAATTGAAGCTGGTATGAGGACTTGTGGTCTCGCTTGAGACCTAGTCGGTAAGAATATTCATGGAGCGCTCGCCAAAGTCCTACGTCGCAAAACTCCGAGAGAACAGCGGCGATGCCGTCAAGTGGATTAGAGAGGATCCGCGTGGATTCTCGGTGTTCGTGGTGGTCGGGCTCTTGGTTGTCGGGGTCGCCTATGGCCTTCCGTTGAAGTCGGTAAACGCCAAGGTCAATGCTCTGCAGAAGGAACACGACGCGCTGGCCATCACGGTAGCCAGCCACGTCCGGGATCCGTCCACGAGCCGCACTCTCAGCTCGATAGCGAAGTCGAAGGCCAAGGACTTGTTGAAGGATGTTCCACCCATGCAAGTGACCGTCACTCCGACGGCGGCCTGCACAGAGTCCGAAGCACTCGCCCAGGAGTTCGCCGATTTTTTCAGGGGACTTGGCTGGACCAACGTGGTGATTGGCCAAATACCGGCCGGGGGTGTGGAAGTGCGTGGCGTCGTCCTCACCGGCAGGAAGCAATATACCGATCCCATTCCGGAAGCGTTCGAGAAACTCGCCGGCGCATTCCCAGGCGAAACCCAGAATCCCAGCTTTCGAGAAACGGATCCTGAATGGCAAGTCCAACGGAATTGGCTCCGGATTTGGGTTGGTCGCAAAGAGCTCCCAGATCGGGGAAATGTCCAGCGGTGAAGATGGCGGTATCCGGCCGACTTTCATCGGACTAAAAGCATCATGGCCTGGCTTGCTTCAGCGGGCGACGCATCAGCGCAGCGACTAACCCGACTTTCGATACTGGCGGGAGGTAGATTGGCGAAATTGCTGGGGATTCCGGCTGAAGGCCGGCGTAGGTCTCCACTACGGTCCGAATTTGGGTCCAGGTCCGGATGGAAATCCGGGCACGGGTATCCGGAATTCCCCGCCTCTCCCAAGAGTTTGAGATCCGCGCCGCGTCGTCCTTCCGTGGGATCCTGATTGGCATGGGGAATGCTCTGTGAGTGGTGCTCAGCAAACCGCACTCCTCAACTCCGCCATGCACCTCTCAACTCCTGAAACCCGCGGACGCCGAACCACCCGTCTCTGGCTCTCCACCCTGGTCACCCTCTCACTGTGTTTTCCGGCGCGAGCCCAGTTTGATTACCGGGTGGAAGACGGCGGCATCACCATTGTCCGCTACACCGGCGACGGAGGGGCGGTGGACATTCCTTCCACGCTGGATGGCCTGCCGGTCCGCGCCATCGGCGGATGGGCATTCCAATCCCAAACGGCCGTCACCGAGGTGACGATTCCCGACACTGTGGCGCGCATCGGCACCAATGCCTTCCTGCGCTGCACCGGTATGACTCACTTCTCGATTCCCGACGGTGTGGTCACCATTGACGACGGCATCCTCGCCGACTGCATCGGCCTGACCAACATCGTGGTCAGCCCTGCCAATCCCGCCTACGCCAGCCGGGATGGGGTCCTCTTCGACCATACGCTGGAGATTCTCAAGCAGTTCCCCGGCGGCCTCGACGGGAACTACGTCGTTCCTGAAGGGGTGCACGAAATCGCCCCAATGGCGTTTGCCGGCTGTACCGTCCTCACCGGGGTGACCGTGCCCTCAGGAGTGACCACGATGGGCGGCCGGGCCTTTGCGGGCTGCGCCCGCTTGGCGGAGGTCCAATTGAATTCTGGAATTTCCAGAATTCCCGAGGATGCCTTCGCCTCATGCGTGCGGCTCGCCAGCATGACGGTTCCCGAAGGGGTCACAGAAATAGGACGTTTGGCGTTTCATGGCTGCATTGCTCTGACGAATCTCGTGTTGCCGGAAGGACTGAAAACACTGGGAGGCTCGGCATTCCGCGACTGCACCGCGCTGACCACAGTTTTCCTGCCTGGCAGTCTGGAGGCCGTAGACGGGGGGGCTTTTTCAGGATGCCTGAGCTTGCGAACGGTTCGGTTCGGTGACGGACTGGCCACCATCGGACGGGAAATGTTTGCAGACTGCAGTGCTCTCGACGCGGTCGAGATTCCCGACTCGGTGCTCCAGATTGGGGATGCGGCCTTCCACGGCTGTCGTGCCCTCGCTACAGTCCGCCTCCCGGCCGGCCTGACTGCCATCGAGTGGGGCCTGTTCGCCGAGTGCGTCTCGCTCACCCAAATCGTCATTCCGGACTCGGTTTCTCAAATCGGCCCCTACGCCTTTTCCGGAACCGGACTGGCGAGTGTTGCCATCCCGTCCCTCGTGGAATCCATCGGCGTCGGAGCCTTCAGCGGGTGTCCCGAACTCGCGAACATCACGGTCAGCCCGTTGAACACCTCGTTTCGAAGCGTGGATGGGGTTCTGTTCGACCATTCCCTCCAGACGCTGCTCCAATTCCCGGCCGCGCGCCGCGGTGAGTACGCCGTTCCAGACGGGGTCGTCCTGCTCGGTCAGGAATCTTTCTCGAAATCGGCTTTGGGGAACCTGCTGATTCCCGGGAGCCTCTCGGAAATCGGGCAGTTCGCCTTTGCAGCCTGCCTGAACCTGACCCGCATTACCATCCCGGGCGCAGTCACCCGGATTGGGCATGAAGCCTTCGCAGGCGCCACCAATCTGGTGGCAGCCTACTTTCTTGGGGATCCGCCCAGCGCGGAACGCCTTTTCCCGATTGATCCGCCTCCGACGGTGTATTACATGCCCGGCACGATCGGCTGGAGTACTCACTTCGGCTGGGCACCCACCGCCCTTTGGGTTCCGGTTGCCTCGAATTCCCGATTTACCGGAGGCCAGTTCGCCACATCCGTTGACGGTCCTGTGTCCGTCGTGCTCGTCTTGGAGTCCCGCCCCAGCCTGGACACCGCCGCTCCGTGGCAGCCGGTGGCGACCAACACGATCCCGGGCACGAGTCAGTCCCAGTTGACCGACACCAGTGCCGGCGAGTCCGCCATCCGATTCTATCGCGTGCGATCACCCTGATTGGCCTTGTGCGACTTCCCGTTGATTGGGAGGGACTAAAAGGGCCTGAGCCTCGGGCAGATGTTCAAGGACGTGGGCCTGTTCGGGGCTGCGGGCATCGCCTTTATGCTGTGGCTGTTCTTCAAGGACAACCTCGGCGGCATTCTAGGGTCCCTCACGGGCAATGAATTCTTCGGCGGTTCTGCCTGGGCCATCCTGACCACCGCGGTTGATTTCCAATGATGCCATTCATTAGCGCTTGACAGAATGTATCACTGTACGGTAACAGACAAACAGTAGCCCCCACTGAAAATGAACACCCGTATCCATTCCACCGATGAACTCCACCATTCGAACCTCCGACGCCGGTCATTGGTCTGCCGGCCGGCTGCCGGGCTTGCTCGTGCTCGCCGGGGTCCTGCTTACGAGCGGTCCGGCACTTCACGGCCATTCCGGGCCTGCCATTCATGAAGCGGCGCCTCCATTGCCAGCACCCGGCTTTCCTGGTTCGCCGGCGCTGTCTGCGTCCGCGCCTCCGTTGGCGCCCCCGGAAGCCGGGGCTGCGGATTGGGCGTTGGGTCCGGTAGCCCTCGACACCCGGTCGCTGCACGCCGAATCCCGGGCATCGGACCCGTCCATCGCCGCAGCGACCGATCCCGGGCAGCCGGGCACCGGCCTGCGGTCGGAGCCGGAGCGTCCGCTGCTCAAACCGGTGCTGAACCAGGTCATCACCGAGGGAATTCCGGTGCTGCGCGTCCGGTGGCTTGAGGCGGATCCCGGCAGAGGGGTTCGCCTGGAAGCAACGACTGCGGACGGCAATCGAACGGTGCGGGTCAACATCCTGCGGGACGGAGGACCGGTCCTTTTGGAACTGATCCCGGTGGTGCGCAATCTCTCCACCCCGGCGCGGACGACGGTGACGCTGACAGCCATCCTTCAGGGCGTCTCCCAAACAACCCATTTCGTGGTCACCATACACCCCCGGGATTTCTCGCCCATCGAGCCCCGAAGGTCGCCGGGCCCGGCCGGATGGAGTCTCCCGCAGGTTCCCCGATTCCCACCGCTTCCGTTGGCGGCTGCGGCCCATCGCCTTTTCTGGGTGGATGTGACCTTGGACGGCTACCCGGACTTGGCGACCGCTGTTGATGGCGCCGTCACCATGAATCCTTTTGCCCGATCGTTCAGCGGCACCCAGCCGATTTCCCGGGCGGATCCGGGGCCGCTTCAGGTCATGGCATGGGGCGACATGGACGGCGACGGAGTTCCCGATGCATTTGTGTCGGGTCCGCGTCTGATGGGCACGTTTCGCACCCGGCGCAACCGGGTCACGCCCTTCTTTGACCGGGTCACCAATCACCTGGAGGAGATTGCGGTGCAGGGGGCGTCCTGGGTGGATCTTGACGGCAACGGGACACTGGACCTCGTGTACTCCGGGGTGGCCGCCGATGAAAGCCGCCGGGTGGTTGTCGCCCTCAACGACGGTTCGGGAAAGTTGACGATGGTTTCGCACGATCTTCCGCCGGCAGGCGGGCCAATCGTTGCAGCGGACTTCAACCAGGACGGCCGCCCCGACCTGGTGCTGTTCAGCCGGTTGAATCCCGGAGGCAACCCGAGAGTTCAGTTCAACCGTGGCGGTGGTGTGTTTGAAGCAGGGCCGGTGGTGCCGGCGCTGCATCCCGTGACCGCCGCCGGGGCTCTCGACATCAACGGTGACGGGGTGACCGACCTGTGGCTGGTGGAGGATCCGCAGGGCGATCCCCGGCAGCGCGCGCTCCGGGTGCTGGTGCAGCGGGCGGGTCACTTTGTGGAATCGTACCGGGTGGGCGCGAGGGACTTTGCCACCGCCGCGGCTCCGGCCTGGGGGGATATGGATCATGACGGATGGCCGGACTTTGTGGCCCCGTATGAGGAGCTGGTGCTGCAGGCCTTCGGACGCGAAACCACCACGAATCACTTCGCCGTGTACCACAACCGCGGCGAAGGCCGGTTCGAGCGCGGACGGTTTCTCTTTGCCGGTCCGCCCCCATCGTCCACGGCCAGCGCGAGTTTTGTTCCGGTCGCGGCCGACTCGAACCTGGACGGCGCGCTCGACATCGTCGGTTACGAAGACGGATTCCGGATCTTCTTCAATCATCAACGGCAACCCAACCTGCCACCCGATGCCCCCTCGGGACTCCGGGCCTTCGACATGGGGGACGAGGTGCTGATGTTCTGGAACGTTGCAAGGGATCCCAACCAGACCACACCGCTGACCTACAATGTCCGCGCGGGCAGTTCGCCTGGTGCGCACGATCTCGTCTCAGCCCAGTCCCTCCCGGATGGCACCCGGCTTCTCCCGCAGGCCGGCAACGCGGGCCATCTGCTGACGTTCCAGTTCCGCCTGCCGCGTCCGGACATCAATCGTGTGTACTGGTCGGTGCAGGCCGTGGACGCCAGCATGTCCGGCGGTCCGTTCGCACCAGAACTCAGCCTTGCAGTTGGACGGCCGGACAACCGGCCTCCAGGCATCCTTGCCCCCTCGGTGTTCGTTCTCGCCGAGGACACGGCCGGGTATTTCGACATCGAGGTCAGCGACGATCTCACACCGGCCGGGGCCATCGAGGTTCGTGTCGAAACGGACCGGGGCGAACTGTTCGCCCGGCCACCCGCGGTGCAGCGTCCACCCACGGACGAAGACGGATCCGTGCGCCGGGTGACGTTGATCCCGGCACGCGACGCCTCGGGCAACGCCACATTGACGATTGTTGCCATGGACCGGAACGGGGCGGAGACACGAAGGCAGGTCTCGGTTCTCGTTCTGGAGGACAACGACCGGCCCACGATCACCGCGCAGATCGCCGGCCCCCAGTACCTGGGTCGTCCGATCACCGGGGTGGTGTGGGTCGGGGACGTCGAGACACCGCCGGACGCGCTGCGAATCACCGCACGCAGCTCCGAGCCGTCGCTGGTGCCGGATGCCCAGATCGTCGTGTCGGGTTCCGGTGCGGAGCGATCACTTCGGATCACGCCGCTTCGACCCGAGCCGGGAAGGGTGGTCATCACCCTGACGGTCACGGATGCCGATGGGTTGTCGGATTCAGTGGACCTGATTGGGCTCTGGCAGGCTCAGCTTCTGGATTCCGAGCGGCTCGCGGGGCCGGTCTCCGGGCTGACGTCGCCGCAGTGGGTGGACTTCGACGCGGACGGTCGCCTGGATTTGATCGGGATCGGCCCCGGGTCACCGTCGGAGGTTTCGGTTTGGCGACTAGGGGAGGATGGCACCTGGAGTGAGGCCCTGCGCCACGACACCGGCATGCCCATCGGGTCGCTCCACTTGTGGGATTTCGATGGTGATGGCGACGTGGATCTGCTGGTTGCCGCCCCGCCGGGTTCGGTCGGCGCCGAAGGCGTGACCCTGGTCGTGTTGGAGAACGAGGACGGCCGGATCGGCCAAAGCATCCGACTGCGGTCGGTGGACTCCTTTCAAACGCTGGCGATCTTCGATGCTGATGCCGACGGCGACCCCGACATTGTTGCGGCGCGAAGCGGCACCGAGCTCGAGCTCTGGCGCCATCCCGGAGGCCCCTTGTTGGGCGATGCGTCGGATCACTGGAGTCCGATGCCGCTGGTCAATCCGCGGTCGCTGACCGCGGGCATCACCGGGAGCTCATCCATGGAGGGCCTCCTTCCCGCTGACCTTGACGGGGATGGCCGCCTGGACCTGATCGTGACGCGCGATGCCAGCGCGGCCTCTTCGCGAAGCCGATGGCTGCGTCAGCAGCCGGACGGGCAATTCATCGTCGAGCCTCCCCGTTGGGTCCCGACCTCCCGGGCCCTGGGGTGGACCGATTTTTCCAACGATGGGGCTCCGGACCTGCTCGTTGAATTTCCTTTGAACACCGGTGTCCGCGTGAATCGGTTGTACCCGGACGGCGCGGGATCCGTGGATTTTCTGGTGGGGTCCGGATCGGGTCCGCTGGGCGACCTGGACGGTGATGGCTTCGAGGATCTGCTGGTGACATTTCGTGGAGCTCGCGATGTTTCCCTGGTTTCCAATTTGACGCGCACCCCCTATCGGGTCCTGCCACAGCTCGAATCCCTTGCCCGCTTTACTTCGTTGCTTCCGGCGGACGTCAGTGCTGACGGCCGTCTCGAACTCCTCGGGGTTTCACCCGATGGCCTGGAACTGATCCGCAATCTGGGTGCGCCCACCAACACTCCACCTTCGGTGCCGACGGGTCTGCGCGTGGAACGACTCGATGATGACACCGTGGAGCTCGTGTGGACGGCTGCGCGCGATCGCGAACAGGCCGGTGGTCTGAGCTATGGCGTCCGGATGGGAACAACGCCCGGCGGACACGACGTTGTCCCCGCCGTTGCACGGGCGGACGGCATTGCGCTGGTTCCCGGTCGCGGCAACGCCGGATGGCGGGGCCGGTTTCTCATCGCCGGGTTGCGGGCGGGGGAGACCTACCACTGGTCGGTGCAGGCGGTGGACAGCGGCTTTGCCCGGAGTGCCTTTGCCCCTGAAGTGTCCTTCACACTGAATGCGCGCCCGACAATCTCCAGACTCGCCGACGTGGTGCTGCCCGTGGGGGCTGGTCCTCAGGAACTGGCCTTTCAGGTTGCTGATCTCGAGACACCCTCGGAGGCCCTTGAAGTGACGGTGGCGTCCTCGAACCCGGTGCTCCTGCCGGCGTCGCGGGTGCAGATCACCGGAAGCGGTGCCGACCGCAGGGTGGTTTTTGAACTCAAGCCGGATCGTGCCGGGACCGCAGATGTCACGGTTCGGGTCACGGATGCGGACGCGCAGGTCACGGACCGGAGCTTTACGGTCTTCGTACCGTCGCCCGACGGCTGGGCCACCCGCGCCGTGAGAACCCTGGAGGTTCCCGCGGGCGGCGAATTGCCGTTTGTCCTGAGCGAGTTTGATCCCGAAGGTGATTTCCAGTCCTACCGGATCTCACTGCGGCCCCGGCATGGCCGCCTGATTGTGGAACCGGATGGCACCCAGGTGCGTTATCAGCCGGACACCGGGTTCCTCGGGCAGGACACGCTGGAGTTCATTGCCAGCACTCCGGGAAGCTGGAACGCGTGGGGACAGGTGCGGCTCCAGGTGATCCCCGCACACCGACTGCATCCCGAACTGAGGTTGGGTTCCTTCGGGGTGCCTTCGCGCCTGCGCCTCGTTCTGCGGGCACGCGAGGGCGTCACCCTTCGACTCGAACACAGCCGCGACCTCCGGAATTGGCAATCCCTGGGTGAACACCGGATGCCGCAGGATGAGGCGTTGCTGGTGGACCCGCCGGCACCTTCGGATGTCCTCCCGCAGTTCTTCCGCCTCCTGCGCGTTGATAATTAGGCAACGCAGGAACCCCAGCGGATGACGGGCACCGTAGTTCCGGGCGCGAGAACGGCGCCCGGGGGCACGTCCACCAGGCCGTTGGCCGCCGCGAGGGAGGCGAGGCGGTGCGAGGCTTGAGGCCCCGCGGACCGGACCCGTCCCGAGCGATCACAGTGCACCCGCATGAAATGTCGCCGTGGTTCGGGATTCGCCAGGGTCGCCGCCAGTACGCCGGGCGTTTCCGGGGGCAGCACGTCGCGCATTCCCTGGAGCCGGCGCAGCGCCGGCAACACCAGCAGCACCGCGGTCACAAACGCGGAGACTGGATTGCCGGGAACGCCCAGCACGGGGCGCCCCGCCAGGCGTCCGTGAAAGAGCGGTTTTCCCGGTTTGATGGCGATTCGCCAGTCCTGCACAACGCCGCCAGCATCGGTGATGACCCGGCGCACCAGGTCGTGGTCACCGACGGATGCCCCTCCGGCAGTCACCACCAGGTCCGCGCCAGCCGCGGCGGTCTCCAGGGCTGCCCGCAACGCGTCCGCATCGTCCGGCAGTGGCGGCGTCACATCCGCCAGCCCTCCGACACTTCGAATCAGCGCGGTGAGCATGATGGCGTTGCTTTCGTGGATTTGTCCGGGCTTCAGCGGCATTCCGGCGACCGCCAGTTCGTCACCGGTGACGCGGATGACCACGAGCGGTTGACGAAAGACCGCAACTTCGTGAACGCCCGCAGCCGCCAGCAACGCCAGCGCGGCGGCGTCCAACACCCGGCCTTCGGGCACCAGCGGCGCATCGAGGTTCACATCCTCCCCCCGAAATCTCACATGCTCCCAGGGCTTGACCGGGGTGAGGAACCGGATCCGTCCCGGGTCCTCCGGATCCGGTTCCGTATCCTCCTGCATGACGACGGCATCGGCGCCCTCCGGCAACGGGGCGCCCGTAAACACGCGGACCGTCTCTCCGGCACCGACGGGGGACTTGGGCCAGCCGCCGGCCGGGACAGTCTCGCGAAGCCAGAGGGCGACCGGCACGGTGCCCAGGTCGGCCGCACGGACCGCGTAACCATCCATGGCTGAATTGTCGAAGGGTGGCAGCGCCGTCCGGGCTCGCGGAGAGATTGCCATCACCCGTCCCGCGGCGGCGACCAGCGGCACGACCTCCTGCCCGACAGGCTCCAGTCCCGCCAGCAATTCCTCCCGAACGGATTCCAGTGCGCTCAGCATACCTCGTGATTGCGGGCCGGCCCGCAACGGGAGTCATCGTCAGCGTGCCGTTTGGTTCCTGGAAGGATTTCTCCAGATTTTCGGCCAATCGGGCACGACGCCTGCCACCCCGGTTCAGACCCTGGGCGATAGGAAGTCGACGGGTTGGCTGAGCCTTGACAACGCGTTACCTTCGTCTCGTGGATTGGCCTTCCCGAACAGGATGAAGGCGGCCTCGTTGCCACGGCCGTCTCGATGATTCGTTACGCGGGGCTGGGAATTGGCCCATTCGATCCCCTGCCGCAGCGTGTTGATGCCGCTATCGAGGATGCTGAGGATGGCGAAGGTATCGGTTTGGGTGGCGCTGGCGCCAAGCAGGAGGCGTTCGACGAACAACCACCGGGCCCAGCGGGCGTCTAAATCGTCGCCGGGAGGCGTAGTGAGCGCGGCGCTGAGCGTTCGGGGGGGGCACAGGTTTCTGGCGACCGTTCGCGCGGAGACGGTGACCGGCCACGGCTTCGGCGAGGTCCGGTAGCCGCACGGACTCCGCCATACCTGACGCCGTCGGGATGCGCCGTCAGATTGACCGGACCGCCGGCGGACCGCCGGGATTTGCCTGCGGGATCACATTCACTCCGCGCAGGCCGAAGCGCGGGGCGGCGGCGAGGAGGTGGGTGTCGTTGGAGTAAATCTCGGCGAATCCGTGTTCGGCGGCGGTGGCAAGGTGGAGGGCGTCGGCGGCGCGGAGATAGGCGGTGACCGGGGCAGTGGCGAAGACGCTTTCGACGCGGTCGAGGATGGTGTCGGTGAGGGGAAGCAGCAGGATGATCCCGGACAGGCAATCCGCACGAAACTGGGTCATGAGTCGCCGGAAATCAGCAGGCGAGGCGACCCCTTCCCTGACCTTGCGGAAGGCGGCAGACGCAAATTCTGCTCTTCCGTGATGAGCCGAATGAATTTCGCGGACGGTGGAGGCGTGAGCCCGGACTGCGATGGTTCCCGATTCCACGATCTGGAGTTTCAGCAGGTAACTGGCATCATAGTAGGCGGGATTCATCGGGCATCGCGGTCTTCTGAGAGGGCGATGGTGGAGTCGGTGCCGCCGCTGAAAGCGCCGTTCTTTAGCATCACTTCATACTCCGGCAGGAGTTTCCGGTTGGCCCATTTCGACTGGCTGCTGCTGGTGGCGGGGGGGGCGGCTTCCTCTGAGGCGATGGCCGCTTTCAGCAGGTGGATGGTCTCCTGGGTCACTGAACGACGATGGGCGGCGGCGATCTGCCGCAGTCTGGCGTGCAGATCTTCCGGGAATGCCTTGATGACGAGTGCAGGCACGATGCGAAAAAGGTGGCATTCTGCTTCCATCAAGCAACCAATGTTTCGGTCCCACGCCAGGTCCACGCAGCGTCGGTGCCACCTTCTGATACCTTACGGCCCGAACTCTGCCGGATGGGGCTGGAGACGTTCGACGAAGAACCATCTGGCCCAGCGGGCGTGGAATTCGTTGCCGGGGAACGCGGCGAGGGTGGCGCTGACCGCTGGCCACCGTTCGAGAGGTGCGGATTCCTGGAGGCCGTCCGCGCGGAGGCGGTGACCGGCCACGGCTTCGGCGAGTTCCGGCAGCCATGCGGGTGCGGGCAGGGGCGCGATCAAGACCGGCCAGACCCGGATCGAGGCATTCTCGTCGGCGCTCAGGCCGTAGCGCTCATCGGGACTGAGATCGGTGCGTCGGAGGCCGGGGGTGGGGCCGATACAACCGCCGAGCGGCAGCCCGCTTTCCGCATCCCAGAGGCGCGCGCGGTGGATATTGCCCGTGAGGATTCGCCGTCCGTCCGGGCTGACCGCGTTGAAGTAGGCCGTCTTGGAAAAGTCGAGCACCGACGCACTGATGGGCCGCAGCTCGGTGGCGTCCCATAACTGGGGGCTTCCGTCGTTTCCATTCAGCACGACGACGGTTCTGGTTGTTGTCGGCCGGGTCGGTGACGAAAAGGGCATCACCCGAAACAGAGACACCTGGTCTCCAGGCTCCCTGGCCATTCGTGGTCAACCAAGAGCTGCCACAGATCAGAAGGCACACGGATCGGAACATCATTTCATAGTGGAACCAAAAGCAGGAATTTGATCTTTATGGTCTCCGCCGGGGCTGGTTGCTCTGCGGTGTTGCCGCAAGAAATGGATGCCTTTCACCGCGCTTGACCCGGCATCCGGGAATTCGAAACTGGCCGCGTGCCAATTTACGAGTTCGCCTGTCCGCGTTGCCGGCGGATCTTCAGTTTTCTCTCCCGGACGGTGAACCCGACGCACACTCCGGCTTGTCCGCAATGCGGCTCCAAACGGTTGTCGAAGGAAGTGAGCCGCTTCGCGATGATCAAGGGGGTGTCAGAGCCCAAGGCGGCGGATCCCGGTGGCGACGAGGGGCCGCCCCTGCCGGACATGGATGATCCCCGGGTGGCCCGGGCCATGGCCGAGATGGAGCGGGACATGGAACATCTCGACGAAAACAACCCGCGTCACATGGCCCATATGCTCCGCAAGATGAAGGACGTCATGCCGGCAGGGACCATGCCGAAGGACTTCGAAGTGGCCATCCGGCGTCTCGAGGCGGGTGAAGACCCTGAAAAAATCGAAGCCGACATGGGAGACTTGTTGGGGGGACTGATGGGCGACGATCCCGAGGACGATGGCGGTGGCGGTGGCGGTGGTGCCTACAGCCGGGATCCCGGACTGTACGACTACTGAGCCGACGTCCGGATCGTCTCGGACGTTGGGAGGCGGCCAGAGACTGCTGGCGGTCCCCCTTTGGGCAAATCCGGCTTCCTTGCCGCTTCACCGATCATCGCTGCCGCCAAGTGATGGCGGGCGGGAGAGAAAGGACTCGATGTGCATCCAGGCATTGACCGGATCCCCCGGGGATTCCAACCAGTGACCGCCCCGTTCCAAGAATTCAAAGGTCACGGGAGCGCCCGCGCGCGCCGCCCGGAGCGCAGCGCGTCGGGGACGGTCGGATGGGATCACCGTGTCATCCCTTGCGTGCAGCACCAGAAACGGAACCTGGAGCGCTTCGAGTCGCGGCCGCTCGAGGGCTCCCCGCGGGCCTTCCAGCCACGCGCGCCGGACACGTCGCACCGTCGGGATCAACGGGCCACCCGAATCCTCAAGCCACGCCTTCAGGTCGAAGGCGGCGCCGAGGCTGGCTCCGGCCCGATACCCGCTGCCATCCGGTTCGAGTGCCAGCGCTGCAAGATACCCTCCGAAGCTCGCCCCCGCGACGGCCACTTCACCGGGAAGCGCAAACTGATGGGCCACGGCCCATGCGACGCCGTCCGCAAGATCCTCAACGGCTCCGGTACCCCACTGTCCTGCGCCCAATTCCTGAAACCGGCGGCCGAAGCCCGCCGATCCCCGGTAGTTGACCTGCAACACCGTCCATCCGCTGGCGGCGAAGACATGCGCCTCGGAGGACCAGGCCCAGGTATCGCGCGTCCAGGGTCCACCATGGATCAGGACCACCAGCCGCCCGGGGACGGCTCCGGGCGGCCGTGTAACATAGCCGCTGAGGGGTTCACCATCCCTGGCGGTCCATTCTACGGGGCGTCTGGAGAATCCGGGTGCCGGCGGCGGAGCGTCGGGCAGCTCAAGCCATCGGGGACCCATCGGATCCTCCAGCCGGATCCAGGCCCAGCGGTCCGGCTGCCGGTCACTGGTGATCCGAAAGAGCACGACGTCCCCGTTCAACGAGGCCGCAACTGGAATCCAGGCCTGGTCAGGATTCCGTTCGGCAATTGGCCGGACCGCCGCCGCCCATGCCGAATCCAGCCACTCGGTGTGCGGCAACATCCGCTCCCAGGCAACGGCGATCGGGTGGCCGCCGGCGAGTACCGGCGCGGTGGTGATGTCGAACCGGGAATCCTCCACCAACATCCTTCGGATCCGGGCACCCGGTACATCGAGCTCCGAGAGGCCGAGGGTGTCGCGTCCCAGGCGCGCCGTCAGCCAGGCGCGATCTCCATCCGATGTCATGGAGACGAGCGAGGCGGGATCGCGGACCGCATCGAACCGGGTCACCCGGTGCCAACGAATGGGTAGGGCCTCACCCTTGCGGACCCTCAGCTCGATCTGCGCTCCATCCACGGCGAGGGCGCCCCGGACCATTCCCGCATCATCTGAAATCCATTGAACCACGTCTCCCGGGTTGTGAGTTGCCCGCAGCAGGTGCCCGGTCTCCGGATCCACGGCCATCAGATCGAGCCACCGTCCGGAGCCCGACCGGTGCGAGCGACCCGGTGCCACGCCCTCGATCAACGCCACCCGGGCCGCCGAAGGCTGCGGATGCATCAGGCGAACCCAGGCCCCTCCGGGGGGCGGCTTCAGCAGATGGCCGTCCAGACGGGTCCGATGGACGGACCACAGGCCGCCGGACGCTTCAGGACCGAGGCCGAGGCAGATCACATGCTCCCGGCCCGCCCACGCGAAGTCTGCCACCGAGACGCCGTCGGGCAGTTGGAACCGCCGGGGTTGCTCTGCGGAATCCGTCCCGGTGAGCCAAAGGGCTGGATTGGCTTCGGACGCAATTGCGGCGACCTGGCTGCCGTCGGGTGCGAGCCGCACGGTGGTCCACGCGGTCGTGGGTATTACGGCGGCTCCCGCGGATGCGGCCAGGCTCAGCACCATCAGCCCGCGCGTGCACGGACGCTGGAGTGGGTTCATGACAGGTCCGGGGGACCGGTTGGCCGCGGCGTGCAACCGGCTGGCCGCAGGTGGTGTGGGAGGTGGGGTGACCGACGGGACTCGAACCCGCAACAACCAGAATCACAATCTGGGGATCTACCATTGATCTACGGCCACCAACCGGGCGGGAAGCTAGAAACGCCCCCCGGGACCGTCAAGCGACCCTTTGCCGCAGCCTCGGATCCGCGGAGTCGTCACGGCCGGGTCATCCGTTCCGGGTTCACCCATTCGTCGAATTGCCCGGCGGTCAGATACCCGAGGGACAGGGCCGCCTCACGAAGGCTGGTGCCTTCCTTTTGGGCCTTTTTTGCGATGGCGGCCGCCTTCTCGTAGCCGATGTGCGGATTGAGCGCCGTCACGTTCATGAGGCTGACCTTCAGGTAGTGCTCCACCACGTCGCGATTGACCTTCAGGCCCGTGAGGCAATGCCGGGCGAAACTGGTCATGGTATCGGCGAGGAGGCGAACCGAGTTGAGGAAGTTGAACACCATGACGGGGTTGAACACGTTGAGTTCAAAATTGCCCTGGCTGCCCGCGATCCCGATGGCGACGTCATTTCCAAGCACCTGCACGGCGACCATCGTCATCGCCTCGCTCTGGGTCGGGTTGACCTTGCCGGGCATGATGGAGGATCCGGGTTCGTTCTCCGGCAATTGCAGTTCACGCAACCCGCAGCGCGGTCCGGATCCGAGCCAGCGGATGTCATTGGCGATCTTCATGAGCGAACCCGCCAGGGTTCGCAGGGCACCGGACGCGAAGACAAATTCGTCGTGGGCGCTGAGGGCGGCGAATTTGTTGGGGTGACTGGCAAATGGCAGTCCGGTCAACTCCGCGATGCGGGCGGCTGCGCGGTGTCCGAACTCCGGGTGGGAATTCAGCCCCGTGCCCACCGCGGTGCCCCCGATGGCGAGGTCATACAACCCCGGCATCACGGCCTCGATACGCGCGAGATTTCGGTCCATCAATGCCACATATCCGGAAAACTCCTGGCCAAAGGTGATGGGCGTGGCGTCCTGCAGGTGCGTCCGCCCGACCTTGACGATCTCCTCGAGCTCGATCCGCTTCGCCTCAAGGGCGTCCCGGAACGCCTTGCAGGCGGGGACCAGGCGACGGACCACCTCCTCGGCCGCCGCCACGTGCATCGCGGTCGGAAAGGTGTCGTTTGACGACTGGGACATGTTGACGTCGTCGTTGGGGTGCACGGGTTTCTTGGAACCCAATTCGCCCCCGGCGAGCTCGATCGCCCGATTCGCGATGACCTCGTTGGCGTTCATGTTGGACTGCGTCCCCGAGCCGGTCTGCCAGATGTGCACGGGGAAATGGTCATCCAGACGTCCCTCAATGACGTCATCCGCGGCCGCCACGATGAGGCGCATTCGGTCGGCGGGGAGCTTGCCCAGGTCGCAGTTGACCTCGGCACAGGCCTTCTTCAGCAGTCCCATGGCGCGGATCACTGCGCGGGGCATGACGTCGGCCCCAATGTTGAAGAAGTGGATGCTCCGGGCGGTCTGGGCCCCCCAGTAGCGGTCAGCGGGGACCTCGATGGATCCCATGGTGTCGGTTTCAGTGCGGGTCTGGCTCATGGAACGATTCGGGGATATTGCGGACGTTGCCGCCGGCACCCAGCAGACTTCGGAGGATCCCCGACCTCACAGGCCGAGGCGCACCAGCTCCTTCTCGAGCGCCATCTGAAAATCCTGCATGTCCTGGGGTGAGGGACGGTAGCCCTTGGTGTCCGACACCAGTCCCGGGCGTCCGTATTGATCCACCAACCAGGCGGCTCCCTGGCCGTCGCTGAAAACCACGCGTCCGCTGACGAGAGCGCTGGGACGGGTCACGGCATCCACGGTGACCCGCACCCCCCCTGTTGCGGCACCTGCCGGCTCTGGAATCGGCGTGGCGGCCGCAGGCTCGGGGACCTTGGGCGGCTCGGGGTCCTTGGGCATCACCCGCAAGTCGTCCACCAGGAAGCGAACTTCCATGTAGGTGGACCGGATCCCCAACTCACTTTCGAGGCGCCTCTGAACCTCGGAAAGCTTCAGCCCCTCGGCAATCCACTGGCGCACCCGATCCTGCTGTTCTGCGGTCAACTGCATGGCGCGGAGACTAGGAAGCCCTCCGCCGGCCGGCAAGCGGGCTGAACCGTCGCGGAGCGATACCCTTCAGGCCTCCCAGGGCGTCAACGGCTGCCGGATTCTTCGACGAGGTCGGCCCTCAGGCGCAGGAAACGGTGGGTTCCCGTGCCGATGGGGACCACGTCGCGGACGGTGATGGTTCGAACACCGTCGTCCACGTCGTCCCGCACCACCACAACGGCCGCAGGGGTCCAGGCGGCGATGTTGTCGCTGATCTCGAATTCATCGGTGACCACATGCGTGATGCCGTCGGGACGTGAGTAGGTCAGCGTCAGATACTCCAGCCCATCCAGTGTGATGCGATCGGGATGCAGGGCCGGAGCGGCAATGGCGGCGACCTGAGATCCGGCGGCCGCCGGGCGGCTGGTGAGGGTGCTGGTCGCGGTGCCGGTTTCCTCGAGCCGCACGTAATCAAACTCCAGCCAGTAGCTGGTGTTTGGAGCGGCCGGTCCGGTGCGCACGAATTCGATCGTGTTGCCACCGCCGGTGGCCGCGACTTCGGCGGCCGTGAAGTCCACGCTGCGCTCCAGCGGTGCCGTCAGGCGGCCGCTGAAAAGGGTCACGTTGCGTCCCTGGCCGTTGCGGAACCGCACCACCACGTCGTGGGGTCCAAAGACCGGACGGTACACGCCCCCTTCCATCAGACCTGCCGAGCCGAACTCGAAGGTCAGCCGGAACCGGGACGCTGAACTGACCTGCGATGAATCCAGGAGGAAGTGCATCCGGTTCACCGGGTCCCCCAGCGTCAGCGCGCGTTCCCACGCTCTCGACGGTTCATCAAACGCCACGGCGAGCGATGCGGTGAGCGCGTTGAACCCTGCCGGATAGGTCCCCGCGAAGTAGAAATCGTCGTCCACTCCCGGATTGGTTGCCGCCGCATAGAGCGGATCCCCGGGCAACCGGGTCACGAGCCCCGGCGCGGGATTGCTGCGATTATTTTGCAGGGAAAACTCCGCCATCATCTCGGTTGACGAGGCGCCGGGGGGCGCGTTGTCTCCCACCTGCCACGCCCGCCGGAGGGATGGGGGAGGGAGAGAGGAAGGGGGAAGGGGGGCCGTCTGGGTTTCGAGCCGTACGTAATCGAACTCGATCCAGTAACTGGTATTGGCCGCGGCCGGGCCGGTGCGGACGAATTCAATCGTGTTGCCACCGGCGGTGGCTCCCACTTCGGCGGCCGTGAAATCCACGGAGCGCTCCAACGGCGCCGTCAGGCGGCCGCTGAACAGGGTGACGTTGCGTCCCTGGCCATTGCGGAACCGCACCACCACGTCGTGGGGTCCAAAGACCGGGCGGTACACGCCCCCTTCAATTAGGCCCCCCGAGCCGAACTCGAACGTCAGCCGGAACCGGGATCCGGAGAGGACCTGCGATGGATCCAGGATGAAGTGCATCCGGTTGACCGGATCCCCAAGCGTGAGCGCCCGTTCCCATGACTGCGAAGGCTCATCGAAGGCCACGGGCAGCGGCGCGGCCAGCCCGTTGAAGCCGGCCGGATAGGTCCCGGCAAAGTAGAAGTCATCATCCACCCCCGGATTGCTTGCCGCCGAATAGAGCGGGTCCCCGGGCACGCGGGTGACGAGGCCCGGGGCGGGGTTGCTGCGGTTGTTCTGCATCGAGAACTCGGCCATCATCACGGTGGACGACGCCCCTGGGGGGGCATTTTCGCCCACCTGCCATACGGTTCGGAGCGAGGAAGGCGGTGGAGGGGGCGCCGGGGACGTCTGGGCCTCAAGCCGGATGTAGTCGAACTCCACCCAGTAACTGGTGTTGGACTCCAGGGGGCCGGTGCGCGCGAATTCGATCGTGTTGCCGCCGGCGGTGGCCCCCACTTCGGCGGCGGTGAAGTCCACACCTTGTTCGAGCGGCGCCGTCAGGCGGCCGCTGAACAGGGTGACGGTGCGCCCCTGGCCGTTGCGGAATCGCACGACCACGTCGTGGGTGCCGAAGACGGGCCGGTAAACGCCCCCTTGCATGAACCCTCCCGACCCAAACTCGAATGTCAGCCGGAATCGAGACCCGGAACTGACCTGCGATGGATCGAGCATGAAATGCATCCGGTTGACCGGATCTCCTCGCGTCAACCCCCGCTCCCAAGAGGTCGAAGGTTCGTCAAAGGCCACCGGGAGTGGCGCCGTCAGACCGTTGAACCCGGCCGGATACGTTCCGGCAAAGTAAAAGTCGTCATCCGGCCTCGGGTTTGCTGCCGCCGAATAGAGCGGGTCGCCGGCCCGCCGGGTCACCAGCCCGGGGGACGGATTGCTTTGGCCGCTCGGCAGTGAGAATTCCGCCATCATCACCTCCGAGGAGGCCCCGGGAGGTGCATTCTCTCCGATCTGCCACACCGTCCGCAGGGACGACGGGGGCTGGGGTGGGGGTGGGGGTGACGCCACGGCACCCCGGACCACCACGGTAAACTGCGCGGTGGCGCTCAAAGCCGGCGCCCCATCATCCGTGACCTGCACCACCACCTGGTTGGTGGTGCCCGCCTGCGCCGTGGTCGGAGTCCAGGCGACCCTGCCGGTGGAGGACACCGTCAGTCCGGACGGCCCGCTGACCCGGGTGTAGGTCAGGCGGCTCGCCGGCGTCTCGAGATCCGTCGCCTGCAATTGCAGGGACCATGCCTGCTGCGCGTCGAGCAGTTGGGAGGGCACGGCGGGGAGCACGGGTGGCGTGTTGCCCGTGGACAGGGATTCGAGGCGGATAAAGTCGTACTCAAGCCAGTACGAGGTGCCCGCTGCGGCGGGTCCGGTGCGCACAAGCTCGATGGAATTCGCCCCCTCGGTGGCCCCGACGGAACCTGCGGTGAATTCCAGGGATCGCAGCGCTGAAGCGGTCAGTCGCTCGGTCAAAAGGGTCGTGGCGACGCCCCGCCCGTTCCGGAAACGCACCGTCAGGTCATGGATCCCGTAGCCCCGCTGGATCACCCCGTTGACCGAGAAACCGGCCATCGGGAATTCGAACACGAGCCGGAATCGCGAGCCGGCGCTCACCTGGCTGCCCGCCAGAACGAAATGCATGCGATTGATCGGATCCCCGAGGGTGTGGGCCCGCTCCCAGGAGCGCCAGGGCTCATCGTTGGGAACCGGCAATGGCGAGGTGAGCCCGTTGAAGCCGGCCGGATAGTTGCCGGCAAAGTAGTAGTGGTCATCGGGCCCGGGATTCGCCGCTGGCTGATACCTCGGATCGCCGGGGAGCCGGGTGACCTGTCCGGGCGCGGCATCCGTCCGGTTGTTCTGCATGGAGAAGTCCGCGTTGAAGCTCGGAGATCCCGCTGGTGTATCCTGGCCGATTTGCCAGACCGACCGGACCGCCGTTGGCGCCTGCCCGCCCTCGATGAAGTTGCGGACCAGTTGGATGCCTTCAGCGTGGGGCTCAAACGTCCCCAGCGGCGGCATGTGGTAGGGGCCCATCGTTGCGATGCGACGCCAGAGCACCGAGGCCTCCGGGTTGCCCGGGGTGACAATCCGGGCGCCCGGCACACCCAGATCATCCGTGGGAACCCCGTTGAGGATGCCTGAACCCGCCAGCGGTGTGGTGAAGCGACCATCCCAGACGCCGCGACCAATTCCGCCCGGCTGGTGGCAATAGGCACAATTGACCTCCAGATACGTCTTGAACCGATGCTCGAGGGTTGCACCGGTCTCGTTGACGTCCGCCAGACGTGGGAGCGTCGCCGGGTTGGGGGGCGGGGTCCTGAACAGGTTCAACGAGGCCATCCGGGAGATCTGATTCACGACCCCCGAACCGGAAGGAACATCCCGGTTGAGCTGCAGCGCGTTGAATCCCAGTACATGTTGGGCCGCACCGTTGTGGCAGGTCAGGCACTCCGAGCGGCCCGGATACCGCCACGTCTGCCTCCGCGACACGCCCCCTTCCTGAATCGTGATGGACTCCTCAAGCCCGGAATCCGGCACCAGGTCGGCGTTGGATCCGTCCGCACGCCACTTGTACGTGACTCCGTAAACGCCGTCGTCCGTCTTGATGAGAAAGCGGGTCTCCAGACGGCGGCGGGACGCCGGGTTCCCCCGGATCAGCTCCAGATCAAAATGCTTCACCCAGACCGAACCGGTCGGAAACGTCCACTGGCCGTCACTGTCGAACGCGATGCGGTCTGCGGCCTTTTGCATGAAGAACCACCGCCGCTTGATGGCGTGATCCGACCAGAAGGTCGAGGCGACCTCGTAAGGCATCACCCCGGCCTGGGGTGTCAGATTGGCCAGACTCGAAAACACCCGGGTGGCACTCAGCGTCTGCGGCAGCGCCGGGTCCTCCCGGTTGACCGTACGCCGCAATTTCATGATTCGGGAGCCCCACATCTGGGCCGTCAGGATCTCGCCGGTTCCCGGATGCAGCCCAAACGACGCCATGGCTGGACGCTGGGTGGTCAGGCGATTCACGGTCACCCGGCCGTTCGCAGCCTCCGACAAAGCCCAAATATGTCCGGTGACCGCATCGCCGAAGATGTACTTTCCGTAGAGGTCCGGATACGCGGTGCCCCGATAGCTCAGTCCGCCGATCACGGCCGACCCCTGAAAATTCGCGTCCGGCGCCGAATGAGGGTACTCGTAGATTGGCGGAATGGAGGTGAAACCCGCAGGCGGCGCTGGAAACTGCGGATTGGTCAGCGTGCCCTCGCGGTGGGCCCAGCCGTAGTTCCCTCCCCGCACATACCGGTTGATCTCCTCCATCCGGGCACCGCCGACGTCCCCTCCAAGGAGCTCCCCCGTCAAGGGATCTATGCTGAAGCGATGGGGATTCCGCAGCCCGGTCACCCAGAGTTCGGTCCGGACGGCACTCGGGGAAACCGGCAGTCCATTGTGCGAGGTGCGTCCGATGAAGGGGTTGTCTGGCGGAATGCGATACCCTGTGCGAAAGGCCGGATGCGGGTTGGGCGCCAGGCTTCCCGGACGTCCGTCCACGTCAATACGAATGATCCCGGCAAAGAAGTCCTTGTCAATCCGCTGGCTGTTCCGAAAGGGATCGTTCTGCATGCCCTCGTCACCCAGCGAGAGGTACAGGTAGCCGTCGGGCCCGAAGTGCATGTCTCCTCCCTGGTGAATATCGTGGCGATCCCATTGAGAAATCATGATTTGTTCCGAGCCGCGAAGCGCGCGCCATGGATTGGCGGGATCCGTCTGAAACCTTGAGAGGGTGTTGTAGGTGCGACCCTCGGTTCGATTGGTCCGGGTGTAGAAAATGTAGAAATACCTGTTCTGAGCATAGTTCGGGTGGAAGGCCATCCCGACGAGGCCGGATTCCGAACGGGCCGCACCCGGGCAAAACGTGTCCTGCGACACGTCCAGGAAGAGTGTTTTGGTCGGCGCCAGAAGGTTGGAGACGGCGTAAATCCTCCCGAAGAGGCCGTAGACGAACAGTTCGTTCGTCCTGCCCGGCGGCGTGGTCATGCCCACGATGTCGTCGGTTCCATACGGGAAACTCAGGGTGGGGAACGCGTTGACCGCCTCGTAGGCTGCGGACGGTGCAACGCTGGGCATGGCCGGCGGGTTGCTGACATACCACTGGGCATGAAGCGTTCCCCCAACAGCGATCAGGACCCCAAGAACCCATCCGAACGCCCATCGAACAAATCGAACTTCCAACACTCCATCATTCGACCATTTTCGCCAGACTTTGCAATCGCACATTTGGACAAGTGTCGCTTGTCGAATAATTTAGCGCTCCAAATGCGCCGGGCGCACGCAGCGCTCCCGGGTGGCCCTCCGAATACTGCCGGCTTGTCCCGCCCGCCGCCTTGCTTTGGCGGGGGCTCCGGATAGGGTCCGCCGATGAGGAACTCGTCGGGGCCGACGGCCGTGCTGGGAGCGGTCCTGGTGATGGCGGCAGCAGGGCAGGGGCTTCACCCTCCGGGTTTCCGACCGTCACCCCCTGGAACTCACGCCCTGGTCGGGGCGCGGGTGTTCACGCGTCCCGACACGTCGTATTCCAATGCCACGGTGGTCATCCGTGATGGTCGCATCGCGGCCATCGGACCCGAAGTGACCCCGCCCGCCGACGCGCGGGTGTGGGATATGTCCGGCTTGATCGTCTATCCGGGATTCTTCGATCCCTACCTCGCGCTGGAGGACAAGGTGCGTCCGGTTGCATCCCGGGGTGGCTCGGTGGTGGGCGATGGCGGACGCGAGGCCAGGGCCTCGGACGGCACCCAGGGGGCCGGCGGGTATCGCTTCTACGGATTGCCGAGTGGCGAGCGGGATGCCGGTGCTCCGGGCCCTGGATATTCGCTGACCTCCGTGACGCCGCAGCGGCGCATCGCGGACGGGTATGGTCCGGATCCAAAAAAGTTGGAGGAACTTCGGGAGTTGGGGTTCACCGCGGCCAATGTGGTGCCCGGGCACGGCATCTTTCGCGGACAGAGTGCCGTGGCGTTGCTGGGGGACGGTTCCCCCAATGAATCGTTGTTGATGCCGCGGACCGCCCTGGGGACCGCCCAGCACATCGCCTTTGAAGTTCCCGGAGGCGAGGGCGTGTTTCCGGATTCCCTGATGGGAACGATTGCGGCCGTCCGGCAGGCCTACCTCGACGCCGAGTGGTGGGGTGCCGCCCAGGCGGCGTTTGCCCGCGATCCGCTGCGTCGGACACGTCCGCCGGCCAACGAGGCGTTGGAGGCGTTGGCGGGTTCCCGTGGACAGCAGCCCGTCTTTTTTGAGCCGGGCAGCGTGCTCATGGTGGATCGCGCGCGCCGGATTGCGGCGGAGTTCGGCCTCAGCAATGCGGTGATCGTCGTCAGCGGCGGCGAATGGCGGCGGCCGGACCTGTTCTCTGGCGTGGGCGGCGCATACATCGTCCCCCTGAACTTTCCCGCACTGCCGAAGCTGCCTTCAGACGATGCCTGGGACAGCGTCAGCCTCGATGCCTTGCGGGCCTGGGATTGGGCACCGTCCAATCCGGAGCTGCTCGCCCGCTCGGGTGGGGCGGTGGCGCTGACGACGTTCGGCCTTCCGGACCGCAAGGATTTCCGGAAGAACCTCCGCGTCGCCCTGGACCGTGGGCTGACCGAGACGCAGGCCCTGGCCGCGCTCACAACGATCCCCGCCCAATTCTGCGGTGTGGAGGCCCTCCTGGGCACACTGGCCCCCGGAAAAATTGCCAACCTGACCGTTTGCGACGCCAAGGGGTACTTCGATCCGGAGGGCCGTGTGATCTCCGTGTGGATCGAGGGGCGTCCCTTCGAGATGGCGCCCAACGATTCACCGAAGGGAATCGCTCCGACAGCCGCACCGGGTGCCGCCGGTCTGGCGTCGTCGGACTCCGCACCAGGATCGCCCCAGGAGAAGGAGGGAGAGCGAAAGCGGGAGGAGGTGTTTCGGGACCTTGCGCGCAAGCGGACCGCGCGCAATCCCCTGGCGGATCGCGGACCGCTGACCAATCCCCCGAGCCTGCTGATCCGCGGGGCGACCCTGTGGACCTGCGGACCGGAGGGCGTCCTGACCAACGCCAGTCTGTGGGTGGAGGGCGGACGCATCCGCGCGGTGGGATTCCAGGTCCCGGAGCCGCGTCCGGACACCCGGGTCCTGGATGGATCCGGCCTGCATGTGACGCCGGGGCTGATTGATTGTCACAGCCACTCGGCGATTCTTGGAGGGGTCAACGAGGCCAGCCTGCCCAGCACTTCCATGGTCCGGATCGGGGATGTGGTGAACTCCGAGTCGCCGAACCTGTATCGCCAGCTGGCTGGCGGGCTCACGATGGCGAGCCTGCTCCACGGATCGGCGAATCCGATCGGCGGTCAGAACCAGGTGATCAAGCTGCGGGAGGGGGAACCGCCGGAGGGTTTGAAGTTCACCAACGCCCCGCAAGGCATCAAGTTTGCGCTGGGGGAGAACGTGAAGCAGTCCAACTGGGGGGAGCGTTTCACCACCCGCTTTCCTCAAACGCGGATGGGGGTGCCGACCTTTCATCAGAACCGGTTTACCGCCGCCCGTCAGTATGCCGCCGGGTGGCGGGATTGGGAGTCCGCCCGTGCACGGGACCCGGAAATGCCACCGCCCCGGCGCGACCTCGAGCTGGAGGCCCTTGCGGAGATCATTGCCGGGATCCGACTGATCCACTGCCACAGTTACCGGCAGGACGAAATCCTGGTGTTCCTGCGGGTCATGGAATCCTTCGGCGTGCGGGTGGCAACGCTCCAGCACGTGCTGGAAGGCTACAAGATTGCGGATGAAATCGCGCGTCACGGTGCCGGCGGCAGCGCCTTCTCCGACTGGTGGGCCTACAAGTACGAGGTCTTGGACGCCATCCCCTACGCAGGCAGTTTGATGCACGCCCGCGGGGTGAGTGTCAGCTTCAACTCGGACGATGACGACCTCGCGCGCCGAATGAACCTGGAGGCGGCGAAGGCGGTGAAGTACGGGGGGACTCCGGAAGTGGAGGCCCTGGCATTCGTGACCATCAACCCGGCGCGGCAGTTGGGTGTGGACCGCTGGGTCGGCTCGCTGGAGCCGGGCAAGGATGCCGACCTGGTGGTGTGGTCTGGTCCGCCGCTCGACAGCTTCAGCCGCTGCCTGGAGACTTGGGTTGACGGGAAACTGTACTTTGCCCGCGATGGGGCGGCGGCACGTGCTGCGGCGTTGTCGGGTGAACGCAACGACCTGCTGGCCAAGGCGCGCCAGATGGCCGGAGCCGGTGCGGACGCAACGGCGGGCGACGCGGCGCGGGGTCAGTTCTTTGAGAGAGCTCTGGAGACCGCGCGGCACCTCGGGGTGGCGCAGTGCCAGGATTGCGAACTGCCCCGCCGGGAATAGCGGTGACGGTCCTGTCGGGGAATGCTGGCACGAGTCCGGCGCGTCCAACTACCTTCCGCCCGCTGCATGATGGATTTTCTTCGTCGGCTGACGCCGACCCAGCGCATCGGCCTGCTGGCGCTCGCCGTCTTCCTCGCGGACCAGTTGACCAAGTTCCTGGTCCTCCGGGCGCTTGGGTTTCAGGAGGAACGGGTGCTGGTGGCGGGTTTCTTCAAGCTGGTGCATTGGGGCAACACGGGCGCCGCCTGGAGCCTGTTCCGGCACAACAACGGCATTCTCGCCATGGTTTCAGCCCTGGCCTTTGTGGCCCTGTGGGTTTTCCGAAGCCACTTCGAGGCGGGACGACCGGCCGGTCAGGTGGCCCTCGGATTTCTGTTCGGCGGGATTGCAGGCAACCTGCTGGATCGGCTGCTTCCCAGCCGCCAGCACGTGATTGATTTCATCCGGTTCTACATCGAACCGCGCGGAGGTGGTGGGGAAATCGGCTTCCCGGCATTCAACGTCGCGGACACGGCGATCTGCACCGGGGTGGGACTGCTCATCCTGATGACCTGGCAGCAGGATCGCCGGCGGTCCGCCGCCGCCGATCATCGCAGCTCATGAGCTCCGGGAACGAGCGTCCGTGCGCAATGCCGGTCGCGCCGGAGCTTCGTCCGGTGATCCTTGCCGGACCGACGGCCGCTGGAAAATCGGCGGTCGCCCTCGAACTCGCCGAACGTCTCGGCGGTGAGATCATCTCCGTGGACTGCATGCAGGTGTACCGGGGGATGGACTTGGGAACCGCAAAGCCGGGACCGGAGGACCGGCGCCGCGTGCCGCACCATCTCGTGGATCTGGTGCCCCTCGGAGCGTCCTTCGACGCCGCCCGCTTCGTGGCGTGGACCACGCGGCTGATTCCGGAGATCCAGCGGCGGGGTCGGGTCCCCATCCTTTGCGGTGGTACCGGGCTCTACTTCAATGCATGGATGTCCGGGCTGGGCGATGCCCCGCCTCCCGACCCGGCGCTGCGCCGGCAACTGGAGGAGATGCCCGATGCGGTGCTGCTCGAGGAACTGGCCCGGCGTGACCCGGCAACCTTCGATGCGATTGACCGGGCGAATCGCAGGCGGCTCGTCCGTGCGGTGGAAGTGATCCGCCTGACCGGACGCCCCTTTTCCCGGCAGCGAGCTTCATGGCCGGAAGATTTGCCCACGCTTGCCGGCCGCAGCTTCGGCCTGCGCCGCGAACGCGATGTTGCTGTCGCACGAATCCATGGCCGGGTGGATGCCATGTTCGAGGCGGGCCTTGTTGAGGAAACGAGGTGGTTGGTGGCGCGGGGATTGCGGGAGAATCCGACGGCGCGCAACGCCATCGGGTACCGTCAGGTGATGGAGCATTTGGAAGGTGTCCGGGGGCTCCTGGAGACCCGGGAAGCTGTAAAGGTCCGAACCCGCCAGTTTGCCAAACGCCAGATGACCTGGTTTCGGGGTCAAATGAGCCTCGACTGGCTTGATGTTGCCGACGACGAGCCACCGGACCGAACGGCGATTCGGCTGATGAGCCGGCTTGTCGGTGGCTGAGGCGGCGCGTTTCAAGAATCCGCACTGCCTTGGCGTCCGCATTGGCGCGATATCTGACCCGCCGCACAAAAAACCCGGTGACGATCGAATCGCCACCGGGTACAGGAGGAACAAAGGCAAAAACCCCGTTTCGCGTTGCAGAGCCTAGAGAGTGCCGAGACCAAGTCAAACCTCGAATTCCACGGGCTGGATGATTCCGATCAAGTTACCGATTGCGTAGATAGGTATAGCCCAATCCCCAGAGGATTAGAACCAAGATGACGAAAAGGGCGATGAACCGGTTTCGGGCGACCCGCCGCTCGTATCGGAGTGGTCTCAGGCCATGGATGCTGCCTGCGGCGAGCATCCGCGCCATGCGAGGGTTGTTGGCGGTTGGACCTCGGAGATGGCTGAGAGCACGCCGCCATGCGGCGACCGGATCAAACTTCTGTGCGGCCAGGTGGTTGATGGGAGTCGGGGCGGGGTCTGGGGGGCGGAGGGCCGGTGTGGGAACTGGAGGCGGGGGCGTGGATCGCGGCGGGGACTCCCGGGGGTGGATTTCGGACGGCTCCCGCACTGCTGAAATCGGCGTTGGCTCCTCGCGTGAAAGGCGCTCCACCTCTTCACGCAACCGTGCCAGCTCCGCCTCCAATTCGCGCTCGCGGGCCTTGAACGGATCGGTTGGCTTCTTGAAGGCGCCCCACATCGCGGTTTTGGACAGACGTTTCGGGTGATTTCCGGCTTCACTCGTGGCGGGGCTTGGTACGGACGGCACAGCGAGTCCGCGAGCCCCGGCCCGGGGCGGCCGTCATCGCCTCAACGTGAGCAGCAGGATGGCCCCGGCGAGGGCAAGCGCCCCCAGTACCAGGGGCCAGGTGAGGGCCAATCCAAGACGCCAAAGTTGCCCCAGCGGCAGCTGGGGCCAATGCGACGCTTCGGCTGATCCGGAGGCGGAAGCGTTGACCGGAGACCTTCCGTCCAGCAGCGGCCATTTCTGGCTTGCGGACTGAAACTCGAGCCGTGCGTTTTTGATGACCGCAAGCGCGCGGGTGAGTTCCTGCTCCCAGGTGTCCGAGGTCCACGCCTGTTCGTTCAACCGTTCCACCTGTTCCAGGCTGGATCGTAATCCCTCCAAGGTGCGCGCCATCTGCTCGGCGTCGCGCCGGGCATCCTGTTCGGCCTTTTCCAGCAATCCGATGCCCAAGGTCAGGGCCTGCAGCGTCTCCGTGCGGCCCGCGGTGAACTCCGCATGTCGCCGGCGCATCTCCTCCACGGCGGCGCGGGTCCGTTCGAGCTGTTCCTGGGCTTCGCGAAGTTTGGCGAGCTGCTGCTGGGTTCCCGTGAGTTGTGCATCCAGTTCCTCGCGCGTCGGCGCGCGTGGCCCCGGGCTCGGGGCCCGCGGACTGGTAAAATCGGTGTCCACAAAGTCAGTGCCGTCCAGCGCCATGCCGCCATCGTGGTCGCGCACCGACCTCTCCGCCAAGTACGGAGTGGGCACAAAGCGCCGCAAAGGCTCACGGAATCGGACGGACCCACAGGTCCTGGAACCAAACCTCGTCCCCATGGTCCTGAAGCAGGAGGGGCGTCGTCATCTTGGTGCCCCAGCCCGCCTCGTCGCGGAACTTGCTGGCGGCCTTCGCGGATTCGAGGGCGGGGGATCCCAGGGTGTAGCTGAGCACGCGGGCGCCGTTCAGCCAGTGCTCGACGTCGTTGCCGTGCACCACGATGCGCGAAACGTTGGTCTGGCCGACCGGTCGGAGCGGGGGGGCCACCGGGGGCAGGGCGTCGTAGAGGGACGCGGTCTGGCGTTTCGGGCCGTGCTGGGCATCGGGGTGTGCCGTATCGTCAATGATCTGGTACTCGTGCCCGATGGGCGCTCCCCGGCGCTCGTCAATGAAGTACTTCACGCCGCTGTTGGCGCCGGCCGCGACGCGCCAGGAGAATCCAAATTCGAAATCCGTGAACTGGTTGGTGGTGATGATGTCCCCGCCGCCACAGCCGGCCCGATGCTTAAGCCATCCCTCCTCAACCACCCAACCGACCAACGGGAATCTCGGCTTTCCGAAGCCGCGCCAGCCGGCGGTTGTCTGACCGTCAAACAACGCGATGCCTCCCGGGGGGGGCGGATCCCCCCACACGGGGGCGCCGGCAATCCATAACGCGAATCCGATTGCAGCCGCGGGACGCCTGCCGGGTAGTGCCATGGAAGCAAGCAACCCGCAGCCGGCGCCGCAAGTCAAGCGCGGCTGCGGTTTCCGACGCGTCACCATTCAATCAGCGCCGCCCCCCAGGTGAGGCCCGCGCCGAAGACCACGAGGAGCACGAGATCCCCGCGGCCGATCGCACCGGAGGCCACCGCCTCGTCGAGCGCGATCGCCACACTGGCCGCGGAGGTGTTGCCGTAGCGGTCCACATTCACAAAGACCTGATCCTCCCGGGCGCCCAGCCGCTCGGCGACGGCGGACAGAATCCGGCGGTTCGCCTGGTGCGGGATGATGCACTTGAGATCGGACACATGGACGCCGCAACGCCGCAGGGCCTCCTGACCCGCGGCGACCATGGCGTTGACCGCGTTCTTGAACGTCTCCTTGCCGTCCATTCGGAGAAAATGAAGCCGCCGGGCTACGGTGTCGGTTGTGGCCGGACAGGCGCTGCCCCCGGCCGGAAGCTCCAACAGGGAGGCTTTTCCGCCATCGGCACCCAGGCAGATGGTCAGCAATCCGTGGGCGTTGGGCCGGTTCTGAACCACCGCCGCACCGGCACCATCCCCAAACAACACGCAGGTGCCGCGATCCTTCCAGTCAATGACCGACGACATCTTTTCCGCACCGATGACCAGCACGGTGTTGAAGGTGTGCGAGGCCACGAAATGGCTCGCGATATCCAGCGCATAGACGAACCCGCTGCAGGCCGCCTCGATGTCGAATGCCGCGGCCCGGACCGCTCCCAGCCGGTGCTGCACCAGACAGGCCGTGCTCGGAAACAACATGTCCGGCGTCAGGGTGGCGACAATGATCAGGTCCACCTCCTCCGGGCGCACGCCGGCGGCCGCCAGCGCGCGCCGGCCGGCCATCGTCGCGAGGTCCGACGTTGCCTCGCCGTCCGCCGCCAGACGGCGCTCCCGGATCCCCGTCCGGGTCGTGATCCACTCGTCCGTGGTATCCACCATCCTTGCGAGCTCGGCATTCGTGAGCACGCGCTCCGGGACATACGATCCCATGCCGGTGATCGAGACCGTCCGCAGATGCGGACGATTGGCGCGGGGATTTCGAAAGCTGGCCATTGGGGGCGGCGGTGAAATCAGGTGAGTCCCGCCGCGCCGCCGGCTGCGGACACCTCGTGGACGATTTCGTCATTCAACCGCCGGTTCACCGCGCGCGCACTTTGCAGGATGGCGTGCTTGAGCGCGACGCGCTTTGCCGATCCGTGGATCTTGACCACGCTGCCCTGCAGCCCGAGCACCGGGGCGCCCCCGTAAGTCTCCGGATTCATCCGTTCGCGAATCCGCCGCAGCCCGCCCCGCGCCAGCAGCGCCCCAAGCGTGCGCAGCGGATTGGCCGTCAGCTCCGTCCGCAGCAGATGTCCGACCGTTCGCCCGAGCCCCTCGACCGCCTTGAGGATCAGATTGCCCACAAAGCCATCACAAACGCCGACGTCCACCCGCCCGCTGAAGAGATCCGATCCCTCCGCGAACCCCACGCAGTTCAGGCGCGTCTGCCGGATCAGCGCCAAGGCCTGCCGGGTGACTTCGGTTCCCTTGGTCTCCTCGGTTCCGTTGCTGAGCACACCCACCCGCGGATGCTCGACGCCGAGCATGCCCCGCGAATACACGGCCCCCATGACCGCGAACTGCAGCAGGATTTCGGGAGTGCAATCCGGATTCGCCCCGGCGTCCAAAAGCACAAAGGCACCGTCACGGGACGGCATGATGCAGGCCAGGGCCGGACGGCGGATGCCGTCAAGACGTCCCACGCGGACGGTCGCGCCCGCAATCAACGCCCCGGTGTTTCCGGAGGAAATGACGGCATCGGTGGTTTCGGCCCGCAGCAACTCCAGCGCCCGCATGAGCGACGAATCCTTTTTGCGTCGCACGGCGAGTCCGGGGTCGTCGTCCATCGTGAGCACTTCGGATGCCGCAACGTAGGTCACCCGGGAATCCGTCAGACCCACCTCCCGGGAAAGACCCCGGAGGGTTTCCTCCGGCCCGACGACCTGGAGCTCCGTGATGGACGGATCGGACTCAAGGCCCAACCGGATGCCGTGGAGCAACTCCGTCGGCCCGTGGTCGCCGCCCATGACATCGACGGCCAGACGCATAGCATCCACAGGCAGGCGCCGCGCCCGGTTCCGGACCGCGCGCCCAGCCGGTCGGGAGACTCCTCAGGCCTGGGCGGTCACCGAAATGACCTGCCGCCCGTTGTAGTATCCGCAGGAAGGGCAGACCCGATGAGATCGGAACGGGGCGGTGCACTGGGGGCAGGATGCGATCTTCGGCAGGGTCAGTACCGAGTTGTAGGCGCGGCGCATGCGCTGGCGGCTGCGGGACGGTTTGCGTTTCGGGACGCCCATAAGATGTTCAATTACAATTTGATACGATCCAGCGCAGCCCAAGGGGAGGGTCCGTCGGACTTGGAACCCCCAAGACGCGAATCGCGGGCCACTGCCATTTGCGGCAGCCCGCGACAGTCTGGTCTGCACAACGGATTCGCCGGCAGGCCAAGATAGATGTCCTCACGCAACAGGGGCGTCAAGTCTGCAAAATCCCCGTCGCGGGGCGGCGCCTCCTCGCCGGTCAGCGGCACGAGCGCCGCCAGATTCTCGACGCTCACCGGGAACGGGAACGGACGGAGGCACCGGGCGCATTCGCAGGAAGCCTCGGTTGCGACGGAGCCGGTGACGAGAATGCTGTCTCCCTGATGTTGCACCTCCAGTGCGTAGCGCATCGGGTTTTCGAGACGGATCAGCTCGTCCTTGAAGTCCGCGGCGTATTCCGCCGCGGGCACCTCCCCCTCCATCCGGAGTTCCTTCCGTTTCTCCAGTTGACGCAGGTTGACGGTGACCGGCATGGGTGGAGCCTAGCCGGTCCCGCGGAATTGCCAACGCTTCGGCGTGCCCTCAGTTGTGCTCGCCCAGCGGTCGCAGCCAGATGTTGCGGAACCGCGTCGGGTTGCCGTGATCCTGCAGGCTGAGGTGCCCACGTCCGGAGTAGGCCTTGTAGGGATCGGTCGCCCGGTGATTGGTCGGGCCGTTGAGCTCCTTGCGGTTTTGGACGCAGACCCCGTTTAGAAATGCGGTGATGAAGGCGGGCTTCACGAGGCGCCCCTCGGCGTCGAAGCGGGGCGCTTCAAACACGATGTCGTAGGTGTTCCACTCGCCCGGTGGCCGGATCGCATTCACCAGGGGCGGCCACTGTCCGTACAATGCGCCGGCCTGGCCGTCCGCGTAGGTCTTGTTGTTGTGACTGTCGAGGATCTGGACCTCGAACTGCCCGTGAAAGAACACTCCCGAGTTGCCGCGCCCCTGGCTGTCCCCTTCGACCTTGGACGGCGTCGCAAATTCCAAGTGCACCTGCGCGTCGCCGAACTGCTCGCGCGTCTCGATGCCACCGGTCTTGCCCACCACTTCCATGTAGCCGTTCTCAAGCGTCCACTGCGGGGTCTTGCCCCCTTGTGTCCAATGCCCGAAATCCTTGCCGTTGAAGAGCCAGATGGCGTCGCTTGGAGGGGGTGCCCCATTGCTGAAACTGGCGCCCGGTGTCACCGTCGGAGGGTTGGGGCGGTCCTTGTCGTGGACCCTCCATTGCTGGCCGCGGATTTGCGGTGTGTCCGTGTAACCGACACCCTGGGCCAGGGCCCCGATGGCAGTGATCGCGCCGAGGGAAAGGAAGAGCAAGCGTTTCATGGTGTGCCTGCAGAATCCCCGGGGTGTGCCCCCGAAGGCAAATGGATTCCAGGCGATGCGGAGGCGGCACCCACCGCCTCGACGCACCGCGGGCAAAGTTGGGGATGCGACGGCGCCACGCCAACGTCGGGCTCCCAGTGCCAGCAGCGTCCGCACTTGCGCCGTCCGGCCTCCGCCGCCGGTTGGACGTGCACCGTGACTTCCGTCGCCTCCGTGAGTTCGATGGCCGAGACGTTCAGGATCTCGCGCAGCACACCGGCGTGGTCGCGCGCGGACCCGAACGCGGACCCCGGGAGACCCACGTGGAGAACGGCATCCAGGGACTTGCCAATCTGCCCGGCCTGACGCGCCCGCTCCAGATCTCCCAGCACGCGCTCGCGCAGGGACAGCAAGGGCGGCAGGAGGGGTTCCTCCTCCGCCGATCCGGGCTGCCACACCGAAAGATGCACGGAATCCGTCCCACGCCCCGGAATGTGCTCCCAAGCCTCCTCCGCGGTGAACACCAGGATGGGGGAGAGCATCTGGCAGAGCCGTGTCACCAGATGGTGGAGCGCCGTCTGCGTGCTGCGGCGGCGCAAGGAGCCGGCAGGATCCGTGTACAGCCGGTCCTTCACCACATCGTGGTACAGCGCACTCAACTGCACGGCGATGAACTGCGAGAGCCGTTGGTAGACGACGTGGAATTCGTGCGCCTCGTAGGCGGCAGCCACCCCGGCCTCCAGGGCGGAGAAGCCGGACAGGATCCACCGATCCAGGGGCGTCATCCGATCGGGTGTCACCTCGTGCCGCCCGGGGTCGAAGTCGTACAGGTTGCTCAACTGGTATCGCAGCGTGTTCCGGATGAGGCGGTAGGTCTCGCCGACCTTCTTCAAACGCTCTTCGCTCACTTCAATGTCATTGCGGTAGTCCTGCGAGGCGACCCACAGGCGCAGCACATCGGCTCCGTGCTCCCGGAGGTAGCGATCCGCCGTCTGAGGCTTCTCGTAGCCGCCGGCACCCTGCTTTGATTTCGAGATCTTGATGCGGTCCGCGTCCACCATGAAGCCGTGGGTCAGCACGGTGTGGTAGGGCGGCGCGCCGTTGCCGGCGAGCGACAGCAGCAGGGAGGACTGGAACCAGCCGCGATGCTGGTCGGAGCCCTCGAGATACATGTCGGCCTGCCAGCGCCGGACCGGATCCGCGGCGGCATCGCCCGTGTGGGCCAGTTCAGGACGCCGCATCAGCACGGCGCGCGATGAACTCCCGGAGTCAATCCAGACGTCCAGGGTGTCGAGACCCTTTCGCGCGGCCTCCGGGCCGGTCCAGCCGTCCGGACGGCATTGCGCCCACAGTGCGTCCACCGGGGTGGCGAACCACACATTGCTCCCGTGCTCTCCAATGAGGGCGGCCGCCTTTCGAACGATGGTGGCGTTGAGCACCGGTTCACCCTGGGCATCGTAAAACGCCGGGATCGGCACGCCCCACGATCGCTGACGGGAGATGCACCAGTCGGGACGGGTCATCACCGCACCCTGGATGCGGTTGCGTCCCCAGTCCGGAACCCAGTTCACGCGCCCGATCGCCTCCAATGCCCGCTGCCGGAAGGAAACCCCGGCAACCTCATGATCCACGCGGATGAACCACTGGTCCACCGCCCGGAAGATGATGGGCGTCTTCGAGCGCCAGCAGTGGGGGTAGCTGTGGCGATACTCCTCGCGGAACACCAGTGCGCTTCGCTCGACGAGGAGTGCCAGTACGGCGTCATTGGCTTCGGAGCGATGGTGCTTCTCCAGCGTGGATTTCCCGTCGAGCGACTCCGGCAATTGCTGCCCGCGGGGCAGGTCCCGGGTCGGCGCCAGTCGGCCGTCGTCGTCCACCGGACAGTAGATCGGCAGACCCACCTCAACGCCGAGATGATAGTCGTCCATGCCGTGGCCGGGCGCGATGTGCACGAAGCCGGTGCCGGTGTCGCTGGTGACGAACGCCGCCGGGTACAGGCGCCCGGTGCGGTCGCAAAACGGATGTTCGTACTCCAGAGAGGCGAGTTCCTCGGCATGCACGGTGCGGACGATCTGGTAGCTCTCCCAGCCCAGCTTTTGGGAGACGGCGGCCAGCAGCGGGTTGGCAATCAGGTACGCGCCACCCTCGACCATCACGAGCGAGTAGTGGAACCCCGGGTGGAACGCCACGGCCAGATTCGCGGGCAATGTCCAGGGGGTGGTCGTCCAGATCAGCACGAACGTGTTCGGCTCGCCCTTGAGGCGGAACCGCACATACACGCTCTGGCTGACATGATCCGCGTATTCGACCTCCGCCTCGGCCAGCGCGGTCTTGAAGGGGATGCTCCAGTAGACCGGCTTTTTGCCCCGGTACACGAAACCCTGATCCACGAGGTCCGCGAGCAGGCTGAGTTCATCGGCCTCGTACTGCCGGTCAAGGGTCAGGTACGGATGCTCCCAATCCCCCAGCACGCCCAACCGTTTGAACTGGTCCCGCTGGGAGGCGACGAACCGCCGTGCGTACGCCTCACATTCGGTGCGAATGGTGGCGGCGTCGGCATCGGTGCGCCCGGCGGCCCGCAGTTCCTGGGTGACCTTGGACTCGATGGGCAGCCCATGGCAGTCCCATCCGGGCACATACGGCGCCTGACGCCCGCGCAGGGACTCGTGCCGGATGACCAGATCCTTGAGGATTTTGTTGAGGGCGGTGCCGATGTGGACGTCGCCATTGGCGAACGGCGGTCCGTCGTGGAGCACAAACCGGGTGGCGCCCTCCCGGGCCCGCTGGATCCGCCCGTACAAATCCTGGGCCTCCCACTGCGCGAGGCGCGCCGGTTCCCGTTGCACAAGCTGGGCCTGCATCGGGAAACAGGTGCGGGGCAGGTTGAGGGTGTTCTTGTAGTCCGGTTGGTCACTCATCGCGTGCCTCAAAAGAGCGCGCACGCTACTGGCGCGGCTCCGGTGCGGCAAAGTCCAATTCGGACGAGGGTGGGCTCCGGCCCCGGAACGCGCACTGCGCGCGTGCCAGCCGATCGGAACTTGCCGCGCCTGCCGCGGCGTGCGGTCCGATGGTCCATGCCCTTGTCGGGGCCTTGCGGAAGCATGGGTGCGACCGGGGCCGATGGAAGATCCGCGGGCGCCCGGGACGCCGGAATCACCAGCGCATCTGATACAGATTCGGACCTGCGGGCGGAGCGGGGTCGGTGACGCGGAAGGTGCTGTTGGTCGTTTCGAGCAGGAAATCGGGTACGGGGGACCAGTGGACCAAATCCGGCGACCGCCAGAGGACCGGGGAGATCCCGGCGGGGGCGTTTGCGGTGAGGCGGTGCAGGCCGGGGGCCGGGGGGCCGGGCGCCATCCGCACAAAGGGCGCGTCGGGCACCACGACTTCGAACAGGCCGGCCACCTGGGCGGGCGTTTTCCCGATGAGATCCTCCAGATCATTTCACAGCCATCCCATAGGGAGGCGTTTACAAATGGGATAGGTTCGGAATCCATTGGAATTCCGTTACGGCAGAGGAAAATGACTTTAAGGATTACATCAGTCAATCCAGCGGGGCATTTCCGGCGTCGTGCTGTCCCACAGCTTCAACAGAATTGTGGGAAAAAGCCTTGTTCCGGCCGCGCCAAGTTGCGGTAACTGCCCCGGGCTGTCCCATAGCGCCCTAAAATTTCCGGCAGATCCAGCGTTTGCCATATTTGAGAGCGCACCAAGGCAAAAAGCCTCACAAAGCTGTGCGTCCATTCATGCGCCCAAGCCAGGTATCTCAACAACAAATGAACCAGTAACGCCGTCCAGACCTGCCAGCGGATTGCATTGGCGCTATACCCGATCAGGTCACAGAGCTTGAGCGTCTGCTTCAGTTGTTTGAAGAACACCTCGATCTCCCACCGTGCCTTGTACAACGCGACCACCGTGCTCGCGGCCCACCTCAGTTCGTTGGTCAGAAAGACCATCTCCCGTTCCTGGCCGTCCACCTCCACCAGCGCGCGGATCCGGCGTGCGGAAAGGCCGTTGCTCAGGGCCACCCATTCGTCGGCCAGGATCTTTCCCCCTTGGGGCACCTCCCGCCGCTCCAGGACGTCGCACACCATCCCTTCCTTCCAGCGCGTCACCCAGACCACCTCCCGATCGGAAAGGTCCTTGAGGTGCTTCCGATCGACATACGCACGGTCGAAAACCACCACTTCCCCTGTTTTCAGGCCCGCGCACAGCTCTCGAGCCCGGCCGGCATCCGATTCCCGGGCGGTGTCCACCACCACGTAACCCGGCAACAGCGACTGAAAATTGAGGCGCACATGGGCTTTGGCGGCGGCCTTGCGCCGCCGGTGCTGAGCCCAGGGCATGCAGTTGGCCACCAGTTCAATCGTGGTCGAGTCCACCAGATGGATCGTCGCCTTGAATCGCCTCAGGCGCCCCGACAGCCGCCGTCCCCCGAAACCCGGACTCTGCTCGCGCAAATGCTCCAGGGTGCGCCAAAACAGATCCTCCGCCATCTTGCTGGGCCGCTCCTGATTGGCGTGCGAGAGGGTGTTGCGGTGTGGAGGGGTGGCCCCGCGGATGGCGGACAAGGGGCCGGAGTAGAGCTGCAGCGCATCGCACAGGTCATTGAGACCGAATGCATGGCTTAGCTTTCCATAGATCAGGGCCACCACATGGCTCCAGTGACTAAAGGTTCGGGCCTTGCTCTCCGCCCGGTGCTCCCTGGCCAAGGACGCCACCAAGTGCGGCGGAATCAGTTTGCAAAGCTGGCCGAGAATCGTGAACTTGCTGCGGGCTGAGTTGAGATGTTTTTTCATTCACGGACAGGCTGCGTCGCCCGCCCGCAAAACGTCAACTCAGCCTTTTTCCACCCCATTTCCTATGGGATGGCTGTGAGATCATTTCGAAGCAAACGCTCGGCGGCCAGATCGGCCTGCAAACCGTTCTGCGCGCGGGCGGCGAGGACATCCAACACCGCCTTCAGGTCGCTGATCATTGCGCGGGTGATGACCACCGAATCCGCCCGGGCCGAAAGCAGCGCGAGCACCGCCGGCTGAAACGCCAGGGCGACGCCAAGGGCGTCATTCATCAACGCAGGATCGGCGACCAGAATGTCCCGCACTTCACGGGAGTGCCGCCAATAAAGCTCAGCCAGCCGGGCTCCGCCCGAGGTGCCATTGAACAGGGACTCCAGGGCGTGGAAGCTTGCCAGGGAAATGGATGGGCCCTCAGCCGCATTTCTGGCCAGGGCCGTGGGCTGGGTCGCAAAGGAAATTCCCGCGAACCAGGCAAACAGGCAACGGTTGTGGATGAGGGCGATCGCGGCCTCCGGAAGGTCTCCAGCCCGGGCCGTATAGCGGCCCTTGGCACCCACACTTAACTCCACGTCCTTGCATCCGGATCTGACCCCGTGGTCCTGGATCGGCCGTTCGTCAAACGCGCTGAACCAGCGGACCCGCAGATTGCGGACATAGTCCTCCTGCCCGTTGGAGAAGCGGGCCTGCAGACAAAACGTCACCCATGCATTGTCAGAGTCGCTGCTGGGCGCCTGGTAATTTGGGCGGAAGAAGATGGATTGGATGGTGGAAAAGGCGGGCTGCAATTCCGTCCGCAACATTTCCCGTGCGGCATCCGACAACGTGATGGTGAAGGTGCGGGCTGGATAGGGGACGGAGATCAGGGTGAACCAGGAGGCATCGAATTCCGTGTTTTCATAACGCAGGTCCGCAAGCAGCGCGGCGATCGCTGCGCCGGAGGCGTTGAGGTTCAAGGTGCAGGTGACGCTCCCTTCAGTGATGGTGGCGGTGCCAAAAAACCGGCCGTCAAAATGGAGGCTGATGCCGGTACCGTCCGCTGCGCTGGCCGAAAAGGTCGCGGTGGGCAGTGCGGAGATGGTGCGAAACGAGAATCGGTCCACTCCCCTCACGAATCCGGAGGTGATCGCCACCACCAGGCTTCCTCCGTTCAGACTGCCTTCCGGTGCCGCGACGGACGCGTTCGGGGCGATGGCGAAGCCGTTGGGTGCCCCAGCCCGCCCAAATTGGTACTCCAAGGCTCCGCCCCCCAGATTGAGGCTTTCCACACGGGACCGGCCGGTCACGACGTATGCCTGCCCGGCACGGGGGCGGTCGCCACCCGGACCGGAGCGGTTTCGCGCGGACAACAGCAGGTCCTGGACCCCGTCTCCATTGACATCCCCCGCAACCGGTCCCCCGTTCAGGGAAAAACCCGGGGTGGTCAGGGTCATGTCGGCGCCGGTCGGACCCTCCAAGGCCATGTCCAGGGTGGCGGGGAAAGCGTCGGGCGGCTTGCGCCCCAGCACCACGCTCACCCGATTCCCCGCGTCCACCCGGTAGCCGAGCAGCAGATCCTCCACGCCGTCCCCGTTGAGGTCCCCGGTCGCCACCTTGTTGTCTCCGCCCAGCGGGCCCCGGCCGCCGTTCACTCCGTAGAGTGTGACCGTTGCCCCGGCGGTCCCGCCAACGGCGAGGTCCAAAATTGCGGGAAAATTCATCCGTCCGGCCACGATTTAGACCTCCCCGGCGTTCGATCGCAGCCCGCCCGGGCCATCCGCGAGACGGGCGGCCAGAATGAGGTCGCCCAAACCGTCGCCGGTCACATCGGCGGCTTGCAGTGCGTTGTCCCGGGAAAGTTGATCGCCGGAGTCGGCCCCGGAAATCCGCACATCCGCCTCTGGGCCCGCCAGTCCGGCCAGGTCCACCAGGGGCGGGAAATTGGGCCTTCCGAAAAGGATGTAGACCTCGCCACGATTGTCGTTGACCCCGAGCGCGGGGCCTTCCGCGCGTGAGGCGCCCAGCACGAGGTCCAGTTTCCCATCTCCGTTGAGATCCCAAAGACCCAAAGCAGGAATGCGGCGCGACAGGGCGTGGTGGACATGCGAATGAGCCGTTTAATGGTCTGGGTCTGGCCGCCAGGACACGGGGGGAGCGTATCGAAGGGGGTGCCATCCCGTTATGGAAAAATGAACCCATCGTCGGGATCCCATGCACTGCTCCATTCACTGAACGCCGACCGCGCGCTCTCTCGTGAATCCGGTGGCTGCCGCCACCGTCGTTCAGCCGGAGGGACGGTGAACGCCGGTTCCCGTGCCGATGGTCGCAGCGACGGCGGCGAAAAGCACAAATTGAAATGCCACCGCCGGAATTTGGAGGGGAAATTCGAACGCCGCCTGCAGGAGCAACCCCGCGATCGCCAGCACCAGCAGCGCCGCAAACTCCCGCGGAACCCGGAGTCCGCGGGTGGATCCGCGCAGAACCGCGAGGAGCACCACCATCAATCCGGCAAGAGCCAGGCCGCCCAGCCCCAGCGTGATGCGGATCTCCATCCAGTCATTGTGTGCATACGTCAGCCATCGGTCCTCGGGACCCGCGCGATACAGCGCCGACAGCCCGCCGAAGGACCCCGCCCCGGTTCCCAGCCACCCGGCATCGGCGGCCATCCGGCGCGCGATCTCCTGCACATCGGCACGATTCCCGACGGCGTCGGCGAAACGGGCGTCAAACCGGGTGCCCACCGGGGTGCCCGCGAGGATCGCCGCCACCCCGAGGAGCACCGCGAGTCCGGCCGCTCCCAGCCCGCGGCGGAGGCGTCCTTCGGGCCATCGCCCCGCGGCGAAGACCAGCAGGACCGCCCCCATCAATCCCAGGGCGACCAGGGCGCCGCTGCGCCCTCCGGACAGGAACGGACACAGGATCATCAGTCCCGTGGCCGGCAGCAGCATGACGGATGCGTCATCCCCGATGCGATGGGAGGCTCCGGAACGTCGCAGCGCCTCGTGGCGCAGGGTCCACCAGAATCCGAGGGCAACGGGCCAGATCAGGTTGAAGTAGGCCGCGCCGGCGGCCCGGACAGGGAACGGCCCCCAGATCTGGTCGGCCGTGTTGGGACCGGCCGGATGCCGCTGCCACGGAACCAGCGACCGGAGCATCCAGAGCAGGCGATCCGATCCTTCCCACCGCTGCGCAATGCTCGCCACGGCGAGGACGGCGCTGCTGGCACACAGGGTCCAGAGCAGGCGGCGCAGCCGCGCCGGCGGAAACGAGGGCGGTGAACTGGAGTGGCGCTCGCGGCGGGACCGTCCCAGCAGCCAGTCCCGCGCCGCCCAGAAGGTCAGCGAGAGCGCCAGCACGGCCAGCAGGGTGCGAAGCGTCGCCGGGGCGTCGTAGGTCGTGGGAAGCCACGACGTCGGCGTCCGGGCCGAATAGTCCAGATCCACGCCACTCAGCCCCATCCGAAGCGTGGCCCGCGGGTTCAACCAGCCAATCAGCAGGAAATCTGCGAGCAGCAATTGGACGACTGCCAGTCCCCGAAGGGCCCAGCGTCCGGCCGGCCTGGGCGTCCACCAGCGCTCCGGGCTGAAGTCGTGCTGGAGACGCACCAGCTGCTTGCCCAGCAGGAGCACGCCGAGGAGTCCTCCGGCTCCGTATAGGACGGCGCGGGACCACGGAACCGTCCCCCCAAACGCCCACGGGGCCCAGACCGTCATGCCGAGCAGCACGGCCCCGGACACCGCATCCAGGGCGTGGTGCAACGGCGGCGTGCGTACTCCGGTGTCCATGCAAGGGGCGCATTGAGCCGACCGCCCCCCCGTCAACGCAAGCCGGGAGACGCCGGAGGGACCTGCCGGGACGCACCTACCAGATTTTCACCCGGTCGGCCGGTGGCCGGTACAATGGGGAGGACTCCGGGATGGACCACGCCTCGTACCATGCCGGGGAGTTCACATGGGATCCGATGGCGCGAAACTGCCCGGGCGAATGCGGATCCACCACCAATCGCCGGCGCAGCTCGGGCTCCCGCCAGTTGACCCGCCACAGTTGCGACAGGCTGAGGAAGAACCGCTGTTCCGGCGTCAAGCCCTCCACGGTCCGGCGCCGGTCCGGATGCCGCTGCAGCGCGCGCTGCAGCGCCTCAAAGGCGATGTCCAGCCCGCCCAGGTCTGCCATGTTCTTCCCAAGGGTGAGTTGTCCGTTGACGAATTGTCCCGGCAGCGCCTCGTACCGGCTGAACTGTTCCTCCAGTTTGCGGGCGCGGGCTTCGAACTCCCGGGTGTCCGTCGCGGTCCACCAGTCCCGCAGGTTGCCTTCGGCGTCGTACTTGCGGCCCTGGTCGTCATAACCGTGCGTGATCTCGTGCCCGATCACCACCCCGATCGCCCCGTAGTTCACCGCGTCATCCATCTCGAAATCGAAGAACGGCGGCTGCAGGATTCCGGCGGGAAAGACGATCTCATTGTAGGCCGGGTTGAAGTAGGCGTTCACCGTCTGTGGGGTCATGCCCCATTCCGAGCGGTCCACCGGGCGGCCAATGCGGGCGAGCTGACGCTGCATCTCGAATTCCGCCGCCCGCCAGACGTTTCCCAGGTGATCGTCCGGCCGGATCTCAATGGCGCTGTAATCCCGGAAGGTGGATGGATGCCCGATCTTGGTGGTGAACCGCTCGAATTTCTCGAGGGCCAGGCGGCGTGTCGCCGGCTCCATCCATTCCACGCGCTGCAGCCGGTCCCGGAATACGGCCTTCAGGTCCTCGACCAGCTCATTCATGCGCTCCCGCGCCACCGGTGGGAAATGCCGGTCCACATACAGCCGGCCCAGTGCCTCGCCCAACGCGCCATCCAGGGTCCTGGCCGCCCGCTGCCATCGGGGTTCCGGTTGTGGCTGTCCCCGCAAGACGGTTCCGTAAAATGCAAAGTTTCGATCTTCGGCCTCGGCATTCAAATGGGCCGCGGTGTTGCGCAGCAAATGCCAGCGAAGGTAGGCGGTCCACGCCTCGCGATCCGTTTCCCCGGCAAGCCGGTCAAGCGCCTCCAGGAATTCAGGCTGTCCCACGATGACATGGGAGGGTGGCGGAATGTCCAGCGCCTCCACGTAGGCATCCCATGGTAGGTGCGGCGTCAGGGTCAGCAGCTGGTTCCAGCGCTTCTTGTGGTAGTTCTTCTCATCGTCCCGCAGTTCAGTTCGCGTCCGACTGGCCCTCGCCAGTTCGGTCTCCAGGGTCAGCACGTGCTCTGCGGCCCGGGCCGCCGCTTCCGGGGTGTCCCCAAGCAGGGTGAGCATGGAGGCCACATGACGCTGGTACTGCTCCCGCTGCGGACGGAATCCCTCCGACAGGTAGTAATCGCGGTCCGGCAGGCCGAGCCCGCCCTGCCAGATGTAGAGTGCGTACACGGCGCTGTCCTTGGGATCCGGCACCACGGAGGGCTCGAACAGAAGGTGAACGCCGCGCCGGTGAAGTCCGGCGACCCGCTGCATGCCCGCGGCACCGCTGTCCGCCGCCTCGATTCGCGCGAGGTCCGGCTGCAGGGGCCTGAGCCCGAGCGCTTCGAGACGGTTGGTGTCCATCGCCGCGCGAAAGAAGTCCCCGATCTGTCGTGTTGGGGAACGCGCCGGGGCCAGGGTGTCGGCAGCCGCCTCCTCCAGAAGCACCCGCACCAGGTGGAAATTGCGCTCCTGCAATTCGTCGAAGCCGGACCAGCGTGATTTGTCGGCCGGCACCGGGTTCTGGTCCAGCCAGCGTCCGCAGGCGAACCGGTAGAAATCCGCCGCCGGGTTCACCGAGGGATCCATGTAATTCGTGGAAAACCGCGGCACGACCGGCGCGGGAGCCGGCAGCGCGGCCGGGGCGGCCAGGGGCATCAGGATCGCGAGGCAGGATGCCAGCGCGGGGACCGGGGATTTCTTCGCGGATTCCATGGCGGTTGAGCCTGCCAAGTCCGCCCCGTTGCGCAAGGCGCGGCGTCTCACGCCGGCCGGCACCCACGGGCGGGGACGGTCGGTAATCGGCTTGCCCGCGGTCCGTGTTTCCAGGCATTGTGGACGGCCGTCACGCTTCGCGAATCCACACATTTCCACCGTCCCATGGGCAAGATCTTCAACAACATTGTCGAGACCGTCGGCCGCACACCGCTGGTCCGCCTCAATCGCATTCCCGCATCCGCGGGGGTGGACCCCTCCACGTCCATCCTGGTGAAGTGCGAGTTCTTCAATCCGCTGGGCAGCGTGAAGGACCGCATCGGCATGGCGATGATTGACGACGCCGAGCAGCGGGGGGTGATCAACCGCGATACCGTGATCATTGAGCCGACGTCGGGGAACACCGGCATCGCGCTCGCGTTTGTCGCGGCGGCCAAGGGATACAAGCTGGTGCTCACGATGCCGGAGACGATGTCGCTGGAACGGCGCGTTCTGCTGGCCATGCTCGGGGCGAAACTGGTGTTGACCCCCGGGGCGGAGGGCATGCGCGGGGCGATTGCGCGCGCCGAGCAACTGGCGAAGGAGACACCAAACTCATGGATTCCCCAGCAGTTCGAGAACCCGGCCAACCCGGCGGTTCACGCCCGGACCACGGCGGAGGAGATCTGGTCTGATACCGACGGGATGGTGGACATCCTGGTGTCGGCCGTGGGCACCGGCGGGACCATTACCGGCTGCTATGAGGTCCTCCATGCGCGCAAACCCAGCTTCACCGCGATCGCCGTGGAGCCGAAGGATTCCCCGGTGATCACGCAGACGCTCCGGGGTGAAGCGGTGAAGCCCGGGCCCCACAAGATCCAGGGTACCGGTGCGGGATTTGTCCCAAAGAACCTGCACCTCAAGGGACCCAACGGTGAACCACAGATCACCGAGACCGTCGAGGTATCCAATGAGGACGCGTTCACCATGGCGCGACGTCTGGCGAAGGAGGAAGGGATGCTGGTGGGCATCTCGACCGGCGCCAATGTCTGGGCAGCCATCGAGATTGCCAGACGGCCGGCGAACCTCGGCAAAACCCTGGTGACCATCGGATGCTCGACCGGAGAACGCTATTTGTCCACGGCGCTGGCCGCCGAGGCGCGCGCCGAGGTGGGAGGCTGAGGACGGGACCGGCTCCCGCGACGGTTCCGCCAGACCGCGGGCGCCTGCGGGTGCGGACCTCCGGGCCGGGGATTTCCCGCGTTGCGTGGGGCGGGTTCGGGGTACACGCTCCCGCCCGTGAATACGGTTCAGTCGGTTACCCTGTCCCGCGATTGCGATGCCGTGCAAATACCGGCCGGTAATACAGTCGTCCTCCCGGCCGGCACGGAGGTGGACATCACCCAGACGCTGGGGGGTTCCTACACGGTGCACGCGCTCGGGGCGTTGTTCCGGGTGGCCTCCAGGGACGCCGATGCCTTGGGATTGAATTCCGAGGCCGCCGCGCCGTCGGTTCCGGCCGCAGCGGGGACGGACAACGTCAACGAAGAGATGGTTTGGGACACCCTGCGCACCTGCTACGACCCGGAAATTCCGGTGAACATCGTGGACCTTGGACTGGTGTATGACATGGGCATCGAGGACCTCCCCACCGGCAACAAGAAGGTTTTTGTAAAAATGACCCTCACCGCGCCGGGATGCGGAATGGGGGCCACCATCGCCGGGGATGCCCAGCAGAAGATCCTGATGCTGCCCGCCGTCGAGGATGCCTCGGTGGAGATCGTCTGGGATCCACCCTGGCATCAGAGCATGATCACGCCGCAGGGCCGCCGCTCGCTGGGGATCGAATGATCGGGCGGGGTTCCGCCCGGGTGTGCGGCGCTGAGAAATGCCTTGCACGCCCGGGGGGCAGTCCTCAGTTTCCGCCCGAATTCCGCGGGGCGCGGTTAGCTCAGTGGTAGAGCACTACCTTGACACGGTAGGGGTCGCAGGTTCGAACCCTGCATCGCGCACCACTCCCCGCGAATTGCCGCCGGGTCGCCCGGGAGGTGTGTGGCGGGAGGGGGGGGCTCCGCGACGTGGCGGCTGAATCCGCAGTTGGCATCGGCCGTCCGACGGACAAGATTGCCTCCATGAGCCATCATCCATTCCAGCCGGAGCACCTTGCCCTGACCCGACGCGAGTTCATAAGCCGCTGCGGCATGGGCATGGGGTCGCTCGCGCTGGGGGCGATGCTCGGGTCCTTGGGAGCCACGGCCGTCGGGGCGGGACCCATGGAGGCAAACCCGCTGATGCCCAAGGCGCCGCAGTTCCGCGGGCGCGCCCGGAGAGTGCTGCACATCTTCCTGAACGGTGGGGCGTCGCATGTGGACACCTTCGATCCCAAGCCGGCGCTTGACCGCTGGCACGGGAAGGAAATCCCGGTCCACTTTGCGACCGAGCGGAAGACCGGAGCGGCCTTTCGGTCGCCCTTCAATTTTCAACGGTACGGCCGCTGCGGGATGGAGGTCAGCGAATTGTTCCACCACACCGCGCAGCATGCCGACGACCTGTGTGTGATCCGCTCCATGCATGCCGACGTGCCGAACCACGAACCGTCGCTGCTGCTGATGAACTGCGGGGAGGCGCGACTTCCCCGGCCCAGCATGGGTTCGTGGATCACCTACGGCCTGGGCACCGAGAACCAAAACCTGCCGGGGTTCATCGCCATGTGCCCGGGCGGGTATCCGATTCAGGAATCGCAGAACTGGCAGAGCGGCTTCCTGCCGGGCGTGTTCCAGGGCACCTACATCAACACCGAGCACACGCAGCTCGAGCAGTTGATTGAAAACATCCGGAGCCACCATGCGTCGCTGTCCGGACAGCGACGGCAGCTCGATCTCCTTCAGGCGCTGAACGCGAGGCATCAGGCGGCGCGCGCCGCCGACGCCCAGATCGAGGCGCGCATCCAGAGCTTCGAGCTGGCATACCGCATGCAGATGGAGGCTGCGGATGCGTTCGACATCCTGCGCGAGCCGGAGCCGGTGCGCGCGCGGTATGGCGACGGGGTGCAGGCGCGGCAGTTGCTGATCGCCCGGAGGTTGCTGGAGCGCGGCGTGCGGTTTGTCCAGGTGTGGCATGGTGCCGGGCAGCCCTGGGACAACCACGATGACATCGAGGACAACCATCGGCGGCTGGCAGGGCAGTGCGACCGGGCCATCGGAGCGCTGCTGACGGATCTCAAGGACCGGGGGATGTTGCAGGACACCCTGGTGATCTGCTCGGGAGAGTTCGGCCGCACCCCGACCGTGGAGTTGCCGACCCCCGGGGCCAACGCGGGCAAGCAGAACGGACGCGACCACAACAACCATGGGTTCACCACCTGGCTTGCAGGCGGCGGGGTCCGTGGGGGGTACGTTCATGGGGCGACCGACGAATTCGGGTTCGCAGCGGTCGAAAACAAGGTCCACGTGCACGACCTGCACGCCACCCTCCTGGCCCTGCTTGGCTTCGACCACGAAACCTTCACCTTCCGATACGCCGGCCGCGACTTCCGCCTGACGGACGTCCACGGTCAGGTGGTCCGCGAGCTGATGGCGTGAGCGCGGGCCCCGGAAAAGCAGAACGGCGCCCGGTGGGGGCGCCGCTTTCTGGCGTGTTGCGATTGATCCAGCCGGCCGGAGATATCAGGCGGTTGCCGGTGTTGCGGTCGCCGGTTGCGGTGCCGGTGCTGCAGAGCGATTCAGACGGACCTGGAGGCGGGAGCGTTTGCGGTCTGCCGTGTTGGACTTCACCGTGCCCGTCTTGACCGCTTTGCCGTATGCGGAGCTCACCTCTCGGAATGCGGTGGCCGCTTCCGGGTTCTTGCCGTCCTTGACGAGTGACAGGAAGCGCTTCTCGAGCGTCTTGAGGCGCGAGACCAACGACCGGTTGCGGGCGGCCTTGCTCGCGTTGGAGCGGGTGCGTTTTTCTGCGGACTTTGTATTCGGCATAGCGGGTGACTCGAAACTGAACCGCCACCCTATCGGGTGGACTGCTGTTGTCAACGACGCGGTGCGGCACCCCAAATTCCCGGATTCATCTCCGGTTGCGTGACCGTCGCCTTGGGATGGCCCCGTCACCGTCTTGGGCGCGACGACTTGAGGACGTCCGTCCGCCGGCCCATGAGAAACGTGCTTGCGCGCCCCGCAAAGAGCTCGTGAGGTGACGCCCGCCGTGGGGTCCGGAGCCCCGGCGGATCCCGGGGACACCGAACGGGCCCGGACTGGGAATTCTCACGCCCGGCATGCATCCTTGGTGGAAATCCATCGTTCTGCTGTCGCCAAGCAACCTCTTCATGGCGTTTGTCTGATGCTTCCCCCGATTCCACAAGGATGGAGGCGTCTCCTGGCGGGGGAGACTGCCCAGCCGTATTTCCGCGAGTTGGAGACTTTTCTGGAGGCGGATTCGGCTGCCGGCCGGGTGGTTCTGCCGGATCTTCCGGACGTCTTTCGCGCGCTCGAACTCACCCCGTACTCGGACGTCCGGGTCGCGATTCTTGGGCAGGACCCGTATCCCACACCGGGCCATGCCCACGGCCTGTCGTTCTCGGTTCGCCCCGGAGTGCGGCCCCTGCCCGGATCCCTGCGCAACGTTTTCCGCGAGTTGCGCGACGATGTGGGCTGCGAGGCGCCGTCGCATGGATGCCTGGAGTCGTGGGCGCACCAGGGGGTGCTTTTGCTGAACATGGTGCTCACCGTCCGGGCGCGGGAGCCGGCGTCCCATCAGGGCCGGGGCTGGGAGACCTTCACTCATCGCATCCTGGACCGCCTCAACGAGCGAGACACCCCTGTCGTGTTCCTGCTCTGGGGCCGCGCCGCGCAGGCCGGACGGCGCCGGATCACCGCATCGCATCATCACGTGATTGAGACCGCCCACCCGTCGCCCCTGTCGGCGCGCCACTTTTTCGGCTGCCGCTGCTTCTCGGCCACCAACCGCTGCCTTACCGGACTCGGGCTGCCGCCCGTGGACTGGCAGTTGCCACAGACATTGGAATAAGGCGGGGCCGGGGCATCGGCCAGGACGGTGACCTACCTGGAGGCGGTCCGCCCTCCGGCCTGGATCTGGCGCACCACCTTCAAGAGGGTCGCGACTTCTGCCTCCGTGCCGACGGTGATTCGCAGGTACGCGTTGACCTCCGGGGAACGGAACCAGCGCACCAAGATTTTGCGGTCCCGCAACCGTTGCAGCCATTCCTCGGCCGGCGGACCGGCCGGGCGTGCGAGCAGGAAATTGGCAGCGCTGGGCAGCACCGACCAGCCCAGGCCGGTCAATTCACGGCGCAACTGCTCCCGGGTTGCGATCAGGCGGCGGAAATTGCGCCGGTAATAGGGGAGGTCTGTCAGCGTCGCCAGGGCCGCCAACTGTCCGAGGCCGTTCACGTTGTAGCTGTCCCGGATGGTGTGCAGCGCGCGAATGAGCTCCGGGGGCCCGACGAAATAGCCCACGCGTTGGAAGCAAAGCGAGTAGGCCTTGGAGAAAGTGCGCGACACGATGACGTGCGGATGCTTCAGCGCGAGTTCCAGCGCGTTCTCCCGGGCGAAATCCACATAGGCCTCGTCCAGGATCACCACGCCCCGTAGCGACCGGCACAAGGCGTCGAGTTCCTCGGTCGCGTAGCCGCGTCCGCTGGGTGCATTGGGCGTGGTGACCAGCGTCAGTGCCGCGTTTGCCTCCCAGGTGGAGGACCGCCGGAGGTCGCGCAGTCGGGGCAGGGCGAAGTCCTGTGCGAGCGGTTGCGCGAGGGTGCGGGCCCCATGAATGCCCGCCAGGACGGGATACAGGGAGTAACTGGGGTGGAAGTATTGGATCGTCGCGAGGGCCGGATGAACCGCCGCGGCGGCCGAGTCGGCGGGCTCGACAAAGGCACGGGTCGCGAGCGCCAGCAGTTCGTCCGAGCCGTTGCCGACGATCAGGTGGTCGGCGGTGCAGCCGTGCAGGCGCGCCAGCCGGGCGCGCAGGGCATCCGCCCCCGGATTCGGGTACAACCGGAGCCGTCCGTCCACCGCCGCCCGCGTGGCCTTGAGGACCCGGGGCGAGGGAGGATACGGGTTCTCATTGGTGTTCAACTTGATCAGTCCCGACTCCCGCGGTTGCTCCCCGGGGGTGTAGCCTTCAAGCGCGCGGATCCCGGGACGGATTCGCGACGCGGCGCGTGATGCCATGCGCGGGGAATATCATCGCACCGGGGCCGCGGCAAACCGGACGGCAGCCGGCGGCCGCAGCCTGATCGAAACCCGGCCGCCGGCCGGGTGGGATGGACGGGGCCGTCCGGTCGCGAATCTTGGGGATGCGCAGGGAGCTGTGGACTCGGTAGAGAAGCCGGAATGCACTGGAATCTACGTCCCCTGCGGCGCCCCCGCGGCTTCACGCAGGTGGAATTGCTGATGACTGCGGCGATTCTGACTGTTCTGGCCGGGCTGCTGTTGCCGGCGGTGTCGCGGGCGCGATCCCGGGCCCTCGGAGCCGTATGCCGAAGCAACCTGCGCCAGTGGGGCATCGCCACGTTCCTCTTCGCTTCGGACAACAACGGGCTGCTGCCCCTGGACGGTACACCGAACGGGCGCTCGACGGACGCCGGATGGTATGTGGACCTGCCGCGCACCATGGGCATGGCCCCCTACCAGGCGATGGCCTGGCGCACAAACCCGTCGGTGCCGGTGGGGAACTCCATTTGGATCTGCCCGGCGAATCCCCGACGCAGCAACCAGCACAACCTCTTCCACTACTGCCTCAACCGGCACGTCAATGGCTCGGGGTCCGGCCTTCAGGCGTTGCTGGCCGACGTTCCGCGCCCGCAACGGACCATCTGGATGTTCGACAACGGAGGCCTGGCGGCGGTGGCGGGTCCGAATAATGTGCACACGAACCTGCATCGGCGCGGGTGTCACTTTCTGATGCTGGACGGCCACGCAGTTCGGCGTCCGAACTCCGAGTATTGGGACTTTCCGAATCAGCGGGGGCGAACCGATCACCCGGAACTGCGCTGGGATCCTTGGGAGTGAGGCCAGCGCATGTTCGGGCGTTCCCTTCCTGGATGCCGGTGGATAGTGTTCCGCCCATGGCGTTTCCCGTGTGCGATGAAGGATCCTCGATTCCGCGCGTCTCCCGACGACGCAGGCTGTCGGAACAGCTCGTTCTTCTACTGGTCGCCGCCGGGCTGTGTTCGACGGTGGGTTGGGCCCAGACGACCTCCGGACGTCACTCGCCGGCATTGACTCCGGGGACCCCCGCCGAGGTGGGTCTCTCGGCGGAACGGCTTGCCCGTGTGGATGCGCTCTGTGCCGGTGCCGTCGAAGACGGGCGGGTCCCAGGTGTCGAAGCCCTGATCGCGCGGCGCGGACGGATCGTGTACCACAGAGCGTTCGGCCTCGCCGATGCGGAGGCGGGACGTCCTCTGGAAGTGGACGCCATCTACCGCATCGCGTCGCAGTCCAAGGCGATCACGGCGACCGGCGTCATGATGCTCTGGGAGGAAGGTCGCTTCCGCCTCGATGACCCGGTGTCGAAGTTCCTCCCCGAGTTCAAGAATCCCCGAGTTCTGGACACCTTCAATGAGGAGGATGGCTCCTGGACCGCGGTGCCCGCGCGGCGCGAAATCACCATCCGGGACCTGTTGACCCACACCTCGGGACTGGGCTATGGCGTCATTGATGGAGACCCCCGCTTCAAGGCGATCTACCAGAAGGCGGGCATTGTGGATCTGTTCACCACCCGGCCGGTCACCCTCGCGGAAAACACCCGCCGCCTCGCGGAACTGCCCCTGCATCATCACCCCGGCGAGAAGTTTACCTATGGGGAGGGGCTCGACGTCCTCGGCCGGTTCATCGAGGTGGTCTCAGGGCAGCCGTTCGACGTGTTCCTGCAGGAGCGACTGTTTGGCCCGCTCGGCATGAAGGACACCGGATTCTACCTCCCGGCGGACAAGGCCGCGCGGCTGGTGCCGGTGCAACGGCCGGAGAATGGCCGCTGGGTTCGGATGCCGGTCACGTTCTATGACCCGGACTATCCGATCACCGGCGCGAAATCCTTCTTCTCCGGCGGCGCGGGATTGTGCAGCACCGCACGGGACTACGCGACATTCCTGCAAATGTATCTCAATGGCGGGGAACTCAATGGCGTGCGGATCCTCAGCCGCACCACCGTGGAAACGATCCAAAAGGAGCAGGTCGCACAGAATCTCTGGGGGGGCGGCGACAAGCACTACGGACTGGCCTTCGGGGTGGTCACGGAGAAGGGGCAGGCCCGCGGCGGAGAGGGCAGTCCCGGGACCTTTGACTGGGGCGGATACTTCAACACCCAGTATTTCGCCGACCCGCGCGAACAGCTCATCGGGATCCTCATGAAACAGACGCAGGGCGCCAGTGACGATACCTCCTGGCGGTTCCGGCTTCTGGTGGGTCAGTCGGTGGATGACTGATCGGGCTCACGGGGTCTGAACGGGTTCCGGCAGCTCCGGGTCCCGCCAGGCCACACGACCACCGACAACGGTCAGGACCGGGCGTCCCCGCAGCCGCCAGCCATGGAACGGGTTGTTGCGGGAACGACTGGCCGTGTCGGATCGGTCACAAGTCCATTCCCGGTCGGGGTGGAACACGGTCACGTCCGCCGGCCCGCCAACGCGCAGCTCGCCCCGGCCGTCGCGGAGGTTCAGCAGCCGGGCGGGCTGACAGGTCAGCTTGGCAAGCAGTTCCGGGAGCGGCAGCCGTCCGGAGTGGAGGAGGGCCATCAGGGACAGCGCCAGTTCCACTTCCAGCCCCACGATGCCGAACGGGGCCTGATCGAACTCGACGTCCTTGTCCGAATCGGTGTGAGGCGCGTGGTCGCTGGCGATGATCGCCAGCGTGCCGTCGGCGAGTCCGTCGAGGATCGCCGCGCGATCCGCCGCCGATCGCAGCGGCGGATTCATCTTGAAGTGCGTGTGGTAGGCGGGCCACGCAGGCAGGGGTTGCCCACCGAAGAATGCGGCCGCGAGGCAGGCCCCGTCGCCGTTCCAGAAGACCTCGCTGCCCGACAGCGCGGCATCGGTGAGGGTAAAGTGGTGCGGACAGGCCTCGCCGCTGACCGGGACGTTGCGGGCACGCGCCTCCCGGAGCAGGCGCACGCTCCCGGCCGCGCTCAGGTGCTGGCAGTGGATGGGGGTGCCGGTCAGTTCCGCGAGGACGATGTTGCGCGCCACAATGATCTCCTCGCCGGACGCGGGCCATCCGCGCAGGCCCAGGACGGCGGAATGAAGCCCCTCATGCATCACCCCATCCGCCACCAACCCGTAATCCTGGCAGTGGTCCATTACTGGCAGATCAAACATCCTGGCGTACTCGCACGCCCGGCGCATCAGATCGTTGTTCTGGATGCAGTGTCCGTCGTCGGTGAGCGCCACGACACCCGCCTTCGCGAGCGCCCCGATCGGGGCAAGTTCCTCGCCGGCGATCGAGCGGGTGAGCGCGCCGCTGACCTCGACCCGGACGGCGGCGCCCTGCGCCCGGTCCTGGATCAGGGCGACCGTGCCGGAGTTGTCCACGGCCGGCCTCGTGTTCGGCATGCAGACCACCGTGGTGAATCCGCCCCGGGCCGCCGCGAGGGCGCCGCTGTGGGTGTCCTCCTTGTGCGTCTGACCCGGTTCCCTGAGGTGGACGTGCAGGTCAATCAGTCCCGGGCAGACCACGTGGCCGGCGACATCGAGCACCGGGATGTCGGGCGGCGGAGCGATGCAGGGGGCCACCGCGGCCACGCGGCCCTCCTGGAGAAGCACATCGGCTGTCTGGTCCAGTCCGGAGGCCGGATCCACGACCCGTCCTCCCCGCAGCAGCAGCGTGTTCATGCGGCATGGACGCTATCCGGAAGCGGGTGGTGGAACAACTCCGGTGCATTCCGGAATGCCGGGTGGGGTGGCTCCCGGGACCCGCAACGCCTCGACGGGGGCGGACCCGAATGGTGCCTTTCCCCGTGTCCCTGGCACTTGGGGCCATACGCAGGATGGAAACCTCCGGTCGGACGACGACGATGCGTTCTGACGTGACAGGACCGGCCGGCACCCCAGGGTGCGGTTGGAGAAGACCGGAAGGCGGGGGCGTCCATCAATTATTCGCAGGCACGGGCGGATTTCATGATATCAATGCTGCTCCCGGTCTCGAGGAACGATTTAAGGCTTGAGAGCACGAGTGGCCAGCCCTTGGAGATCCTGCCCTGCATCGCCGAATCGCCCTTGAAGTTGCCGTGAATGACCGTAAGGCGCACCAGATCGTCAATGGGTTGGAGATCGAGGGTCACCACGGAGGCATCGTCCGGGTTCTCGGGATCCATCCATGACAGGACCAGGCGGGTGGGCGGTTTGCTCTCCAGAATCTCGCCGAAGACGTAGAGAGGATCACTGTCCTGTTCGTTCACATGCTCCCATCTGGAGCCCTTTGCCCAGTCGGAACGATTGATCATTCCGCCCCAATACTGGCGGGTTTGCGCGGGATCGGTCAGGGCTTCCCAGAGTTTGACCGGGGTGGTGCGGATGTACGTGATGTAAACGAATTCAGGTTTTTCCATGGTGGTGTTCCTTGTTGCCGGCTTCGAGATTCATCTTCAGAGCCCGCAGCCCTTGCAGGCGGGCGCGCTCATATTTTTCAATCCAGCGCCCGTAAATCTCGTGCAACGGGACCGGGTTGAGATAGTGCAGTTTCTCCCTTCCGTGCCAGAGGGTGGCGACGAGGTTTGCCGCCTCCAGGAGCGCAAGATGCTTGGTCACGGCCTGCCGCGACATGTCCAGCTGCGCACAGAGTTGGGTCAGGCTCTGGCCGTTGTCCTCATGAAGTGCATCCAAAAGCTTCCGGCGGCTTTCGTCCGCCAAGGCCTTGAACACTGCGTCCATCGGGAGACACGATATGCAACCGAATAGTTGCATGTCAAGCGCTGAGGGGAAAGGGAGGTGTGCCGCGAAGGGATCGGCAGGGGCGACGCCGAATTGAGGGCAATCCATGGACGATGCAGCCGGCGCGGTAGGTCGGCGTCTGGCTCTGCCGTCCCCCCGCGGAGAGCGTCGGCAAGGCATCGGCGCCTAAAAATCCGCCGGCCAATATCGCGGGATTCGATTGCAGCCGGCTGCTGCCGAAGCGGCGTGAACTCTTCGGAACCTAACCGTCCGGAATCCCAGGCTTGCGCCCGGTCGGCCGACTGGCTTTGCTTTGCCTCGGGCCGGATGCGGGCGTAGCTCAATGGTAGAGCGCCAGTCTTCCAAACTGGTTACGAGGGTTCGATTCCCTTCGCCCGCTCCAAATTCTTTCGGGCGCCGACTGTTGTCCCGGCCGGCTCTGGAAGGCTCTGAATCTTGCGAGTTGGGGGCAGGTCATGGAGTGCGCCAGTCCTCTGGCGCTTTTCCTTCGGAATGTTGGTGGGGTGGGGCCGGGGGCGGAACGTCATGCGTGGGCGGGGTGGTGCCCGGGGGGAAAGCGGTGGAGGGCCACCGCAGTCCAAGGCGCTTCGCGTGGAGCCCATCAATTTTGACCTTTTGGGGCGGGACCGGGAATGGTTGTCTTTCGACCAAGTTCCAAGTTCCATGATCCGTCTCCTCTCCCTCATCCTCGCTTCCCATGTTGCCTTCAATCTGCCGGCGGCGGACCTGCAGTCCTTCCAGGGCTCTTGGGTCATCACCGAGGCGGAATTCGATGGGGCGCCGGTGCCGGGAGGGGAGTTGTTGTCAGCGGTTCTCACGATCGAGGACGGACGCTATGGCTTCCTGATGGGTGATCTGCAGGCCCGGGGTACGGTGACGCTTGACGCTTCGAGATCGCCCGCGGTGATGGTGTTCGAGGAGACCGACGGCCCCAACGTCGGTCGCCAGCTCCGCGGTGTGGCCGAGCTGGCCGCAGAGGGCTGGCGCGCGTGTTATGCGATGGGCGAGGGCGGGATCCCGGATGGGTTCAAGACCGAACCCGGCAGCGGACGCCTCCTCCTGCGCTATGCTCGCAAGCCCGGGACCCGCACGGCCGGACCCCTCCGGGTCCTGCTGGTCACGGGAGGCTGCTGCCACGACTACGCGACCCAGAAGGAACTGCTCAAGGCCGGCCTTGAATCCCGGGCCAACGTCCGCGTGGACATCGTTTATTCACCCGACACCAGCACCCGGCCGCCGCTCGCCATCCTGGGAAATCCGGACTACGCACAGGGGTATGACGTGGTCCTGCACGATGAATGCGCGGCGGATGTCAATGATCCGGAGGTGGTCCGGGGCGTTCTGGCACCGCATCGGAAGGGGATCCCCGGGGTCAATCTTCATTGCGCCATGCACAGCTACCGGACGGGCAATCCCGGACAGGCTGCCACGCCGGGCACGCCCCACGCGCTGTGGTTCGAATACCTGGGGCTGCAGTCCAGCGGCCACGGCCCGCAGAAGCCGATTGAGCTGACGTTCACCGATCCGGTCCATCCGATCACCCGCGGCATGACCGCGTGGACCACGATCAACGAGGAACTCTACAACAATGTGAAGGTCTGGGAGTCCGCCCAGCCACTGGTGCAGGGCCGTCAGGGGGACGGGGATCGCCCCGGACAAAACAATGCGATCGTGGCCTGGACCCACGAGTATGGTCCGGCGAAGGCCCGGGTCTTCTCGACAACCCTGGGCCACAACAACGACACGGTGGCGGATGCCCGCTATCTGGACCTGGTGACCCGTGGCCTGCTCTGGGCCTGCGGACGCCTGCAGGAAGACGGGAGACCGGCGGTGGGCGCCGGGGCAGGCGGGCAATAGCTTGAAATTACAGGGCGCACGGGGCTACCGGCGCCGCAGGCGAAGGGCATCGAGATCGAACCACGCTTCACCGCGGTCGGCCCGGATCTCGAGGACAAATTCCACCTCAGCGTCGTCCTCGAGCTCAAATTCGTAATGGAGCGGCGTCCAGTCCGTGTCGCCGGACAGCGATTGCTGGCGGTCGGCACCGCTGATGCGCAATCCCGCCCCCCGGCCTGGCATGCCGGGCGCCACGGTGAGGGACTTCGTGCGCGCCAAACCCTCCAGCACGTATTCGCCTGGGGGCAGGACTTGTGAGGTCCGGTAGGAGGCCACGGTGCCTCTTCGCCGGGCTTCCAGATGTAGGGTCCTTCGTCCGTCCTCAGTCCGTTCGTCCAGGATCGCGGCGCCCTGTTGCGGGCGCGGATGCCATCCGGTCAGGGGCTCGGGAGGCATCGGTGCGGACTGCATTGCGGCGAGGGCGGCGTCCGGCGGGAGCCCAAGTTGCCGCCGCACATTGCGGATGCGCGCCGCGATGCGGTTGGACTGTTTGCGGAACTCGCGGGACCAGGACGGATGTTGTTCTGAGGAGTTTCCGGCCAGCACCGGCAGCAGCTGCGCCTCAACCAGGGCGAGATGGTTCGACATCCACTGCCACGTGAACTGCCGCTCCAGCAAGTTGGTGAGCTTCCGCCCATACCGGTCCCGAAATTCCGGCACCTCCAAGACCCGGCGCGCGATCAGCCCCTGCCAGTCCGGATTCACTGGAGCTCCCGGATCCGCAAACAACTGGTCCATTCCGTGCGGGATGAACACCGCGCGGCCGCTGACGGGGTCGAAGTAGATGCGGTAGTTGTTGCGGTTGCGTCCGTAGCCGTCCCAGTCGTCGGTCAAGGCCTGGATCGCGAGACAGGTGAGGAACCGGTCCACGTCCAGAACCTGCTCCAGGGAGGCCCCGCGTTTCGCCACCGGAGTGGTGGCGGCGCGGCGAAGCGCCCGGAGATCGGAATGATCCGCCGGTCCCTTCCCGGTGTCGCGCTCCAGCCGGGCGTCCACATCCTGCAGGAAGCCGCCATCATACAGGTTGCCCGGGGCGGGATTGCCGGACGGGAATTGACGGCGGAGAAAGAAGGCATCGTATCCCTCCTTGAGAACATACACACCGAGGTCGCGTCCGTTCAGCCGCACCCGGGCATGGCCGGAAAGCGCCGTGGGCACTCCGGCCTCGCGATGCAGCCGGCTGGCCAGAAACTCCGAGGTCAGGGAGTCGTCCTGGGCGGAATTGTTGAGATGCAGCTTTTCGAGGCCGGAACACCGCTGACCCTTGACGAACTTGTCGAAGTTCAGCGTCAGCGCAGGACGATCGTCAAAGTCGCGGAAGCTGCCCGCCGCCCCCTTGAGGTGGATGCCGACCCGGGTGTAGCGGACGCCGTCAACCCGGACTTCGGCCGGGACGTAGCTCCGCGGCTCGTGGCGCAGGCGGTCGGCATCATCCGGCGCCACGGTGATCTCAAACGTGGGCACGGGCCCGGCGAAGAGTGCCGCGGCCGCGGCCTCGCGGCCGGAGGCGGCGTGGAGGCCGGCGCCGGCCGCGAGCCATGCGGCCAGGAGGATCCAGACGACTCCCACGGTGGCGCACGGAGGACGCATGGACATTCGCATGATCAACGGTCCCTCGTTGTCGCAGTTCAAGCAACGAACGGGTGACGACGTCTCGTGCGCGACCCGCTACGCAGGGGTCCCTGCAGCGCGGGTCGGGATCATGCCGGTCCGGCGGGCATAATCGAAAATTCCCCCGGCATCCACCACCGGTCGCACTTCGCCAAGGGGCTTCAGTGCGTAGGTCTGTCCGGTCCCATGGTGTCGGATGAGGTTCGCATCAATGTCCACGGTGGCGACGTCCCCGGTCTTGAAGACCTCGCACAGGCGGTCCACGCACTCGATCGGGTATAGTTCCCCGGTCGCGATGCAGTTGCGGAAGAAGATGCGGGCGAAGCTTTCGGCGACCACGCACTGGCATTCGGCGGCGCCCATGGCGATCGGGGCATGCTCGCGGGAGCTGCCGCAGCCGAAGTTGCGTCCGGAGATCACGATGGGGTAGGGGGTGTCCATCTGTCCCGCGGCGACGAAGCGCACCGGGTACGCATCGTCGGGGAGTCCGCACAGGGCGAAGCTGCCGAGCTTCTCATATTCGTCGGGGATTGTGGGGACGAGGTTCAGGTACTGCGCGGGGATGATCTGGTCGGTGTCAATGTTGTCGCGGACGACATAGACCGGACCGGTGAACGTGCTCTGCATGGCCGGACCAGTATGGCGTGGCGGGTCCCCGGCGACAATCGGGGAAGTCGGAGCGCGGTCGCGAAAACATGAGGGCTTTATCGGGGGGAGTTCCTGGCTAGGGTTCGCGCATGACGTTGCGTGCATCGGTGCTGGCCGGCGGGATTCTTGTCGCGGCTCTGGGGATGGCGGCGGTGCTTTTCCCGGCGGCGGCCCTGCCGCCGGCGGTCACGGTGTCGGAAGTTCTGCCGGAAGCCACAGGGGTTGAAGTGCGGTGGCAATCGAGTCCGGGCGATCTTCGCTTCACCCTGGAAAGCCGGGAGGCCCTCGACGGGGCCGCCTGGGGGCCGGTGCCTGGCGGCGACTGGCCGGCCACCAACCGGGTGTTCCGCGATCTCCGGCCCGTCCCCGGATCACGCTACTTCCGCGTGGTGGCGGTTCCCGGTCCGGTGGACCGGGGACGCCTCCTGGCGGCGACCCACAAGACGCGGGTGCCGCAAAGCGAGCTCCAGGTTCTGTTCACCCTGCTGGGATTTCCAATCGTCGCCGAACGGGATGTCGTGTTGTACCGGGTGCTGTACGAAACGCCCGACGCCCACGGCCTGCGCACCCAGGCCTCCGGGCTTCTGGCGGTGCCCGTGGCCCCGGAGGGCCCGCTCCCCATGGTCAGCTACCAGCATGGAACGGTCTTTGACCGGAATGATGTCCCATCGCGGCTCAACCTTGAAGGAGCGCTTGGCGCGGCCTTTGCATCCTCCGGTTATGTGGCGGTGCTGCCGGACTACCTCGGGCTTGGGGATTCGCCGGGGTTTCATCCCTACCACCACGCGGACAGCACGGCCACCTCGGTGGTGGACCTGTTGCGCGCCGTGCGGACGCTGGCGGCCTCTGAGGGGATCCCGCTCGATTCGCGGCTGTTCCTGACCGGCTACTCGCAGGGCGGGCACGCCACCCTCGCGGCCCTGCGGGAGATCGAGGCCCGGCATGCCGGGGAATTCACGGTCACCGCCTGTGCCGCGGCGGCGGGTGCGTACGATCTTTCCGGGGTGACCACGGCTGATTTTCTTTCCGGACGGCCCCGTCCGAATCCCGCCTACCTCGTCTACCTGCTGGCGGCGATGCGGGAGGTTTACGGAATGCCGAACTATCTCGACGAACCCTATGCCACAACAGTGCCGCCCCTGCTGGATGGCACCCGCGACGCTGCCGCGATCAATGCAGTGCTGCCTGCCGATCCCACGCTGGCCCTCGCGCCGGGGGTGCGGGAGGCGCTGGTCACGGACCTGGCCCATCCGCTTCGCCTGGTCCTGCGCCGCAATGACGTGCTCGACTGGACCCCGAGGGTACCGTTGCGGCTCTACCACTGTGCCGGAGACACGGAGGTGCCGGTGGCGAACGCCCAGGTGGCGCGGGATGCCTTTGCGGAGCGAGGGGTCGCCGTGGAGTTCGTGGATCCGGCGCCAGCGGCCGACCACACCGGCTGCGTTGAGCCGACCCTCCTGTTGATCAAGGCCTGGTTCGACTCGTTTCGCTGAATTCACCGGCCCCCAGTGGATGTCCGACCCTTTCCGGCAAGGTTGGTGGCGTGAATGATCCACGCCCTTGTGCCGCCCCCGACCGCAGGTCCAGCCGGACCGTCACCCTTCGCGGGTTCCCAAAACCCTGCCGCGTCCCGGCGTCCCTCCGTCCCGCCCTGCATCGCTGCGGGATCCGCACTTCGGATGCCCACTGGGGCGCGTCTCCCGCGCGCACGGTCGGGGAATACCTCCTGGCCTCCCTGGTGGTGTTCCTCGCCCTGTGCGCCTTGTTGCTCTGAAGCCGGCCGGCGCATTCCTGTTGCGCGAGGGACCCCGCAGCCCACACTCCGCGCGCATTGCGGCCGGTGGATGGTGGCCGTCCGCACCCTGAAGGATGAGCACGGCGATTCTCGCATTGGAAGACGGCACGGTATTTGAGGGCGGCGCCTTTGGCGCGCGGGCCACGGTCGCAGGTGAGGTGTGCTTCAACACCTCGATGACGGGCTACCAGGAGATCCTCACGGATCCCTCCTACAAGGGCCAGATCGTCACAATGACCTACCCGCTCATCGGGAATTACGGTGTCAGTGACCAGGATTCGGAGTCGTGGGCGCCGCATGCCGCCGGCCTCGTGATCCGCGAATTGTCCCCGGTGGTCAGCAACTGGCGGGCCGACCGGTCGCTGTCGGCGTACCTCGAATCCCATGGGATCCCGGGAATCCAGGGTTTGGACACCCGGGCCCTCACCAAGAAGCTCCGCGTGCGGGGTGCCATGGCGGGTTGCCTGTCCACGGCGGGACTTTCCGCGGAGGCGGCATTGGATCAGGCGCGGACCTGGGGGGGCATGGAGGGGCGGGATTACGTCTCGGCGGTCACCCACAAGGAGCCCTTCGATTGGGATCCTGACGATCGTGAATCGCCGGCATTCGCCGTCACCCAGGGGGGCGATGCCGTTGACCCACGTCAGGTTCGCGGGGCGTTGCCCCCGGCCGACCTGCCGATCGTCGCCTTCGACTACGGCATGAAATACAACATCCTGAGACGGCTGCGTCAGCACGGCTTCCGGGTGCGAGTGGTGCCGGCACATACCCCGGCTGCGGAGGTTCTGCGACAGCGTCCGGCAGGAGTGTTTCTGTCGAACGGGCCGGGAGACCCGGCGGCGCTGGGAGACATCGTGCGCGAGGCACGCGCGCTGGTGGACTCCGGGATCCCGATGTTTGGGATCTGCCTCGGGCACCAGGTCCTCGGACAGGCCTTCGGCGGGCGAACGTTCAAGCTCAAGTTTGGACACCGGGGCGGGAACCAGCCGGTGAAGGATCTGGAGTCGGGGCGGGTCGAAATCACCGCACAGAACCATGGATTCGCCGTGGATCCGGCGTCGTTGCCGTCCGAGGTCGTCGTGAACCGGATCAATCTCAATGACCGGACGGTCGAGGGGATGCGGCACCGCACACGGCCGGTTTTCTGCGTGCAGTACCATCCGGAGGCGGCTCCGGGGCCGCACGATTCCACCGCGTTGTTCGCCGAGTTTCGCGAACTCGTGAAGCGCCGCGGTTGACGTGACCGGCCGAGGTTCACATTCTGGCCGCGAACATGTGTGATCACGCATCTCCCGCGGTTGCAGACCGCGCCCGTCCGGGGCCGGAGGCTTTTCTCCCGGGGGGAAACGGTTTGACGCGCCGTTCCACGAACGGATAAACACCTGCCCTCTCTCGCCTATGCCGAAACTGGTTTGTCTCACCGCCGGCTTTACCGATCGCGTCTTCGACGTGCCCGCGGAGAAGGCGTCCATCGGCCGTCTGGAGGACAACCGGTTTTCGCTCCCGGAGCCCAGCGTCTCGAGCCATCACTGCGAGGTGTTCGTCAAGGGGGACGACATCGTGGTCAAGGATCTCAACTCGACCAATGGCACCTTTATCAACGAGAACCAGCTGGCGCCTGACAAGGAGGCGCCCCTGCGTCCCGGGCAGACGCTCCGCCTGGGTCAGGTTGAGTTCCGCTACGAGACGGGCAAGCGTCAGACGGAGCAGCCCCGGCCGACCGTGAAGATCGGCGAGGCAGCCGGCAGCGCGACGACGGTCATCGCGAAGAAAAACGCCGCCTTCACGAAGAAGACCAACAACACCAACAAGATCTTCCTCGCCGTCGGCGCGGTGCTGGTGATCATCATCATTGCCCTGCTGGTGATCGCCTTCATGGGGCTGGGGCAGGGCGCACCCTGAGGCGGCCGTGCCGCAGGGCGCGCGCATCCCGGACCTTTCCCGGTTGGGCAATCCTCCGGCAGGCCGTGCGCATGGAGAGTCCTCAAGGGCGCAATGCGCGGTGACGCGTACGGTTCGGCGGAGCCTCACCCCACCGGCGCTTTGCCCATCGGCGCTTCGTAAAGCGACCTCCACCGGTTTTGGGCACCGCGGGCTCAGGAAAACAGGGTGGCTGGGGAATCTGAAACCCCGAGGTTGCGAACGCCTGCCGTTGGCTCCAACTGGCCGTCTCTCCAGCGTTGCACGCGATAGAGCGTCGCGAAGCCGAAATCCGGCGCCACCCCACCCTGACCTCCCACGAGTTCGCTGCCGCGCCGCACGTTGTCCTGCATCCACGCCGGCAGCAGGAGATGGAACGGATTCCGCCGGACCTCGCCGACGTGGAACGAGAGCGCCGTGACCTGGTCGGCCACCTGGGACTCGCCGAGTTCGACCATGAGGTTCGGATGCTCCATCTGCCCCCAGTACTCGGTTTCGATGACCGTGGTGGTGAACGACGCCGGGAGGGTGGCCAGCGCGTCGGCCACCAGGTGATGCACACCGATGTGCGTGCCGTTCCAGTCGAGGCGATGCGGTACGAACACGGCAGCCGGGTTTTCGGACGTCAGGATTCCAGCGATCACTGCCACCTTGTCGCACCAGCCGGCGGGATCCCCCGACCGCGATGCCGGGGTGACCTGCTCGAGCCCGTTGGGCCCGGTGGCGATGAGGCCGAATCCGAGGTAGCGGCAGGCGTCCTGAAGTTCGGCCCACCGGGCGGCCTGCCGGGAGCGGTTGCTGCCCTGGGTCACCGCCACATTGCGAATCGCCCAGCCGGCTTCGCGTTGCAGTCGCAGGGCCAGCCCCCCAACAATGCATTCGTCATCCGGATGCGGCGAGAAGATCAGACCCCGCGGCGCGCCAGGCGCCGGTTCCGGAACGTCCGGGAACGGGAATCCACCGAGGGGGTGGGACCGGCCGTCCCGGAAATGCCGGGCGTAGTCGCGGACCAGTTGAGCGTAGGGATTCATGGGGCAAAGGGGCACCGCAGGGAAGGCCGGGGGGTCAGGCAAGCGCCGGAAGGCTGGCCGCGGCAATCGCCTGCCCGTGACGCCGATCCTTTTCGTCCGGAACCTGGAAGGACCAGCGGGACGATTCCGCGGGGAACTCGGTGTCCAGCACCCGCCTGGCGACCGCCAGGATGCGGTCGCCCCCGGGACCGCTCATGACGCGCCCCAGCACCAGAATGTCCTGGAATTCGTAGAAGTCCGCCCAGTGGGCGAGGGCATGGCCGAGGTACACGCCAATGGACTCGTAGATCCGGCCGGCTCTTGGGTCGCCCTGGGCCATGAGCCCCTGCACCTCCTTGAGCTTCTCCGGGAGCCCGAGCCCTGCGGGGAGTTCGATGCCGGCAGGTCCCAGCAGGCGGCCGACCGCCTGTTGCGAGAAGTATTGAGCTCCGCACCCGAAATCCCCGGACCACTCGTCCCGTGGCGCCTGTGGATGGTAATCCACGGGCACAAACGCCAGTTCATTGAGCCATGAGGTGATGCCACCCTCGGGGGTGACGAATCCGGCGGCGGTGCTGGTGCCCATCGCCACCCCGAGCACGGCGTTGCGACCCAGGGCCATGGATCCGGCGAGCGCGGTGACTTCGCCGTCGTTGACCACGTCGAACGGAACCCCGTTCCACGCCTTGCGCAGTTCGAGGAAAAGGTCGCGGACCCGCGACTCGAATGCTTCGGGTGACACGCCACGGAACAGCGAGGCGACCTTCACCCGGTTGTTGACGTATACACCTGCTGCAGAGCCGCCGATGGCATCCACCCGCGGTAGATGCGCCGCCGCCCGGCGCAGGGAATCCATGACGCCGTCGAAGTGGTATTGGGGATCCTTCTGGAAGTAGGGGTCCCAGACCGTTTCCTCGCTGAACACACAGATGCCGTCCCGCACCGCGGCGACTTTGCGGTCGCTGCCGCCGAGGTCGAATCCAATGCGGCAGCCGTCCTGATGCCGTCCGAGCGGCGCGCTGGAGGCGCGGGGCGGCGGCAGGGCGCCGACCGACTTCACGGCGACCACCTCGATCGGATGATCGTAGATCCGCCGTCCGATGATCTCCGAGTCGAAGCGCCCGGTGGGCGTCCCGGCGTAGTGCTGCTGCAGCGCTTCCGCGAGGGGTTCGGGTCCCGCCACATGCAGGCGCCATCCGCCCCGGGACCACAGCAGGAACTTGGCGAGTCGCTCGACGAAGAAAGGGTTGGCAGCGACGTCGGCATGCCCGGCCTCCAGCACGTTCATCGCATGGTGGCACACCGAGCCGTCCGCCTGCTCCAGGGCCAGGGTCACGGGCTCGGTCGCCTCGACGGCGAAGGCCCGGGCCGCCAGCACGGCCGGACGAAATTGCGGGTCCAGCGGCGGGGCGATCCGCGGCGGTGGCAGGTAACGGTCGGGAACGCTCATGAACGCGCCGCGAAGGCTGGGGCGACGTCCGCTTCCGTGCAAGCGGGCGATGCGCACGGCGCCTCCCAGGGCGCCTCCCGGTTCCCTGCCGGGAGCGATGCGACTCCGACCCTGGTGGGGTGGAGTTCCCTCGCGTCGGTTGGCGGGACTTGCAGACGGCCCGGCGAAACCCCGCCCCTTCGGGTGCCAATTCGTGCCCGACAACCGGCCTTTTCCGGTGCATGATGGCCGCGTGGTTGCACCCTCCGACAACGCGGCGCCGGTCCTTGAAGGATCCATGGGACCGGTCACACACGGGATTCCCAGACGTCTGCCCCGTCCGCGCCGGCGGGAAGAGACATCGCTGTCCAAGCCCGGAGTGGCCGCCACCGCGGCGCCCCCGGAGGAGTTCAGCTTCAACCTCAAGCCGGCGGACATCGCCCGCCATCTCGGACGCTTTGTGATCGGCCAGACCGAGGCCAAGAAGGTCCTGAGCGTCGCCCTCTGCGATCACTTCCAGCACGTGCGGCTGTGTCTCGAGGGTGCGGAGGCGCCGTTTTATCAGAAGCAGAACGTCCTGCTGCTCGGCCCCACCGGCGTGGGCAAGACCCACCTCATCCGGTCCGCCGCCGAGCTGATCGGGGTGCCGTTCGTGAAAGCGGATGCGACGAAGTTCAGCGAGACCGGCTATGTGGGTGGGGATGTGGATGACCTGGTGCGGGATCTGGTGCGCAAGGCCGGCGGGAACACCCGGCGTGCGGCCCACGGGATCATCTATCTCGACGAGGTGGACAAGCTCGCGACGCGGGGGGAGGCCGGGACACGGGACGTCTCCGGACGGGGGGTGCAGACCAACCTCCTCAAGCTCATGGAGGACGGGGATGTGCCGCTGGTGTCGCCGAACGACGTGACCGGGCAGCTCCAGGCCGCGATGTCGGCGATGCGCGGCGGGGGGGCCCCGACTGCGGAGACCCTCAACACGCGGCACATCCTGTTCATCGTCAGCGGGGCGTTCTCCGGGATGGACCAGGCCATCCGGTGCCGGCTCGAGGCGGGCAGCCTGGTCCGCGCGGACGCCGCGTCGCGCATCCCCCGCGGGGCGGATCCGGACTGGTTTTTTGCGCGGGTGGCCACCTCGGATCTCATTGCCTACGGACTCGAGCCCGAGTTCGTGGGGCGCCTGCCGGTCCGTGTCGCATGCCACGGACTTGACACCGACGACCTGTTTGACGTGCTGCGCAAGAGCGAGAGCAGCCTGATCCACCAGTACGAGCGCGCCTTTGCCGCCTACGGCATCACCTGCGAATTCCGGGATGACGGACTGCGGCGCCTGGCGGAGCTGGCGGCGTCGGAACGCACCGGTGCCCGCGGGCTGATGACGGTGTGCGAGCGGGTGTTTCGCGACCTGAAGTTCCGGCTGCCCTCCAGCCGGGTCACCCGATTCGAGGTCACCGCCGCGCTGGTGGACGCGCCCGCCGAGGCCTTGAAGCGGCTGACCCGCAAAGGATGAGCCGGACCGGCTGCCGCACTCCCGCCGCCCATGGATCCTGAGTTTCGCGCCGGTCTCGCCGCCCTGGTCGGGCGCACCAATGCCGGGAAGTCCACGCTGCTGAACGCTCTTGTGGGACGAAAGATCTCCATCGTCACCCCCAAGCCTCAGACGACCCGCCACCCGGTGCAGGGGATTGTGCACCGCCCCGGGGGACAGGTGGTGCTGGTGGACACTCCCGGATTCTTCAAGACGCGGTCCAGCCGGCTGGTGGATGAGCTTCATGGCCGGGCGCGGAGCGCTCTTGAGGGCATTGATGTCGTGGTGCATGTCGTGGATCCGTCGCGCGAGCCGGGCGAGGAGGAGCTGATGGTGCTCGAGGCGTTGCAGGGGATTTTGCCGCCGCGCGTCCTGTGTCTCAACAAGGCCGACCTGCGACGGCGTCCGGCGCTCGCCGCGTGGCAGGCGCGGGCCACTTCGTATGCCGCGGTGGTGGAGGCCTCGGGGCGCACGGGCCTCGGGCTGGAACTCCTCGTCGCGGAGCTCCTGAGGATCCTGCCGGTGCATCCGCCCCTCTATCCGGTGGACCAGGTCACCAACGCCCACCGGGACTTTGAGATTGCGGAGCTGATCCGCGAGCAGGTGTACCTCCAGACGGGTGAGGAGATTCCGTACCGCACGACCATCGAGCTCGATTCCGTGGAACCTGCGGTCACCCGGGATGGCCGGCCCTACCTGCACATCAAGGCGGCAATCCTCACCCACCACGACCGGCATCAGCGCATGTTGATCGGGGTCGGCGCGGGCAGGATTCGATCCATCGGCATCGGGGCACGGAGAGCGCTCGAGGAGCGGCTCGGGCAGCAGGTCTTCCTGGATCTCGATGTGCTCGTGGAGAAGGAGGGGACCCGGGGGCTGTGACGCGGATTTCGCTGCGCCGGCCGGTCTTCCGTGCAACTCCATGTCCGATCCCCGGGTCCAGGAATTGAAGTCTCTCCTGCCGCGCTGCCTGCTGGCCGACTGGGTGCGACTGGGCGCAAGGGCGGCCCGGCTGTTCCGGGATGAGCGTCATCCGGCCCGGCACGATGCCGTGCTGGAGCGCCTGCTGGCCCAGGCGAGGGATTCGGCGGAACGTTGCGCCTGGCGTCGCGCGAATGCACCGGTGGTCACCTATCCGCCGGACCTGCCCATCACCGCCCGCCGTGAGGAGATCGTCGCGGCCATCCGGCGGCATCCCGTGGTGATCGTGGCCGGCGAGACCGGATCCGGGAAGACCACACAACTGCCCAAGATGTGCCTGGAGGCCGGGCTGGGGATCGAGGCCCGGGTGGGATGCACCCAGCCGCGGCGCGTCGCCGCCCTTTCGATCTCGCGGCGTCTGGCGGCCGAACTGGACGTTCCGTGGGGACGCGAGGTCGGTTGTCAGATCCGGTTCGACGACCGCACGGGTCCGGAAACGTTCATCAAACTGATGACCGACGGTATCCTGCTCGCAGAGGCGCAGGGGGACCCGCTGCTCACCGGCTACAACGCGCTCGTCATTGACGAGGCTCACGAGCGCAGCCTCAACATTGACTTCCTGCTGGGACACCTGAAAGGGCTCGTGGGCCGCCGTCCGGACCTCAAGGTGATCGTCACGTCGGCAACGCTCGACACCGGCGCGTTCTCACGCCATTTCGACAACGCCCCGGTGATCGAGGTGTCCGGACGGATGTATCCGGTGTCCGTACGGTACGCTCCCCCGGACTCCGGATCGGAGGAGCGCGGCGAAGTCACCTGCATCGAGGCGGCGGTGCAGGCGGTGGAGGGCGTGCTGAACGAATCCGTCGAGGGGGACGTGCTGGTGTTCCTGCCGGGCGAACGGGACATTCGCGAGACCGGGGACCTCCTGGAGGGACGCTGCGGCCACGAAGCGGAGATTGTGCCGCTCTACGGGCGTCTCAGCGCGGGCGACCAGCAGCGGGTGTTCACGCCTTCCGGAAACCGCCGGGTCATCCTCGCCACGAACATTGCGGAGACCTCCCTGACGCTCCCCGGGATCCGGTTTGTGGTGGATGCCGGACTGGCGCGCATCAGCCGGTACAATCCGCGGACGCGAACCCGGCGGCTTCCGGTGGAGCCGGTGTCGCAAAGCAGCGCCAACCAGCGCCGGGGACGCGCGGGGCGTGTCCGGGAGGGCGTGTGCATCCGGCTCTACTCCGAAGAAGATTTCGCCTCGCGGCCGCCCTTCACGCAGCCGGAGATCCAGCGGGCGAACCTTGCCGAGGTGATCCTCCGGATGAAGGCCTTCCGCCTCGGGGACATTGAGACGTTTCCCTTCGTCAACCCGCCTTCTGCCCCCGCGATCGAGGGGGGCTACCAATTGCTCATCGAATTGGGCGCCCTGGACGAGGTCCGCGGGCTCACCGCCCTGGGACACGACCTCGCCCGGCTTCCGATTGATCCCACGCTGGGTCGCATGCTGCTCCAGGCACAACAGGAGCACGCGACCCGGGAACTGCTCATCATCGCCTCGGGCCTCGCCATCCAGGATCCGCGGGAGCGTCCGCTCGACAAGCGCGAGATGGCGGACGCCGCCCACCGGCGCTTCCTCAGCCCCCATTCGGACTTCCTCACGCTGTTGAATCTTTGGAACGGGGTTCATGACGCGTGGAAATCCCTGCCCGGCCAGGGGCAGCGTCGGCGGTTCTGCCGGGATCACTTCCTCTCGTATGTCCGGATGCGGGAGTGGCAGGACCTGCATGCGCAGTTGCACGGGGCGCTGGAGGAACTGGGCACGGTGAACCTGAACGCCAGCGGTGCGTCCGGGGAGGCCATCCACCGGGCCATCCTTTCGGGCCTGCTGGCGCATGTGGCGATGCGCACCGGGCGCAATGCCTACACCGGCACCGGGAATCGGGCCGTGCAGGTCTTTCCAGGTTCGGTGCTGTTTGAGCGATCCGAGCCGGCCGCAAAAGGGTCCCGTGCCCATCGGGGACGCGGTGTTGAGTCCGGAGAGCCGGTGCAAGCGGAGAAGACACGGCAGCCGGCCTGGATCATGGCGGGCGAGATCGTTGAGACCTCGCAGCGGTTTGCGCGAACCCTCGCCGGCATCGAGCCCGGGTGGATCGTCGGGCTGGCACCCCACCTGTGCCGGACGACGCACCAGAACCCGCGCTGGAGCGTCGGCGCCGGCCGGGTGCTGGTGGACGAAATCGTCCATTTCCAGGGACTGGAGGTGCTGCGGCGCGCGGTGGCGTACGGCAACCTGCAGCCTGCGGAGGCCACGGCGATCTTCATCCGCGAAGCGCTCGTCGGAGAGTCGCTGCTCCCGCCGGCGCGGGACCGGGGCAATGAGGCGTTGGACGAAGCCCCGGGGGACTCCCCGCTGCCGCCCCAGTACGCGTTTCTTGGACACAACCGGAAGATCCGCCAGTGCGTGGAGGACTGGCAGACCCGGGTGCGCCTCGGTGATGCCCGCGATCCCGGCGAGGCCCTATATCATTTTTACGCTGCGCGCCTTTCCGGGGTCTCCTCCGTCTCCGAGCTGAACCGGGTCATTCGTGACGCCTCCGGCCCCGGATTTTTGTGCGCGACCGTTGCAGATCTCACGGACGGGCGGGAGATGGGATTTGACGCGGATGCCTTTCCCGATCGCATTGAGGTCGCCGGGCATCCGGTGCCGGTCACTTACGCGTATGCTCCGGGAGAGTCGTGGGACGGTGTGACCCTGAAAGTGCCGGCAGAGCTGCTTCCCCTGGTGCCCCCTTCGGCGCTCGAGTGGGCGGTTCCCGGCCTGCGGGCTTCGCTGGTCTCCGAATGGCTGGCGTCGCTGCCCAAATCCCTGCGCCGCGCGCTGCAACCCTTCCCGCCAAAGGTGGAGGCCATCGTACGCGATTTGCGCCCCGCGGCGGGATCTTTGTGTGAGGAACTCGGACAGTGGCTTCACCGCGCGTGTGGGGTCGGGGTGCCCCCGGAGGCTTGGAGGCCGGAGTCGGTGCCCGGTCATTTGCGTCCGCGCATCGAGGCGGTGGATGCGGATGGCCGGGTGCTGGGCGCCGGACGCGACCCGCGGGAGTTGCGTCGTCTGGTGGGCACCGTGCGACCGGCATCTCCGGCGGAATCACCGGCCTGGAAACGGCTGACCCACGAATGGGAACGGCTGGATGTCCCGGGCTGGACCTTCGGAGATTTGCCGGAATCGGTGGACGGCGGCCAGGCCGCACCGGGGATTCCCACCGCATATCCAGGGCTGTCGCTTGAGGGCGGGTGCGTGCATGTGCGCCTGTTTCGGACGGCGGCGTCCGCCCGCGCTGCAAGCCGGGATGGGTTCCAGCGGCTGGTCGAACGGTCGCTTCAAAAGGACCTGGCCTGGCTGGAGAAGGATCTCCGGGGACTGGACCGCCTGCATCACAGCTTCGGCTCACCGGCGACGGCGGATGTCCTCCGGGAAACCGCCATGGACCATATCCGGCGGCAGGTGCTGCCGGCCGAGGCGCCGCCCGGATTGACGCGGACGGCATTTGATGCCGCCGTGCTTGCGTCCCGTGAGCAATTGCGTGAGGCGGCGCCCCGACTGATCCGTACGGTCGGCTCGATCCTTGCGGCCCGAAAATCACTGCTGGATCGGTTGGGAGCCGGGCCGCCGACCCCCGCGGCGCGTCCACGGACTCTCAACGATCTCAGCCAGCTCCCATTGGCGGTCCCCGCGTCCGCGCCCCCGCCACGCCCGGCGACAGCGGGACGTCCGTGGATCACGGCCGTCCAGCGCGAGCTGGATCGCCTGATGCCACCCCGGTTTCTCGAAGCGACCTCTCCGGACCGTCTGGTGCATTTGCCGCGTTATCTCAAGGCCCTTCAATTGCGACTCGAACGGGCGGCCCAGCAGCCGGCGCGGGACGCCGAGCGAATCCGGTTGCTGGCGCCCTACGAGACGGCGGCATCCCGGCTGATGGCGTCGCCGCCGGTCTCGGACGACGACCGCCGGCGGCGGGAGGAGTTCCTTGGGATGCTGGAGGAATTCAAGGTCTCGGTCTTCGCCCAGGAATTGGGGACGGTCCTGCCGGTTTCCGCAGCCCGCCTCGACGTCCTGCTGGCGGAACTCCGAGGCGCATCTTGAACGGTTGCTGGTCAAGCGGCTCGGGCGGCTGTGGCCGGCGCCACGTCGAGCAGCGCGGCGAGATCCGCGGGCAGTTCCACGGCCCGCATCGGACCGTCGGGCGGTTTCTCCACACACACGACCACGAGCTTCCCGACCGCCACCTCCTCGACCGGACCGGGATCCACGCGGGTGAAACGGATCTCATACGACAACGACCGGACGGTCTTCGCCGTCACGCTCAGGTGCATTTCAAAAACATCCTCGAATCGGAGCGGGCGCCGGTAGTCGCATGCGGCGTGCACCCTGGGAAACCCGCGCGGCGGCGAGAACTGCCGCAACACGACGGAGAACCCAAGCGAGCGCAGAAACGCGTGCTCGATGGTTTCCATGTACTGGAAAAACCGGGAGAAATGGACGATTCCCGCGAGGTCGGTGTCGGAGAACTCGACGCGCCGGGTGGTCTTGAATTCGTGGGGCATGCCGGTCGCGGGTTGCGGCGTCACGCGCAGAGGGCGGCGTCCCAGTCCTTCCACACCGGTTCATAGCCCAGCCGGCGGATTTGCGCTGCGAACACCGCGGGACTGCGGTCGTCGGCGATCTCGAACTGGCCGGTGGCCGTCGTGCCCTGAGCCGGGCCCGCCGCCGTGAAGGCCGCGCCCGGCTCCAATTCCACGATGCGACCGCGCACGGTCCGATGCACCTGGTCGCGTCCGGCCCCGGTGTACCCGCCGGGCTCCGTGTGGCTTCCGGCACTCGCATGGGTGATGCCCAACGGCAGCAGGCCGTCGCGAAGGGCGGCCGGCTCGCGGGTGGACAACACCAGTCCTGCATCGGGAAGAAACAGACGGAATGCGGTGATCAACTGGACGAGTTCCCGGTCGTCCAGCCGCGTCAGGGGTTCGAACGCGCCCGCGCAGGGACGCAACCGTGGGACCGACACCGTGAGCATGGCTCTCCAGCAATGCCGCAGCAGGTGGGCGGCGTGCGCCGCCGTGGCGAGGGCCTCCAATCGCCAGTCGGCCAGACCGTGCAGCGCGCCAATTCCGAGGCGGCGGAATCCGGCCGCTGCGGCCCGTTCGGGACAGTCGAGCCGCCAGTCAAAATCCCGCTTGGGCCCCGCGGTGTGCATCCGCGCGTACACGTCGCGGTCGTACGTCTCCTGGTACACCACCAGACCCTCCGCTCCCGCGGTGACCAGGGGCGCGTAATCCGGGGTCTCCATGGGCCCAACCTCCAGCGAGATGGAGGGCACCAGCGGATGCAATGCCTGAACGCAGTCCCGGAGGTACCCGTTGGACACAAATCGCGGATGTTCCCCGGCCACCAGCAGGACGTTGCGGAATCCCTGGTCTGACAGGGCTCGCGCCTCGCGGACGACCTCCTCAACCTGGAGGGTCACCCGCAGGATCGGGTGATCCCGGGAAAACCCGCAGTAGGCACAATTGTTGATGCACTCGTTGCTGAGGTAGAGCGGGGCGAACAGCCGGATGACCCGCCCAAACCGCTGGCGCGTGAGGGTCTGGGCCTTGATGCAGAGGGCCTCCAGTTGATCGCCGGCCGCGGGCGACAGCAGCGTGGCGAAATCGTTGAGGCTGGCGGGGCCGGCGGTCATCACCCGACGAACCGCGTCGGCGTCCGCCTCGCGGGCCCGGCGGAGCAAGTCCGTCAGCGGCAGCGTCCGGAACACATCGGAGAAACTCATTCCGCCGCCACCGTACCGGGGACTGCGGCCGCATCAAGCCGCGGCCCCGGCTTCGATCCCGATCCCGGATGCAAACGTCCCGATTTCGCCCCTTGAACTCCGCAGTCCGTTCGTCAGGTTACCGCGTCCTGCCGTGGTTGGATTGTCTGGTCAATAGGGCGGCAGGATTGGGCGGTCCGCGGCACCTGGGTGCTCGGACCGCCCTTCGCTTTAGGGGGCCGCCCTCCGGTCCCTTGATGAACGCGACGGGTGCATCCGTAAACGTTCCCGTGCGGGTGAACCGAATCGCCGGGGCTGGTCAAATTTCGACAGCGGAGCCGAGGTTATTTCGAAGCAAATCCAGAATTTAAAGTTTCGTATCCCGCTCTGGATAAAGTGGTTACATGCACAGTGTCCTCCGGGATTCCCTGGGGCTGGCATCCGCGGTGCTTGGGGGAGCGGCGCTGCGATTCGGCAGGGGTTTTTCGCCAGGGATGCTGGCGTTGAAATCTCCCCGGCAGCCACTGATTCCGTTTCCAACAACGCCATGAAGAAAATCGAAGCGATCGTAAAACCATTCAAGCTCGAGGAGGTGAAAGATGCCCTCCACGAGGTGGGCATCGAAGGAATGACCGTCAGCGAGGTGAAGGGTTTTGGGCGCCAGAAAGGCCATACCGAAATCTATCGGGGCAGTGAATACACCGTGGATTTCCTTCCCAAGATCAAGGTCGAGGTCGTGGTGCCCGATGCCAAAGCGGCGGAAGTCGCCGCCGCAGTCATCAAGGCCGCCAAGACCGGCAAGATTGGTGACGGGAAAATCTTCATCTCCGCCGTGGAGGAGGCGATTCGAATCCGCACGGAGGAGAAGGGTGAAAGCGCAGTCTGAAACCATCCAACCTACGCCATGAAAGTGAGTTCCATGAAATGTTTCCCCAAGTTGCTGCTGCTGCTGTTCGCCGCCGCAGTCCTGACTGTTTCCGGCCGCGCCCAGGATGCCCCGGATGTTGTCGCGGTCGCCGTCGAGGAGGTGGTTGAGGCCGTCGCGGACGAGACCCCCCAGCATGCCAGCATGGAGGCCTTTGCCGAGTCAGCCGCCTACCCGCTGTTCACGGCCAACAATCTGTGGATGATGCTTTGCGCCGGCCTGGTGTTCATCATGCATCTGGGTTTTGCGTGCGTGGAGTCCGGCCTCACCCGCGCCAAGAACACGGTCAACATCCTTTTTAAGAACACCCTGATTCCCTGCATCGGCCTGCTGACGTATGCCGTTGTCGGCTTCAACCTCATGTATCCCGGGGAGGATTTTGCCGGGAAATGGTTTGGATTTGGAGGGTTCGGGGTGACGGTGACCGATCCGCTGGCCCAGCTGACCAACACCTACAACGCGGGCTACACCTATTGGACCGACTTCCTGTTCCAGGCGATGTTTGCGGCGACGGCGGCGACCATCGTCTCCGGCGCGGTGGCCGAGCGGATCAAGCTCGGACCGTTCCTCATCTTCTCCACCTTGTTCGTGGCCATCAGCTATCCCATCACGGGCATGTGGAAGTGGGGCGGTGGCTGGCTGCAGGCGATGGAGACGCCCTTCTACGATTTCGCCGGATCCACCCTGGTGCATTCCGTCGGCGGTTGGGGGGCATTGGCAGGCTCCATCATCCTGGGACCCCGATTAGGCAAGTACCTCAAGGGCGGCAAGATGAATGCCCTCCCCGGACACAGCATGCCCCTGGCCACCATTGGCGTCTTCCTGCTCTGGCTGGGCTGGTTCGGGTTCAACGGCGGGTCGGTGCTCTCCGCGGACCCGGCATTGGTTTCCCTGACCCTCGTGACCACCTGCCTCGCCGCCGCTGCGGGCGGACTCAGCGCCGCCCTGACATCCTGGATGGCCCTCAAGAAGCCAGACCTCTCAATGGCGCTCAACGGCATCCTCGCGGGTCTGGTGGGCATCACCGCGGGTGCGGATCAGATGGCGGCGCTGTCCGCCGCCTTGATCGGGTTGATTGCCGGCGTGATCGTGGTGTTCTCCGTCATCTTCTTCGACAAGATCAAGATTGACGATCCGGTGGGAGCCATTTCGGTGCACCTGGTCTGCGGCATCTTCGGAACGCTGGCGGTCGGCATGTTTGGAGAACTGGCCGGACCGAAGCAGTTCATGTCCCAGTTGATCGGCGTCGTCGCGATCGGGGCCTTCACATTCATCTTCGCCTACGTGCTGTTCCTGATCGTCAAAGCGATCTTCGGCCTGCGCGTCAGCGAGGAGGAGGAGGTTGGCGGGTTGGACCTTGGCGAGCACGGGTGCCACGCCTACCCCGACTTCCAAGGGATGGGGGAGAACTAACGACCCCGGCACCCTCAGGCCCGGGGGTCGGACACGTTCTGGCTCCCGGGTCGCAGCTCCCACTGGCATCCGTTCCGAAGCTTGGTCTGCAGGGACTTGGCCCGTTTCGCCGGATCCGGATCGCCCGGTGGATTCTGCCCGGGTGGCCAATAAGGGCGGCCTGTGAGCCGCCATTGGCTGCCCGGGCATTTTTGCCTTCCGACAGCGTTGTTCACTTGGTGTGGCCGATGGTTCCGATCCGGCCACTACGCGATCTGAACGATCAGCGCGGTGGTGTTGTCCCGCCCGTCCGCAGTGACGGCATCGGCCACCAGCCGGGTCGCACGGGTAAGGGACGCGGCCTCGGGGATTCCCTGGCGCAGGGACTCCTCGATCTGGGAGTCAAACAGGCCGCCGATGAGTCCGTCGGTGCACAGCAGGAAGCAGTCCCCGGGTTCATAGCCCACCGCACCCACCTGCGGGTCCACGAACTGGTTGCCGCCGCCCAGGGCCTTCTGGAGCACATTGCGGCGCGGATGCGTGCGCGCCTCGCGCTCATTGATCTTGCCGTTCCGGAAGAGCCAGCCCACGTGGGTGTCGTCGTGGCTCAACTGTCGCAGGGCCCCCGCCCCGGCCGGAAGGTAGTAGATCCGGCTGTCCCCGATGTGACCGAAGTACATCCAGCCCGGCGTGAACCAGCACAGGCTGAGGGTGGCCCCCATGTTGGCGCATTCCTCATAGCTGCCCCCCCAGTATTTGATCGCCCGATGAATCTTGGCGAACAGGTCGCCGAGGACGTCGGGGTACCCCGGGTTCATCCCGGCCGCCTGTTGGTGAAAGGATCGTGGCAGCAGCGCGGTGATCTGCTCCACCGCCAGCCGGCTCGCAAACTCCCCGGCATTGGCACCGCCCATGCCGTCACTCACCGCAAACACGTAATCGTGCTGTTCCGTGGTGGCCTCGCCGAAGCCCCCGAGACGCTGCACCTCCCGGGCGTCGAATCGCAGGCCGAGAAAGGCATCCTCGTTGTTCGGACGGATCCGCCCGCGGTCGGTCCGGGCAGACCATTGGAGGCGGTTCGGGGACGTCGAGGACGACGCGGGCGGCAGGGAGTCACTCATGCAGGGGTGGCGGGAGGCGTCTCCGGAAGGAGCGTGGCGAACTCGAAATCAATGATGCAGAAGCGGCCGTCCGCCTGCCGGTACGTCACGTTGCGCCGCTCGGGATCGTCGTGTCGCACCCCATAGGCCTCGAGTTCCGTGAACAGCTCCTTCAATCGCGCCTCATCGAGGTGCTCGACACGGGTGCCACAGTTCGTGGTCACCAGGCGCAGTCGCGCGGGATCGGCGTCCAGGAGGCGCGGCACGAACGGACACTCCCTGGCCTCCAGGTGCTTCAACACCCGGACCTCGTTGGCAAAGCGGTCCGCGGCATTGGGGCCGAGAAAGGTCTTGATCACCCGACCATCGAAGGTGAGGTGAACCGTGGCCCGCAGGGTGTCTTTGACCTTCAGCATGAGGCGGCTGGCCGGATTCGACCGGGATGGGCGATTCGAAACAAGCTCCGTCTCGGTCGCGATGGAATGCGCGGGAAATTCAAGCATTGCATCTTGTTCAAGCTCAAATGGATGTAACAGCGACTTGCTTCCATGAAGCCTCTGGGGGCACCTTGGTCGGAGGGCGGCATTCCGACTGCTCTCCGGGTCCGCCGATTCGTTGGCACTTCATAGCAACTCTGAATTCCCATCCATGGCGAAATACAAACTCGAATACATTTGGCTCGACGGCTACGAACCCGTTCCAAATCTCCGCGGTAAAACCCAGATCAAGGAGTACGACAGCTTCCCCAAGCTCGAACAGCTCCCGTTGTGGGGCTTTGACGGCAGCTCCACCCGCCAGGCGGAGGGCAAGAGCTCCGACTGCATGCTCAAGCCGGTCGCCGTCTATCCCGATGCCGCCCGCTCCAACGGCGCGCTGGTCATGTGCGAGGTGATGATGCCGGATGGCAAGACGCCGCATCCCTCCAATTCCCGGGCGACGATTCTGGATGATCCGGACGCCTGGTTCGGGTTCGAGCAGGAGTACTTCCTCTACAAGGATGGCGCGCCGCTGGGCTTTCCGCCGGGAGGCGGATTCCCTCCGCCCCAGGGGGAGTACTACACGGGTGTCGGCTACAAGAACGTGGGCAACATCGCCCGGGAGATTGTCGAGAAGCACCTCGATCTCTGCCTGGAGGCCGGCATCAACCACGAAGGCATCAATGCCGAGGTGGCCAAGGGACAGTGGGAGTTCCAAATCTTCGGCAAGGGCTCGCGAACGGCTGCGGACCAAGTCTGGATGGCCCGGTACCTCCTGCTGCGCCTGTGCGAGTCGTACTGCGTGGACGTGAACTGGCACTGCAAGCCGCTGGGCAAGGATGTGGACTGGAACGGTTCGGGCATGCACGCGAATTTCTCCACGAAGCATCTGCGCGAGGTCGGCGGACAAGCGTACTTCGAGAAGCTCATGGCGGCATTCGACAAGTACAAGAACGAGCACATCGCCGTGTACGGTCCGGACAATCACATGCGACTGACCGGGCTTCACGAGACCCAGTCCATTGACAAGTTCAACTACGGTCTCGCCAACCGCGGTGCGTCCATCCGGGTGCCGCACAGTTTCGTGAACAACGGCTACAAAGGGTACTTGGAGGACCGCCGTCCGAATTCCCAGGGTGATCCCTATCGGATCGCGAGCCGCATCCTGCAGACGATTGCGACGGTGCCGACCCAGTAGTCCGGCTTCCGTGTCTGAAGCCGGGGCGCGATCTGCGTCCCGGGAGCCATTGACGGAGATCGGGGCGGTGCGAAAGCACCGCCCCAACCGTTTCCACGCGGGACTTCCCGGGAAGCTACCCGAGAACTTCGAGGAATCGCTCCAGTTCGGCCTGGGTATTGTAAAAGTGCGGACTCACGCGGATCCAGCGGCGGCCGTCCCGCTGGGTCCGCAGTGAGGTCACGATGCCGGCATCCGCCAGACGGGCGTGCAGGGTCACCGAATCCGTCGCGGGATGGGCGAAGGTCGTGATGCCACCCCCATGGGCCGCAGGCGGATCCGGAAACAGCACCTCGCAGCCGAGTTCCTGAAGGCGCGGGACCAGCCACAACCGCTTGGATGCCAGGTCTGCGGCGATGGCGTCCAAACCGACGTCCTCCACCATCGCGAAGCAGGCCCGCAATCCCGCCAGGCCCACCAGATTTTGGGAACCCGCCTCGTAGCGTCGGGCATCGTCCCGGAACTTGATGGCGTCGAGGGTGATGAAATCCGGACACCGGATGTTGTGCCATCCGTGGACCACCGGCTGAAGGAGGTCCTGGACCTCACGGCGCACGTACAACACGCCGGCGCCGCAGGGTCCGAGCAGCCACTTGTGGGCATCGGCCGCCATGAAATCCACGGAGCCCGCCGGGGTGGGGAAGGCGCCAAGGGTTTGGATGGCATCCAGGCAAAACAGAATGCCGCGCGAACGCAGCCACCGGCCCAGGGGCTCCAAGTCCAGGCGCCAGCCGGAGATGAAGTGGCAGCTCGCAAGGGCGACCAGACGCGTGGCTTCGTCCACCTGCGACTGCACGTCCACCAGCCGGATGCGTCCCAGCTCCCGCAGAGTCATCAGGCGCACCTCGACGCCACGGTCCGCCAGGGCCATCCATGGATAGACGTTTGACGGATAGTCGTCGTGATAGATCACCACGTTCTGACCGCGTTTCCAGGGCAGGCCGGCGGCCACGTAGCTGAGGGCCAGCGACGTCGGACCGACGAAGGCGATCTCCGACGGCTGTGCGCCCAGCACCCCGGCAATCAACCGGCGGGTGTCACTGAAGTACCCCGGCGGGAGCCCGGCCTCCTGGTCGTCCCCGGTTCCTGACCGCGCACGGGCACTGATGGCGTCGGCCACGCGCCGGGGCAGGGGGCAGGCGGCGGCGTGGGCGAGAAAGATTTTGCGCCCGGCCACCGGGAACTCCTCCCGCCGGAGCCCCTCGTCGGCCTGCACCTCCTGTACCGTCATGTGCCGCCAGCATGACCGAGGCGGCCGGCGGAACCAACCTTCGAACGGGTCCCTACCGGTAGGGCTGATGCAAGGTCACGCGTTGCGCGGTTCGAACCCGCATGTTCAGCAGTTCGACGCCCACGGAGAAAGCCATGGCGAAGTAGATGTATCCGCGGGGGATATGCTGATGGAATCCCTCGGCAACCAGCATGGTGCCGATCAGGATCAGGAAGGAGAGGGCCAGCATCTTGATGGTCGGATGCCGCTCCACAAACGTCCCGATCTGGTTCACGAACACCAGCATCACGATCATGGACAGCCCCACCGCGGTGACCATCACCCAGACCTGGCGGACCGTGCCGATGGCGGTGATCACGGAGTCGAGTGAGAACACGATGTCGAGCAGGATGATCTGGACCACCACGGACTGGAAGCTGACGGCCCGGGCCGGGGTCTTGGCCCCGTCGTCGCCCTCGAGTTTTTCGTGGATCTCGTAGGTGCTCTTCCCGAGGAGGAACAGTCCGCCCGCCACAAGAATTACGTCGCGAACCGAGACCGCGAGCTCGTATCCCGCGACGGAAAAGGTCCAGAACGGACGTTCCAACCGGATGACCCAGGCAAGGGACAGCAGCAGCAGGATCCGGGTGACCAGTGCGAGTGAAAGACCGATGCGCCGGGCGCGGGACCGCTGTTCCTCGGGTAGTTTGCCGCTGAGGATGGAAATGAAGATGAGGTTGTCTATGCCCAGGACGATTTCGAGCAGTGTGAGCACGGCAAGGCCGATCCACAGGTCGGGGTTGGTCAGGGCGTTCATTCCGGGCGATCTCGGGGCATTCGGCCTTCTGTAGAATGTCTCAGCAGATCAAAAAAAGGGCGTCCCGAAGGACGCCCTTTGAAAGCCTGTCGGCTGCAGGAGTTGGCTTACTGGCCGTTGCGGTACGGGAAAATCCACTCCTCCGTGCCGCCCGTGCTCTGGATCGAGTCACGAACCTGTTCGCGAAGACGACCCGAGGTGAGCTGCTGCACCGAGCCGTCGCCCAGCAGCAGATTGCCGGCGTTCTGGTGGATCTTGCCACTGTAGCCCAAGGTCGTATTCACCAACGCCTGGGGTCCGATACCCTTCAGGATCACCCGAACGCCCTTGGTGGACGGGCCGGTGCCACCGTCAAACACCGGCGGCGTGGACCCGATGTTGTTGGTGATGTTACGATCGCCGCTGAGGATGGTCTGGGGGTTCTCCTCGTTGGCGGTCAGGCCAAGGAAGTAGCTGACGCTCGAGTTCCCCTTGAACTGATTGGAGAAGACCAGCGCGAGCCAGTTCGGGGCGATGCGGGTGTCGCTGTCCGAGGGGCAGGCCACGATCTTCGGGGTGCTCAGCTCATTGGAGAGAACGGCGAAGACAGCCCAAGTTGGGTTGTTGGCCTGACCGGCGGGGACGCCGGGGCCCATCGGGAACATGGCGGCCGCGGTGCCGACGTACTCGGCCGCGCCACCTTCATTGGTGCTGATGTCCCAAGGGAAGCGGCCGCCCTGGTCCGTTGCGAAGATCCGGAGCGCCAGACCGACGTTCTTCAGATTGTTGACGCACGCAATGCGGTTCGCCCTCGCCTTGGCCTTGGCCAGGGCGGGCAGCAGCATTCCGGCGAGGATCGCGATGATCGCGATCACCACGAGGAGTTCGATCAGCGTGAACGCGCTGATCTTTTGTTTACGGAGACGATTCATAATTGGAGTGTGTGACGGAGTTGTGTGGCGGGCACGATAGTGATCGCTCACTTTTGGTGTCAACGCCTTTCTCCCCATGGTGAGCATCAGCGGTGCCATCGCGGAAATTCTGCGGAATCCTCCGGGTTTTGGGGGCATTCCCCCAGCGCAGGGCCCATTCGGCGGGGAATTGGCGCGGGCTGCGTGAGGTTCACGCGGGGGTCCTTGTGGCTCGCATTGTTGCCGGTGGGGCGCTCCGCGGAGCCGTTCACTCGTGGAGTCCCCACAGGCCAGACTCCCGGTGGCGCGTACGGTTCGG